>PBWA01000007.1 GCA_002728855.1 Flavobacteriaceae bacterium
GGCGTTACTCCAAACCTTCCTCTTTCAGCATCATAATTTTGAGAAACCTCTTCAGCAGAAAGCCCTCTAGAATAAAAACGAGTGATAGCAATTTTACCTTTAAATTCATTATCTACAGGGTCAAAACTCCTTGCTCCAATTCTAACATTAGTAGTTGTATTTATCGAATATGAAGAAGCTACAGTATGTTTAAGATCCCCATTTACATATAATTTTATATTAGAACCATCTTTTATAGCCACTACATGTCTCCACAAGTTTAAATGTGTCCCATTATAAACACCTTTAATGTCATTATTTCCAGCATAATATTGAGGATTGGAATCTCTATAATGCAAAATGTATCCATCATTATTACTATCTCTTGCATCCCATACCCAATTTGTACCATTACTTTCATTATAAATCCAAAATTCGATTGTATGCTGATTATATGAGAATGGAGAGTCTAATTGAATATAGTCATTGGAGCCATCAAAATATATTTCACCTCCTTTAGTATTAACAAATGAAGCTCCATTTATTGTTCCATTATTATAATTCTCACTTAAATCGTATATAATATTTCCTTGCCCAGGATAAGATGAAGAATTCGAGGCATCAAAATGAAGGATTAATGAATTAGTTACAATTGAGGATTCAAGAGCGAAAATACTCATCAAATCAATGGTTTGATTAGGAGTCCATCCATCTATCCCAGGAGTCCATAGGGCGCCAGATTCCAATGCTCCTATATCAACTGAACTTCCAGATACTACTTGAGGGATAATAGTATTAAGAGCGGCAGTTGTAGTTAAAGAAGTGGATACGACATTTGTCGGAGAAGCTCCCTGGTCCAATATTTTATTACTTGTAGGGACATAATCAGCCATTGATTTACCATTACCTGCATTATAACTTATCAAAGATTCAATATTACTGTCATAGGTAATGCCAGGGCGAGAAACATTAATTCCATCATAATTAGAAGTTGAGCTACCCGTTCCTATCCCGGAATAAAAGGAGTCCCCAGAATCACAAAATTCCCAGTTGTTCCCATTTTTTATGTATCCGACACCTCCCATTGGCATAGGAGAAGTTCCAGGAGCTGAAAACGTTGCATCACTTCTATGAGCTCCAATTCGCTCAGCTAAATTGTTATAAAACCAAGTGCTGTTATTGGAACAATCCTCTGATAAAATAATTATGTCATTTCTATTGCTTATTGTATTTAAGACCGTATTATGCGCAATCACCTGATTATTCCCTTTGATCATTAGACCAAGAGTATTATCTGCAATGTTATGATGCATCTTCCCAAAGCTCCCAGCCTGTGAAGCATCACCTCCAGGAGCATCATATCGAAATGCATATTTCTCAGTGTCGTAAACAAAATTATGATGTACCTCTGACCCAGCAACGCAGGCACTTGTTCCCTGAAATACTGCCCCATCAGATTGAGCGTGCCCTGTACTTGAAACTATGTTGTAGGAAAATTCAGATGCTGTACCAGGCCATACAGTTGCTGAAGCGCCTGTATTATAAATTTCATTATTGTTAAACTTATTATTATTTCCATTGACATAAACACTAACCATTAGACCATTTAATTCAGTTGCAGACCAATCAATATTTCTAAAATATGAGTTTTTAATTGTATTATCATCACCAAAAACAACAAGAGCTTCACCTTCAGTATCAATAAATAAACAACCACTTACGGTACTGCTATCAACTCTTGCTGAATTTCCAGAGCCAGTCCCAAGAGTAGTCACATTTGCTCCAGCAAGATTCCCAAGCATTCTTTGCGAATTAGAGGGGTAATAAAAGTTACAGGATTCAATCTCTAGATTACTACTCCCTTGAGCTTTAAAAGTAGTTGCAAAAAAAGTTAATCCCTTGATTTTTAAATATTCACTCCCCGAAATACTGATAGAATAATCTCTTACTTTTCCTCTTATAGGAACCTTATTAAGATCTACTCCTGTTGGCGGATTTAAATAAAGTATATCATTACTATTATCCAGAAACCACTCACTTTTAGCGTCTATAAATTCTTTTTTGCCTTCAAAAAAGAAATAATAATGCTTAGTTTTAAAACCACTCCCTATTTGATTTGAATAAGTAAAAACATCATTGCCAGCTTGCTGGACATGAGAATTTATAACTCTGTTATAGGTTTTAAATGAGCCCAAATTCAATACCCCAATTGAATTGGTTAAATCCAATGATCCAGGATTTTCAACTGTTTCATCAATGATTATAGAACCATCACTACTCCCTGTTTCAACACCTTCAGCCCAATTATCATGATCATAAATTGAAAGATCTGAAAATTGAGCATTGGGCCATCTTGCCATAACCATTTGATTATTACCCACAAAAAGTTGAGTTATAGTAGAGGTGAAACTTTCAATTTTTTTAACAGGTGTCCCCCCTATTTGATCATCTAACCAGGTATTAGAAATTGGAATAGTTCCATCGATAATTACTTTTTCTTCATTGTAGTTTGATATTAGTGTTTTATTACTAGAAGTTGCATCTAAATTATTTAATGTTAAATCCTCGTGATAAACACCATGTCTTATATAAATTTTATCTCCTGCAGAAATGACCGATATGGCTTTCCCTATTGTCAGAAAAGGTGTGCTTAGATTTGTCCCATTATTTGAATCATTGCCTGACTTTGAAACATAATATGTAGTTTGAGAATAACTGAAAAGAATTCCTAATAGAAAGAATAATAAAGTTGATAGAGGCCTGATCCCAAAAAAATTAAGCATAAAAATAAAAATTATTCTTAAAACTAACAGCTCTTATTTATTGTTATAAACTGTATTTCAATATCTTATAAAAAAATTTAAAATTAAATATTTGAAATTCCATAAACTAAATTATATTTATACATCAAGTATTAAGCTGATCTATGAAAAAAAATAAATCTCGTCGAAATTTTATTAAAAAAAGTGCACTTATTGGATCTGGTCTTTTTATTATTCCACGCAATGTTCTTGGAGGCAAAGGCTATACTGCTCCAAGTGATCAACTTGCTATTGCTGCTGTTGGATCTGGAGGAAAAGGAACATCTGATATAAATAATGCTTACAACAAAGGAAAAAATAGGGTTGTCGCTTTATGTGATGTGCATCCTGAGTATGCAAAAAAGTCCATGGATCGATTTCCTGATGCTAAAATCTTCAAAGACTACAGGGAAATGCTTGAAAAGCAAAAAGATATTGATGCAGTGACTATATCAACTCCTGATCATACTCATGCTGTAGTTGCTCATGCTTGTATGGAAAGAAAACTACATGTTTATGTTCAAAAACCCCTAACGCATACTATTGCTGAAGCAAGACTTCTGAGAAAAACAGCTAAAGAAAATAAGGTAGTTACTCAAATGGGTAATCAAGGAGGTTCTAATCCTGGTGTTCAGAAAGTTCAAGAATGGATAGATCAGGGTAAAATTGGAGAAATTGAAAAAATCAATGCTTGGACAAATCGTCCGGTATGGCCTCAAGGGAAAAATTTACCTAAATCAAATGAAAATGAGAAACCAGAAGACCTTGATTGGGATCTTTGGTTGGGTCCAGCTAAAAAAAGATCATATTCTCCTGGTCTCCATCCATTTTCATGGAGAGGATATTGGGACTTTGGAACTGGAGCTTTAGGAGACATGGCTTGCCATATTCTTGATGTCCCTTATAAAACATTAAAACTGGGATATCCCAATAGTGTAGAATGCACTACTTCAACTAACTATAGCGTAATGTGGAATATGGATTATGCGCCTGAGGGATGTCCACTCTCCTCAGTTGTTACTTTGCGATATGATAGTAGCCCATATGCTAAAAATGGCATAGAATTAGTTTGGATGGATGGAGGCATTACTCCAAATGTTCCTGATCTACTTGGAGACGACTTTTTTACAAAAAGTGGAGCAGGTAATCTTTCAATGATGATTGGGAAAAAAGGGGTCATAACTGCACAAGTATATGGTAATAATCCTACATTATATCAAAAGGGTGAAGCTCCAATAGTTTTTAAAACTGACAAGATAAATTTAGATCAAATACATAATACTGCATGGACAGAGGCTTGTAAGGCAGGCTATAACAGTAAGGAACATTTAGCCCTTACATCCTCTTTTGAATATTCAGGGCCATTTACTGAGACTGTATTGATGGGTAATTTAGGGCTAAGAAGTCGAATGTTACGAAAAAAAGATTTAGCGGGACGAAATGTTTATTATGGCAGAAAAAAATTGCAGTGGGATGGACCGAATATGAAAATTACAAATTTTGATGAAGCCAATAAATTTGTAACAAAGTCTTATCGTAATGGGTGGTCAATACCCGTATAAAAAAATAAAAGTTGGGAGAATATTTCCTAATTACCAGAAATGAGATAGAATCTTTTGGATACCAAATAATATCTCAAGACCTCAACAGACCTTGGGGGGGGTTTTTAGTAATTAACGAAAAACAGTCTCAAAAGTTTTCAAATCAATTTTTTGATGGGTTAAAAATAGAATCTCTTAAAATAACAGAGAAATTAAGTCCTAAAATTTTAATTATAAATCCAAATTCAAGATTATCCTGGCAATATCATATGCGTAGAGCCGAAATTTGGTCAATCTTCAAAGGTCCTGTTGGAATAATCAGATCAAAAAATGATTCTCAAAAAAATATGGAAATATTTGATTCAGGAAATCAGATCAAAATAAATCAAGGTGAAAGACATCGAATAATAGGTTTAAAAAATTCTGCTGTAATTGCTGAAATATGGCAGCATACTGACGCAAAAAATCCTTCCGATGAAAATGATATTATTCGATTGGAGGATGATTTTGGAAGATAACCTGTATCCGTTTTTATTTTTTTCTCTAGGAAGAAATAATTACCTTATTTGAAATAAAAATATTCTTTAATAGAAAAACGTAGATCATGATAAAGTTTTTTAAAAAATTCACTTTTTTATTTCTACTACCATCATTTGTTTTTTCACAAACTGAACCTTTGTTTAAAGCTCCTAAAGGTTCTTACTTAACAGCTACTGATTTACACATTCATACGGTTTTCTCTGACGGATCTGTTTGGCCTGATATTCGACTCAGGGAGGCCCTAAGGGAAGGACTAGATCTTATAGCTATGACAGATCATCTAGAATATCAACCACATAAAGAAGATATTCCTCATCCTGACCGAAATCGTTCCTATCAAATTGCTAGTGAATTAGCTAAAGGACAAGAAAAGTTAAGAGTTATTAATGGTGCTGAAATAACTCGCGAAATGCCAATAGGACATGTTAATGCAGTGTTTATAAAAGATGCAAACAAACTATTAAGAAATAATGCTATTTCATCAATAAATGAGGCAAATGCTCAGCAAGGTTTTGTTTTTATGAATCATCCAAATTGGGATGCGCAAAGATCTGATGGAATAGCAAGGCTCAGTCCAGTGCAGGAAGATTTAATCAAAAAGAAATTGATCCATGGAGTAGAAGTTGTAAATGAAACTACTTTTTCAGAAGAGGCCCTTAAAATTGCTCTTGAAAATAATCTTACAATTATTGGAAATTCTGATATTCACGGTCTTACAGACTGGTTGTTTGAAATTCCCAAAGGAGGGCATCGACCGATAACTTTTGTTATATCTGAGGGGAAAAAAATTAATCAGATTAAAAAAGCTCTTTTTCAGGGAAAAACTTTTGTTTGGTTTAAAGATCTTTTAATTGGTAAAGAGGAGAATTTATTACCCATTATTAAATCAAATCTCTTAGTAGGAAACTTAAAATACGCAAATGGGAAGCAAATTGGTGAATTTACTTTGACAAATCATTCTGCTACGCTTTTAAATCTTAGATATACTGGTTCTTTTAGTTTTCACGAAGATGGAAAAGTATTTCAAATCCCTCCTTATTCAAAAAAAGTCCTGAAAATTAAAACATTAACCAATTTAGATTATATTGAGCTCCCTTTTGAATTAATGAACGGGATTGTTGATCCAAATGAAAATCTAAAATTTAAATTAATAGTTAACAAGAATTAATCATTTAACTAAAATGATAAAATACATTCTATCAATCTTGTCGTTTTTTATCTTAAATAAATCTATAGGACAAACTGTTATTGAAGAAATTTTTTTGCCAAGAGAAATTAATGAAACATCAGGATTAGAGTTTTTTGGCAATAATTTTATAACCCATAACGATTCAGGCGGCCTACCTGTTCTTTATGAGTTTAATCAAAAGGGTAAATTGTTAGATAAGTTTGAAATTAAAGCCTGTGGGGAAAATGACGATTGGGAAGATATAACATATGATGGAGAATTTATATACGTTTCAAATACTGGAAATAATTTTGGAAAAAGAAAAAACCTAAGCATAATTATTCTTAATCCTAAAAAAAAATTCAAGTGTCTTGGTAGTATAAATATCCAATACAATTCTCAAAAATCTTTTGATCGAAGATCAAAACATCCATTCGATGCAGAATCTCTTGCCTCTACATCTGAAGAATTAATTTTGTTTTCAAAAAATAGAGAGAGCTACAGTACTGAACTGTATTTTATTCCAAAAACTCCTGGGTCATATAATCTTAGTTCTCCAAAAAGTTTGCCTGTTGGTTCACTAATCACTGGCGCAGATTATAATGAATCATTGAATACTATAGCGCTTGTTGGCTACAATTCTGAAGGTGATCAATTCCTCTATAAAGTAAATAATTTTGATTCTAAAAATCTTAATAAAATTTCCTTTATCAGATATATTCTTCCAATTAAAAATGCACAAATTGAAGCTATTAAAATAATTAACAAGTCAACCTTTTGGATAACCTCAGAAGATGAAGGAGTCGGTTATCCAAGGTTATTTAAAATAAAAATCTAAAATTAATAGAACTCTTTTTTTAAACCCCTACATTTTTTATCTTCAATAAAAATAATTAGCATGACATATAGAATATCATTAACCTCCATCCTAACTATCTTATTTATTATATCCCTACTTTTCATTGGATGTGAAAAAGAAACAAAAAAAATTAGATTCGCTGTTATCAAATACCAACAAGAAACTTGTACTTTTTGCCCTGGTGGAGATGCAGGGATTAAAGATTGGACAACCAATGGTCCCTATCTCAAAGGAGAGAAGCTTATTAATTATAATAATGGAGAACCTAATTCTAACTATATATCAGGTTTTGTTCATCAAGCAAAGGCTTATAAAGACGTTGAGGTAATTGGAATAAATTCTCCAGATTTTGTTTTTGGAGGGTCATCAAGGAGCTGGAATACAAGAGAAAGTTTTGAATACTTTATGGAGATAATTTTGGATGATCTAAAAAGTAAGCTCCCAGTAGATGGAGTATATTTAGCTTTACATGGAGCCATGGCTGTGAGAGAAATTCCAAGGCCTGAAGCTGAAATTGCAAAAAGAGTAAGAGAGCTGGTTGGACCTAATGTNCCTATTGCTGCCTCTTTTGATCTTCACGGCAATGAAGACAAGGAATTTTTANATTGGGCAGATGCTGCCTTTGTAACAAAAAGATTTCCTCATTACGATGCTTTTCTCCAAGGAGAAAGGTCTGCTAATTTCTTNTACAGAACTGTTAATGGGCTATATAAACCAACNTCCTCTTCAAGAAAACCTCCTNTTGTAACAGGAACTGTCCTTCAATGGACTGGGAAATCACCTGTAATGGATATTATGGAAAGGGCTAGAAGATGGGAGGCCAGAAACAAGGATGCATTTGTTAGTGTTTTTTATGGGTTCCCTTGGTCAGATGTTCCAGATATTGGNGCAACAGTTCATGTAACTACAAATAATGATCAAAAATTAGCTGACTCAATAGCAGANGACATGGCTGATTATATTTGGAGAGTTAGAAAAGACTTTGTAGACCAAGATTTCCCTCTTCCAAAAGAAGCTGTATATAAGACTAAAAAAGCTATAGCAAAAAATGAAANCCCTGTTGTTTTAGGNGATTATTCTGATAGACCAGGAGATGCAACATGGATTTTAAAAGAATTAATTAACCAAAAAGTTGANAACATACTTTATGCTGCGCTAAGAGATGAGAGAGCATTAGAGGCTCTTAAAAATCAAGGCGCTAAACCTGGTGATTCATTCGACAGGTTAGTTGGAGGATTNACAGGAGAGCAAGCAGGAGAACCAATAAAAATNAAGGGAAAGGTTCTNTTTTTTGGTCCTAGATGGGGTTATGAAAATATTGCTGCAATTGGTTTTGGAAATAATAACGTATTAATAATTACTCCAACCTATAAACAAATAATAGTTCCTNAANCNTTANAATTTGGNCCTATAGATCCNAAAAATTATGATGTCTTTGTTGTNAAATCTAGAGTTCACTTCAGAAGAGGTTTTGATGAGACGGGCTATGCAAAAACTATNTTTGTTGTTGATGCTCCTGGAGATTGGTTTGGAACAATACGACTAGATGCATTAGACTATAAATACGGTCCAATCAAAAAGCTATTCCCCTTCGATGGAGGAACAATTGAATACTAAAATTTTAATTATTCAAATAACTCAAACAAATCATTTGCTAAACTTCCAAAGCTAGCGCTTGACAAGTTGGTTGTCATCACAACAATTGTATTGGAATGAGGAGCCATAAAAGCATAGGTAGTCCCTCCAACNGAACCNCCAGTATGTCCAATNAAAACATTNTTGNTTTTATCATAACGTGTTCTCCANCCTAATCCNTAATTAGTNGTCTNNCCNTCNTTNGTTTTTTGAGGAGTNGTCATTTCNANTATNCTNTTTTNAGTTANNTANTCATANNTNGAATGTTTCCATAAAAATTTTGCTACNTCTTCTGTAGTTGATATAAATCCTCCTCCAGCCCATTTCCAGCTNTTATTAACTTCAGGNGCAAGGACNGCAGTTTTTGTTGAATCCAAATAGTAATATNTAACCTTCTCAACACCCATTAAATCTATCTTCTCTGCATGNGTTTTTTTCATTTCTAAGGGATCAAAAACATAATCTTGCATAAAATCTAAAAACGACTCCCCAGATGCATTTTCTATNATCAAACTTAGAAGNGTCCAAGAGTGGGTAGAATATTTNTATTTTGTNTCTGGTTNATGCAAAAGAGAATCAGTTTTAAAAATACTTAAGGCGTCTTCAACNTTTNAAAANTTTTTATTAATCATCATTTCATCTCCNCTGTAGTGTCTCATTCCTGAGAGNTGACCAGCAATTTGTCTTGNNGTAAAATCCCATNTCTTTTTAGGATAATNNGGGACATAAAANTATATNCTNCTATCNAGATTTATTTTATTNTCTTCAACTAATTTCATTAAAGCAGATGTAGCAAGNGTTTTTGAAAAACTNCCTATTCTAAATCTAGTGTTAGAAGGTANAATTTTTNTCTTTTNTTCNATATCTGCATANCCAAANCCCTTNGAGTAAANNNTNTTACNNTNTTTNAGAATTGTNACGGANATTCCNGGCAAATNATTTGCATTAAGAACATTTGAAATAAGCTGATCTGCTTTTATTACCTCTTTGGAATACTGATCTGAAGTTGAGCATCCAACAAATAAAAAAATGATTAATCCAGATAATAGTTGTTTTAAATTTTTCATCATAAATTTATTTTATTCCTGGTAGATTTTCATTTGGACTTGATTGGGTCCATTCATCAAATGAAAACTTTTCTTTGTCTGGGTAGATCTCATCTAATGTATCTCCATCATAAACTCTGCCATTTTTAATTACCATAAAAACAGAGTTTGTGTTACGAATATTTATTAAGGGATCTTCATCCAAAATAACAAGATCAGCCAACTTCCCTGACTCAATACTGCCTAAATCATCTTCTAGTCCAAGTGCTTCTGCTCCTATAATTGTGGCTACTCTAAGTGCATCATGTTCTGACATTCCTCCTGCTTGCATGCTCCATAGCTCCCAGTGATATCCTAGTCCTTGAAGTTGCCCATGAGAGCCAACCCCTGCAATCCCGTCAGCTTCAACAAGGTCTTTAACAAATACAGCGAGATCATCAAAAGGATATTCTTCATCCATAAACCATCCAGCATTTCTTCTTCTTGACTTATAATCTAATTCTGATTTAGGGGTGAATCGGTTAAGTTTTGGATCTCCATTTACATTCTCTTTTGCAAAAAAATAATTCTCAGCATGAGGACCTCCATAAGTAACTAAGAAAGTAGGAGTATATGCCATTTTTGATTCCGCAGTAAATTTTATAAGATCTTTATAAATTGGATAGACTGGAAAATTGTGCTCCTGACCCGGATATCCATCAATAATCTGAGTTATATTGAGTTTGAAATCAAGTCCGCCTTCAGTTGTTGGCATAAGCTTTTGCTCTTTAGCTGCCATAATTATCCACTGCCTATGTTGCCTATTGCCCGTCAAATACATCTTAATGGTTTTTGTATTATAATACTCAGAATATTGTTTTAAAACGTCTCTTGCGTGATCAAGACTTTTAATATTATATCCCCAATAACCTACTCCAGGACCAGTAGAGTAAACTCTAGGACCTAATATCATTCCTGCATCAACCATTGATGAGTAAGTTAGCACGTCTGTTGTTGCTGTTTGCGGGTCTCTTGTTGTTGTTACGCCATATGCTAAATTTGCTGTATACGTCCATGCTTGATTCTTATGAATTCCCCATATAGGCCACATGTGAGCATGAGTGTCCACAAATCCTGGAACAATTGTCTTGCCCATCACATCTATTTCATAATAATCTTCGTTTCTTAATGATTCATCTCCAGAAAAAACATTTACTATTCGATTATTTTCAATTAATATAGAACCGTTTTCAATGATCTGATCATCTTTCATCGTAATTATTCTGGCATTTTTTAAAAGGAATTTCGCTTTTGGAATATCTCGTTTTACTTGAACCTTTATCTTTATTTCACTTGCTGAGTATTTTTCTTCTTCTTTTTCTTCCTTATCTTCATTTTCATCTTTATCTTCACTTTTTTCTTTATTCTTTTTCATTTCAAGTTTACTAGCCATTCCTGCAGACAAATTGTAACTAAACAATGCATTCCCTAATGACCAATAAATACTTTCCCCATCTTGACTCCAAGTAGGAAATTCTCCACCTATTTTAGTTAATTTTAAAGATGGGAAAATTGCTTTATCAGGATCGCTAACATTAATTTTAAGAGTATCAAGTCCTGAATAAGGAATAGTCGTTACATAAATATCATTATTTATTTTTGCTAGTGCATATGGCCCTTTTGGAGATTTTAATATTATTTCAGCTTTTGATGGCTTCCTAACTGCTTGTGATTTATCACTTAACAAATGATGATCGTCATAAACTGATGATCCATATGTAGTAATTCCTTCTATTTGAACATGCTTTTTCTCATCAGAACCATCCCACCTTATTGAAACTAGTCCATTATTCCCCTTATGTAAATAAATGCGCTCATCCCCTGAAATAAAATGAGGGTTTGTTCTACCTTTTGCTTTGGTAATAAATTGAGATTCACCCCCTCTTGAATTAAACCAAACTATATCATCATATGTATTGAAAGCTGACCAATCTGGTGAATCAGCATATTCTTGTCGACTGCCCTTTATGACAACTATTTTATTAGAGCGATGCCATGCCGGTTGTGAATAAATAGCAGGCATTTTACTAATTTTCTGAGGCTTACTCTTGCCCTCAATATTTACTTTGTATAAATGTCCTTCATTTGAATTATTCCAAGTAACAAAAGCTATTTGCTTCCCATCAGGACTCCATGTTGGCTGTGCCTCTGTGAAATTAAAATCTGTAATTCTCTTTGGATTACGAGAAATAAAATCCATTTTATAAAGACGATTAAGTGCAGTAAAAACAACTATTTTTCCATCTGGTGAAACAATAGGATCTCTAATTTGAGTAACGGTCATTAATTCATCATCTTCAATTGGATAATTAAATTTTAATAAAGGTCCCATAGCAACTTCTTCCTCAACTTTGAATGGAATATTAGTTGCCGAACCTCCCGATATTGGTACTTTATTAATCTTACCGCCATAAGATGCAATCAAAAAGTTACTATCTGGAGTAAATGACATTGCTGGTAGAACTCCCATTGGGGCAATAGCCTCTTTATCATCTTTTTGGACTGGATAAGCTAACCATTTTTCATCTCCAGTCAGAAGATTCCTGCGAATTAATCCCGTTTGATCATTCCACCTAGTTCCATAAACTAGCCATTTACCATCAGGAGATAAAGTTGGAGAGAAAGCAGATCCGTATCTTGAAGTTACTGTTTGACTTTCTCCAGTATCACGATCATAAACTGCTAACTGATATTGAGGAAATCTTGCATTATACTGCCATGATCTTGATCTTCTAGAATACCATATATGTCTTCCATCACTACTAAATGCAGGTTCAACTGTTTTTAATGATTCAGGTTTTTTAATAAGCTTGACTCCTCCTCCCCCTTCTTTGTGATACATATGAAGCTTTAAATTTCTTGTGCCTTGACTAACAACAATATAATCTCCATCAGGAGACCAATCAGCTGATTGCACATTCTTTTTATCTCCTTTGGTAACTTGGATAGTATCTTTATTTTTTATATTAATTATCCAAACATTATTCCCGCCACTTCTATCTGACAAGAATAAGATTTCATTCCCATCTGGAGAGAATTTAGGTTGTGAATCAAACGCAAGTCCTTTTGTAATCCGCTGAGCCTTTCCCCCTTCAATTGGTATTATGTAAAGATCTCCGAGCAGGTCAAATGCAATTTTTTTTCCATCGGGGCTAACATCTAATGAAGTCCAAGTTCCCTCATCGGTATCTATTTTAATAAAGCGTTCAGCTTTTAATGGTAAATCTTTTTCTTTTTTATCTTCTTTCTTGTCTGGTTTATCTTTATCATCCTGGGCTAAAGAAGACTGTAAAATAATAATTGAAATCAAAAATGTTATTAGATGTTTCATATGCTTTGCCTAATTATATAAACTTAAGGTTTACTAAATGTAATAAAAAATAGGAATCAGCTTAAATCTTAGTAGTAAAAGATTAAATAACCTCTTCAATAAAACTTATTATTTTATCTCTTTCAAAAGCGGATTTTTTAATTATTTGATTTGCCTTTTTTAATATTCCTTGATCATTAGAAATATCTTTTAAGTTAATCTTTACATTTAAGTAAGCTCCATAAATTGCTGCATGTATACATAGACATGCTACTCCTGCATCAGATATAGAATTTTGATTCCCATTCTTAGCCAATTCAAAAATTAATTCGTAACAATCATATGATCTATTCATAACTCTAAGAGGAACCTCTGCAGCGTAGATTGAAGAATCATAAATTGCTTTTAATCTAATCTTTTTTTCCTCTTCACTATTATTTGGCAATTTGAATGATGACATAATTCTATCAAAAGAATTTGAGTCCTCATCAACTAAAAACAATAAATCTTTTCTTATCTCATCAATCTGGTTTGCTATGGAACTAAACTTTTCAACCCTTTCTTCCCACCCTCTTTTATTTGCAGAGAGGTTAGCAACCATTTCTCCAAGTGAAGAACCTAGTGCTCCTACATAAGCCGAGACAGATCCGCCTCCAGGTGCAGGAGATTCTCTTGCTACTTCATCAGAAAACTCACTTGCCTTGAGTTCAATTATTTTCTTTTTATCATCGAATAAGGACTCTAAATAATATTCTATTATATTCTTCTCGGGAATAAATTTTTTAACTTGATTAAGACCCAAAGATTCAATTGCAATACTAATTATATCAATCTCTGGAATGCCAACAGACCTATTTTGTTTTTTTAAAAAATACTTTCCCGCATCGAGCATCGGCTTCAATGGGATTAATCCAACAATCTCAGATCCAGTAACTCTAGCTCCTCTTTTTTCAGCCTTTTTGGAAACCTCATCAAATACCACATGGATAGGTGTTTGATTAATATTGGTTAAATTCATTGAAATTTGAGAAATTCCAAATTCCTCAATATACCAGCCAATAGCTTTTACGTGTTTTAATGATCCTGGAATTGTCGAGGGATTACCTTTGTTATCATAAACTATATCTCCAATAACAGGATGACCTTTTCTTTTAATTCTCCCTTTTTCCCTTACATCAAATGCAATTGCATTAGCCAATCGAGTAGATTTAGTATTTAAATTAATATTGTAAGCAATTAAAAAATCTCTGACTCCAATAGCCAATGCTCCAGATTTTTTATTAAAAACAGTTGTTCCAAAATCAGGTTTCCAAGTCTTTTTTGTAAGTTTTTTCTTTAAACCTTCATATTCACCAGATCTAACATTAGCTAAATTTTTCCTCTCTTTATTTTTTGCCGCATGTTCATATAAATAAACAGGTATTTTTAACTCTTTTGCTACCCTCTTACCAAGTTTTTCAGCATAGGGAACAAGCTCATCAAAAGTTACATTGGAGATTGGAATTAATGGACAAACATCAGTAGCGCCAAATCTTGGATGTTCTCCCTTATGTTTCGACATGTCAATTTTCTCTGAAGCAACTTTTATTGCATAAAAAGCTGCGTCAATAACTTCTTCAGGGCTTCCAACAAAAGTCATTACAGTTCTATTAGTGGCTTTTCCTGGGTCTACATTTAATAAAGTAACTCCTTTAGTACTACTTATAGCCTCAGCAATAGAGTCCAAAATTTCTTTATCATTTCCTTCAGAAAAGTTTGGCACACACTCTATTAATTTATTCATAACAATAAAATTAATTTTTATTTATCGTATACTTCCCCTCTTTTACAAATAAATGAAGGCTTTATTTTTCCTTGATTATAAAGAATTTCTCTGTAATCAGGTAGTTTGAAACCAATGAAATCAGCAATTCTATTAGGCTCAATAATTCCCCTATCATTAAGCCCTAAAGCATTGGCTGATCTATATGTAAGTCCAGAAAAAATCTCAGCATTATTTAGTTTTTGATTTGATGCCAGAATTGACGCTTGCATTAAAAGATCACCCATAGGAGCAGATCCTGGATTCCAATCAGTAGCAATTGCTAATTTACACCCTGAATCTAAAATCTTTCTTGCAGGTGCAAAAGGGAGTCCTAAGCCTAAGCTACATCCAGGTAAAACAACACCTGTTGTATCTGAATTTGAAAGAAGCTTAATCTCTTCATCTGATATCACTTCTAAATGATCTACACTGAGTGCGCCGCTTTTTACAGCAATACTAAGTCCGCCACTTGAAAATTGATTAGTATGAGCAGTAATATCGAATCCATTTTGTCTTGCAGAATTTAAAAATTCCTCAGCTTCGTTTATATTAAATGCATTTTTTTCAATAAAAACATCAACCCTTTTTGCAAGATTCTCTTTTTTTAAAGCGGGGAACAACTCTTTTACGATTAATTTTAGGTATTCCCTTGATAAATTATTTTTATTTTTTGGAGGAACATGGGCGGCTAAACAAGTTGGAATTATATCTGTTGGGCATTCTTTTTCAATTTGATTAATGACTTTTAGCAGTCTTCTCTCTTGAATTAAATCCATTCCATATCCGCTCTTAACTTCACATGTTAAAACACCTTCAAAAAAATGTCTTTTTAATCTGCTGAGTGTTAATTTTTTTAATTCTTCATCTGAATTCAATTCTGTCTGCTCCATTGTCTGATAAATTCCTCCTCCCTCTGAAAGTATTTGCTGATAATTTATCCCTTGAATTTTTTTAGAATATTCATTAGCTCTTGAACCAGCAAAACAAATATGGGTATGACAATCTATAAGTCCAGGGAGAATTATACATTCAAACTCTATTTCATGAACTGACTTACACATGTGCTTGAGATCTGAAAAATTTCCAACTTCAACAATTCTATCTCCCTCAACAATAATCCCTCCATTTTTAATTATTCTGAGCTGTTCATCTGATAAAGATCCTTTAAAAGCCATATTTGACATTGTCAAAATCTGAGTAAACGGACCAAAAAGAGTCTTCATTTTTATATCTCTAGATTAAACTTTTTTAGATTTTCATTAGCATCTGAATATCCTGCATCACTATGCCTAATAATTCCTAAAGCAGGATCATTATGTAGTACCCTTTTTATACATGTCTCTGCTCGGTTGGTGCCATCAACTAAAATTACCATACCCGCATGTTGAGAGTATCCCATTCCAACCCCTCCTCCATGATGAAATGAGACCCATGTCGCTCCTCCAGCAGTATTTGACATAAGATTAAGTAAAGGCCAATCTGAAATAGCATCTGATCCATCAAGCATTCCCTCAGTTTCTCTGTAAGGAGAGGCGACCGATCCACAATCTAAATGATCCCTTCCAATTACAATGGGAGCAGATATTTTCCCTTCTCTTACAAGATCATTAAATATCAAACCTGCTTTTTCTCTTTCACCCATGCCTAGCCAACAAATTCTAGAGGGTAGCCCCTGAAACTTGATTTTTTCTGCTGCTTGGGTTAACCACGTTCTTAAATTTTTATTATTAGGAAATGCTTTAATTAGTGCTTCATCAGTTGTATATATGTCTTTTGGATCACCAGATAAAGCAACCCATCGAAAAGGTCCTTTGCCTTCGCAAAAAAGAGGTCTAATATATTCAGGGACAAAACCATTAAAATTAAAAGCATCCTCAGCCCCTCCCTGCTTTGCGAATTCTCTTAAATTATTTCCATAATCAAAAGTGATGGATCCTAATGATTTTAATTTTAGCATTAAATTTACATGGCGAGCCATGCTTTTTAATGATAAATCTTTATACTTGATTTGATTTTCTTTTCTCAACTGAATTGCCTCTTCAAGTTTAAGCCCACTTGGAACATATCCATTTATGGGATCATGAGCAGAGGTCTGATCGGTTAAAATCTCTGGAATAATATTATCATTTATTAAATTTTCTAATAAATCTCCGATGTCACTTACCAGCCCAACAGAAAGATTTTCCTTTTTATTCTTAGCTTCAATTATCCATTTCTTGGCTTCCTCATAAGAATAAGTCATTCTGTCAATGTATTTTGTCTTTAGTCTTTTTTCAATTCTTTCAGGATCAATGTCAGCCCCTAAAAAAGTAGCTCCATTCATAGTGGCAGCTAGAGGTTGAGCTCCACCCATTCCACCTAATCCTCCTGAAACTAACAATTTCCCTCTTAAAGATCCATTAAAATGTTTATCAGCACATGAGGAAAAAGTTTCATATGTCCCTTGTAAAATACCTTGAGTGCCTATATAGATCCAACTACCTGCAGTCATTTGCCCAAACATTATCAAGCCATTTTTTCTCAATTTCTCGTAATGTTCCCAATTAGCCCATGCAGGAACCAGATTAGAATTAGCTATCAAAACTCTAGGGGCTTGCTCATGAGTCCTTACAATACCCACTGGCTTTCCTGATTGAACTAATAAACTTTCATCATTGTTCAATTTTAGTAGCATTTCAATAATTTTTCTAGCTGAGTCAAGATCTCTAGCAGCTTTACCAGAGCCCCCATAAACAATCAAATTTTTTGGATCCTCTGCCACTTCTACATTCAAATTATTTAAAAACATCCTTAATGGTGCTTCCGTTTGCCAACTTCTTGTATTTAGTTTGGTCCCAACTGGAGACATGTATTTTGGGTGATCAGCATACTTTTTTATAAATGAAATAGTATCCATTGAGCTAGCCTGTTAATTCAATTAATTTTTTTGATTTTATAATTCCAATAGCAGAATCTATATCTTTTGTAAAAATTTTATCTTTTTTACAGTGATTAATTTTTGAGCGAATATAATCATGACATTTATTTATTTTCTTACTAGATTTTAATGGTTTAAGAAAATCCATTGCTTGAGTAGAACAAATAAGTTCAATTGCTAAAATTTTTTCTAAGTTCTCTAATACTTTTAAAAACTTTACAGCTCCAATGGATCCCATACTAACATGATCTTCTTGTCCTAAAGATGTAGTTATGGAATCTGCACTTGCTGGAAAACATAGATTTTTATTTTCGCTGGTCAATGCAGCTGAGGTATATTGCAATATCATAAAACCTGAATTTACTCCTGTTTTTTTTATTAATAACTTAGGCACCACATCATTCCCCTCCAAAAGTAAAAAGATTCGTCTATCAGAAATATTTCCAATCTCCGAGGCAGCAAGAACATTGTAATCTATTGGCATAGCAATTGGTTGTCCATGAAAATTTCCACCACTTATAACTTCTTTTCGATCAATAATTATTGGATTATCTGTAACTGAATTTAGTTCTATTTCTAATGTATTTTTCAAATGTAAATAAGCGTCCCAACTTGCGCCGTGAACTTGAGGAATACATCTTATAGAATAAGGGTCTTGAACTTTATCACAATCTCTGTGAGACTCTAATATCTGGGAGCCCAATAATAAATCATTAATCCTATTGATTACAACAGAAGATCCATTGTAAGGTCTTAATTCTTGAATTTTTCTGCTAAATGGTTTTAAAGAGCTTTTTGTTGCCTCTATACTAAATGCAGAAATAATGTCTGCATTAATTAAACAGTTTTTATACTTATCTAATGCAAAACATGTAAATGCAGAAATAAATTGTGTCCCATTGATTAGGGCAAGGCCTTCCTTCTCCTTTAGCTTTAACGGTAATTTTTTTTCTTGATCTAAGACTTTTTTAGTTTCGAATTCTTTCCCTTTATATAGTAATTTCCCCTTGCCAATTAGGGGTAAAAATAAATGAGCTAAAGGAGCTAAATCTCCAGAAGCCCCTACAGATCCTTGTGATGGAACAACTGGAATAATATCTTTTTCTATATGCCAAGAAATTCTTTCTATGACATCTATTCTAATGCCTGAAAATCCTTTGCATAGTGAATGGGTTTTCAATATTAGCATCAATTTTGAAATTTCTATAGGCACACTTTTTCCTACTCCAACTGCATGACTTTTTAGCAGATTCTCTTGTAATAGGCTGGAATCCTCATTTGAAATAATTGTGCTACATAGTGTCCCTATTCCAGTATTAACCCCATAAATTTTATCACCAGATTTTATAATACTCTCAATATTTTCCCTAGAGTTATTTATTTTTTCTAAAACATCTTTTTCTATATGACAATTTAAATCACCATTTAAAATTTTCATTGACGATTCAAGAGTAAGTCGATCTTTACCATATGAAAATTTTTTTAATGCCATAGCTTTAGTAAGTTGTTTAAATATACAAAATTTGGAACCTATTGGTTACGGATTATCTCATGATAAATAGTAGTTTCTTTTATCATAAAAAATTAACTCATTTTTAACCATCTATTATAAAACCCTTAACAATTCTATTAATAGTTTTACAATGTTACTTAATAAGCTAATTATTTTGTTTAATAAAATTTTTAAACCTGCTGAATTTTCATTTAAAATATTTATTTAGCAGGTTTAAATTTTAATATCTCCTTTAATAAAAAAAATCAAGCTTTATTTAATTGCTTTAAAAATCATTGCAGATGCACCTCCTCCTCCATTACATATTCCAACAGCTCCATATTTACCATCGTTTTTCAGTGTGTGAAGTAAGGTAACAACAATTCTAGCTCCGGAACAACCTATCGGATGCCCAAGTGATACGGCCCCTCCATTTACATTAACCTTATTTGGGTCTAATCCTAAAATTTTAATATTTGCCAGCCCAACAACTGAAAATGCTTCATTAAGTTCAAAGTAATCAATTTCATCAATTGTAATATCAGCCTTATTTATTGCAATTGGCAAAGCTTTTGAAGGAGCTGTAGTAAACCATTTAGGTTCAACTGAGGCATCAGCTTGTGAAAGTATTGATGCTAATGGTTTAATTCCCAAATATTTAGCTTTTTCTTCACTCATTAAAATAACAGCTGCGGCCCCATCATTAATTGTAGATGAATTTGCTACAGTAGCTGTTCCGTCTTTAGAAAAAGAAGGTCTTAAAGCAGGAATCTTTTCAATTTGAAAATTTTTTAATTCTTCATCTTCTTTAAAAATTGAATTTCCCTCTTTTTTATGAATATTAACTGGAACAATTTCATCTTTAAACTTATTTAATCTCCAAGCATTAGAGCTTCTTTTATAAGATTCAATTGCAAAGCGATCTTGTTCTTGTCTTGATATTTTATATTTTCTTGCACACTCATCGGCAAAAACTCCCATCGAAACTTTATCATAAGCGTCTAGAAGTCCATCATTTTCCATAATATCTTTTAAACTTGAAGATCCAAATTTATTTCCTTTACGCAATGAAATAAAATGAGGGCTCATACTCATATTCTCCATACCACCAGCTATAACTATTTCTGCATCACCTGTTTTAATTGCCTGAGCTCCAAGCATTATTGATTTCATCCCGGAAGCACATACCTTATTAATTGTTGTACATGGAACACTATTTGACATTCCAGAATTTAAAGCTACTTGTCTAGCAGGAGCTTGCCCTGCACCAGCTTGAAGGACCTGTCCCATGAAAACCTCATCAACTTCTGATGGATCTAATCTAATTGAAGATAATAACTCCTTAACTACTATTGCTCCCAAAGAAGGTGCTGATATCTCAGAAAGCGAGCCCATAAAAGAACCAATAGGAGTTCTTTTAGCAGCTACAACAACTACTTTATTCATAAATATTAATCAGATAATTAAATTGTAAATGCATTTAAAAAAAATTTAGAATCATATATAACTTGTCCTATGGAGCGATCAATCTAGATTAATCCTTCTTGTCCAAATTTCGTGAAATGGATCTCCCTTACTGCTCAACCCCTTATGATACCAATCAAAGCCCTTGAGTTTAAAATCAAAGATTAATTCAATGCCTACCTTATTATTATCTCTAGAGAAATATGATATTTTTTCTTTGTACTTACCATCATTTGTGAAATACTCTCCACCTCCAGATCCTGAAAATCGAAAAGAAGATGTATCAAAAGCTATCCATTGGAAATAACCATCAATTAGAATTTTCATTGTTTTTCTTGATCGAGTTAAATCTCTTCTTCGCTCACCATCATCAGTAACTCTTCCTGCCATTAACCACTTGCCTTGTAGTAATTTTTTAGGTTTTGAAATTTTGACCCAGCGGTTTTGATTGTTTATGATAATTGACTTGATACTGTCATTAGAAAAATTAGAGTTAAACTCTAAATCTACTTTAATCATATTATCATGCTTAGTGTAAAACCCTCCTAAGGTTTTTATAAATGTTGGTGGATTTGATAAAAAAGATGTTTGAACAAAATAATCATCATCCATTAAAATTCTATTCTCAATAACTTGACCATTTTCTTCAGATGTGAATAGATATACTTGAGCAAAAATAAAATTAGAAAAAAATAAATTAAGAATAAAAAAACAGGTATATTTCATGCCGATTAATTTTTATGATTGTTATAAATTTAAAAAATTAACAATTTCTTACATAATCTTAATTAGAGTTTTATGAAATTCAAAGTTTATTCAATAATATATCTAATTTGTGTTTGTCTTAATGCGCAAAAAATAACTTTTGAAGAATATGATCTTGACAACGGTCTTCACGTGATTCTTCACCAAGATAATTCCATCCCTCTTGTTAGCACATCTGTTTTATATAAGGTAGGGTCTAAAGATGGGCCTTCTGACAGAACTGGATTCGCTCATTTTTTTGAGCACTTATTATTTGAAGGAAGTAAAAATATTCCTCTTGGTCAATGGGATAATATTTTAAATTCAAATGGAGGAATGGGTAATGCTGAAACTACAGAGGACTATACTTATTACTTTGAAAAATTCCCATCTAATAATTTAGAACTTTCATTATGGATGGAATCTGAAAGAATGCTTCACCCAATAATTACTGAAAAAGAGGTTCAAACACAAAGAGAAGTTGTTAAGGAAGAAAAAAGATTGAAAGTTGANAATAGTCCATACATGAAATGGCAAGAAAATATAAATAAAACTGTATATAAAAAGCATCCATACAAACGTCCCCCTTTTGGTGAAATGGATCATCTTGATGCGGCAAGTTTGGATGAATTNCTTGACTTTAATAAAAAATTTTATGTTCCAAATAATGCAATTCTAGTTATTGCTGGTGACTTTGAAATAAAAAAAACTAAAAAAATGATCTCTGAATATTTTGGAGATATTCCAAAAGGAAAGAAAATAATGAGATCTTTCCCAATAGAAGAAAAAATTGAAACTTTAAGAAGTGCTGTTGCGTATGATAATAATATTCAAATTCCAGCATTATTTATAGCTTATTTAAACCCATCTATGAAAAGCCGTGAAAATAGAATTATTGAAATGATTTCAGCTTATTTATTCAGCGGTAAAAGTTCTAAAATTTATAAACGCTTAGTAGAGGAAAATAAAATTGCTCTCCAAGCAACAGCTCTTAACTTAAGTCAGGAGGATTACAGTACTTATGTTATGATTAGTTTGCCTCTTGGAGATAATGATTTAGATTCAATAATTAAAGAAATTGATCAGGAAATAAAGAAAATACAAGATGATTTAATTTCTGATCGAGATTACAAAAAATTGCAAAATAAATTTGAACTAAATTATATAAATTCAAATTCTAATCTTGATAATATTGCTCGATCACTTGCTGTTTATTATGCAATTCATGGAGATACAAATCTTATTAATTCTGAAATTGAAATCTATCGATCAATTACCAAAGAAGAAATAAGATCAGTTGCAAAAAATTTGTTAGATAAAAATAGGCGTGTAATCTTGAAATATTTACCAAAAAAATAAACTTATCATGAAAAAAAATTTCTTCTTTGTAGCTTTATTTATTTGTAATGTTTCTTTATTCTCTCAAATTAATAGATCCATTCAGCCTATCCCAGGTCCATCTCCTGAAATAATATTTAAAGATCCAAAAGAATTTAAATTAAATAACGGGTTGACCGTTTTAATTATTGAAGACAAAAAATTACCTCGTGTTTCTGCAAGATTAACNACTGATATTCCTATGATTTTTGAAGGATCAAAAGCTGGCTCCCTGGCAATATTTAACCAGATGCATGGAAATGGATCAAAAAACATATCTAANGNTGATTTTGAAGAAGAAATAGATTTTCTTGGNGCAAGAATTTCATTCAGTATAAATGGAACTTTTGCTAGTTCTCTATCAAGATATTTCCCAAGGATTCTAGAATTAATGTCGGAGGGTTTAATAAATCCTAACTTTTCTCAGAATGAATTTGATAAAGAAAAAGAAAAATTACTTGAACAAATTAAGGCCTCAGAAAAAGATATTGAGACAATCGCTAGAAGAGTAGAAAATTTTTTATCATATGGTGCTAATCATCCCTATGGGGAATATATTTCCAAAGAAAGTATTGAAAATATTACTCTAAAAGATATTGAAATAATATATAACAATTATGTTAGTCCAAATAATTCATATCTAGTTATTGTTGGTGACGTAGACTATAAAAAAGTTAAGAAACAGATTGAAGATTTATTTAGTAAATGGAAGCGTAAAGATATAGTAATTAAATCCTTCCCCGAACCATTAAATCCAATTAGAACAGAGATAAATTTTGTTAATATGGATAATGCAGTCCAATCTGAAATTTCATTAATTAATACTGCCTCACTAGATAAATCAAATCCGGACTATTTCCCTGTTTTAGTAGCAAACCAAATCTTAGGTGGAGGTGCTGAGGCAAAACTTCATCAAAATCTCAGAGAAGATAAAGGATACACATATGGCTCATATTCCGTTTTTAATGACTCACACAAAACAAAAGCAAGGTTTAGAGCCTTTGCCAGTGTCAGAAATGCAGTGACTGATAGTGCAATTATAGAAATGATAAATGAAATAGATTTTTTAAGAAAAAATCCTGTAAAGATAGAGGAGTTAAATCTGGTAAAATCAAAATATGCTGGGGCTTTTGTCAGAACACTTGAAGACCCTGGAACTATNGCTAATTTTATTATAACAACAAGAACTCAAGANCTCCCAAAAAGTTTTTATAGAAATTTTCTAAAAAATTTAAATCAAGTTTCCATAGAGGATATTCAACGTGTTTCTAAAAAATACTTTATGTTAGATAATGCAAGAATAATCATAACGGGAAAGGGTAAAGAAGTCATTAATGGATTAGAAAAAATTTATTTTAATAATCGCTTACTCCCTGTAAAATATTTTGACAAATTTGGTGTTGAAACTCCTAAACCAGAATTTTCTAAAACGATTCCTGAAGGAATTAGTTCTGCTGATATAATTGAAAACTATATTAATGCAATAGGAGGCAGGGAAAGATTATTAAAAATAAGTTCAAAAGAGTCTGTTTCAGAAGCAATGATTCAAGGAATGAAAATTGAAGTTCGTAACATCGAAACAATAAAAAAACAGAAGTCTTTAGAAATAAAAATGATGGGAAGTTTAATGCAAAAACAAGTTATAAATGATAGCATTGGCTTCAATGAAATTCAGGGGAAAAAAATCCCTATGGAAAGAGAAGAAATAGATAAAATTTTTGGAGANGAAAATATTTTNTTCCCTGAGGTTAATATTAATCCTAATAAATTAGAACTTTTAGGAATTGTAAATATAGATGGAGAACAGGCATATGAAATTAAATGGTCAGAATCTAAAACTAATTATTACTCGATAAATAATTTCCTCAAAATCAAATCCATTGAAATAATTGAATCTCCCGATGGAACCATTTCAAATGAAGCGGTTTTTGCTGATTACAAAGAATTTGAAAAAATACTCTTCCCACATAAGGTAATTCAAAACATGGGACCTCAAAAAGTTGAATTTTTAACAAAAAAAATAATTTTAAATAAATCCTATCCAAACAATTTTTTTAGATAGTCTCAAATTGCANAATNTATTTTAATAATTCCATTTTAAACTTTCCATTAAATGCACAACATCTCTTTCAATGTATTTTGCAGCCGGCATAATTGAATCATAATTTGGTTTTGAATAAAAATAAAGAGAACCCATCAAAAAATTTTTAGTGCTATCAGTTACAAAAAACTGTATTTGAGATGCNGCATCCCCAACTACTGAAAATAACGCTCCGTATGTTTTATTGTCATCATTAAGGAATATTTTCTCTGGAATTTCATCAGCTTTTATAATGTGCTTTGCCGGAAGTTTATATGCATCATTAAGTAGAGAATCAATATTATTACTGACTGATATGTATGATAAATATAAAGTCGCTTCCATGAGTTTATATTCTATATTTGGCGCTTGTTTTGAAGCTTTCTTTAGAGTTGCAAGTGAATTATATTCAAAAGTGAATGGAAAATCATTAGTAATTATTTCATAATTAGGTGATGGGTATTCTAATCTTAACATTGCGTAGGGTTTAGGAATTGATACCTCTTCACAACCTAAAAATAAATATGTAAGTACAATTGATCCTGTAAATACTAATTTTTTCATTTTTTAGGGAGAATAATTTTTATTGTCTTTATTCCTTTTTTATCTGCAGATTCTATGATAAATTTATATTTATCAAATATGATTTGTTGTCCCATTTCAGGGAATTCTTGTGCAACTTCGAGAAGAAATCCTGCCAGGGATTCTGAATCAGCTTTAGTTTCTTCAAATTCTTTTGGATCATCCAATTCTATTATTTTGTAAAAATCATTCATACTAATTTTTGCGTCAAAAATAAATGTTCTATCATCCAATTTTGAGTAGTTTAAATAATCATCATCAAATTCATCACTTATGTCTCCAACTATTTCCTCAATAACATCTTCAAGAGTTATAATACCAGAAGTTCCTCCATACTCATCAACGACAACAGCCAAATGAATCTTCTTTTGCTTAAATTCCATTAATAAATCATCTATTTTTTTATTTTCAGTTACATAAAATGCTGGCTTGATGATTTTATTCCAGTCATAATCTTTTTTATTTATATGTGGGAGTAAATCTTTTATGTATAGAAGACCTTTTATTTGATCTAAACTTTCTTCATAAACAGGAACTCTTGAAAATCCTTTCTCTAGAATTAAAGGAATTATTTTATCAATGGTCATTTTATAACTAATAGCAAAAACATCTATTCTGGGTCGCATGATTTGTCTAGTTTCGATATTCCCAAAAGAAACAATTCCTTTAAGTATTTTTTGTTCATCAACAGTAGTTTCATCATCGGATGTCAATTCTAAAGCTTGAGATAATTTATCTACAGAGAACTCATTGCTTTTATGATCTAATTTCGACTCCATAAATCCTGTTAATCGACTCATTGGAATAGTTATAAAAAAAAGTAAATATCTGTCCATTAAAAAAATTGGATTCGCCATAAATAACGAAAATTTAAGAACATTTCTAATGGCATATATTTCAGGTAGTATATCTCCAAAAAAGAAAATTAAAAATGTAATTAAACCAACCTGTATTATCAAAACAATGATAGGGTTTTCTATATCGCTCAAGTATAATCCTTCTAAAGAAGCGAAAAGAAGCACTATTGCAATATTAATAAAGTTATTTGCAATTAATATTGTTGCTAAAAGACGTTTAGGTTTGTCTAGAAGTTTTCTGATTTTATCTAACCTACTTTGATCTTTCCCCTTTACCAAAGCAAGTTGGTTTCGGGTTAAAGAAAAAAAAGCAACTTCACTACCAGAAATTATCCCTGAACATATCAAAAGTATAATCAATAAAATTATTTTTAGAAAAGGAAATCCTTCCCCGTTATATAAAAATATTGAGATGAGAAAATATAAAGAACTCAAAAACTATGAATTTGATTAAAAAGGAAGGTCGTCTTCAGTGGGTAAATCTTTAGAATCTTTATTTGAGTTTGAAACAGAACTTTCCTCAACTGAACCTTGTTTACCTTTGCTAGTATTTAAAAAAGTAAACTCATCAACATTTACTTCCGTTGTATAACGATCCTGACCATTTTCAGCTGTCCATTTTCTTGTTTTTAAACGCCCTTCTAGATATACTCTGTCACCTTTAGATAAATATTTTTGACAAATTTCAGCAGCTTTATTTCTGACTAAGATATTATGCCAGTCTGTATTAGTAACTTTTTCTCCACTTGATTTATCGGTATATGTCTCATTAGTAGCAAGTGAAAATCTTCCAACACAACCTCCTCCTTCAAAATAATGCATTTTGATATCATCACCTAAATGGCCAATCAACATAACTTTATTTAAACTTCCACTCATAATATGCAATAAATTAAGTTTGTAAGTGTTAATCAAATATAAAGAATATGATTAGCAGAGAAAAAACTTTTCTCTGAAATTTTGTAAAACCTTTGGCATTGGATAATTAATTAAATCTTTCTTATGAATATACCCATTAAGATGCTTATCAATTTTTACAACCCAAAAATCAACTTCAATCTGTTGATGTGAAAGTATATTCTTTATGGGCTTATTGTTCCATTTTGATAGAGTGAATTCTTTTATATCACAATAATTTTTTAAAATATCTATAATCTTTGCCCTTGATATTTTTTTTATACTTTTTTTAGTCTCTAACAGTGGAAATTGATATAAATTTTTCCATATTCCAGTATCTCTTTTTTCTATAATTACTTGTTTGAAAGAATTGTGAAAAACTATGAAATTAAAAAATCTAGTTTTAGTTTTCTTTTTTTTTGAATTAATTGGTAAAAAACTAGTTTGATTATTTTTGAAAGAAAAACAATTCCCTTTTAAAGTACAAATACTACATTTAGGTTTTCTTGGAACACACTGAAGTGCTCCAAATTCCATCATTGCCTGATTAAAAAGGCCTGGTTCAAATCCCTTTATTAAAGAATTCACTTTTTCTTTGAATTTCTTTTTGGAAGAATATAAATTAATATCATCTTTAATACCGAAAAATCTTGAAATAAACCTGTAAACATTTCCATCAACCACTCCCTCAGGTACATTAAAACAAATCGATACAATTGCACTGGCTGTATAATCACCTATTCCTTTGAATGATTTAAGTGTCTTAAAATCATCTGGAAATTTACTGTCATATTCCTTAAATATTTTGCAAGCCGTGTGGAATAAATTTCTAGCACGACTATAATAACCAAAACCTTCCCATGCTTTAAGAACTTCCTCCTCACTTGATTTCGCTAATTCATTTAAGGTTGGAAATATTTTTAAAAACTTTTCATAATACAAAACTCCATTATCTGCTTTTGTTTGTTGTAGAATAATTTCTGAAATCCATATTTTATATGGATCTTTTGTTTTTCTCCAAGGGAAAGTTCTTTTATTTTTTTGGTACCAGCTAATTAGTTTAGTCTGAATGAGCATAAAATATAAAACAGTAATTTACAATGTTTTATAATATAAATTTATATATTTGGGGGCTTTTAAAACATTTATTTAATTAACATTTTAGATATGACAAAAGCTGACATAGTCTCAAAAGTTTCAGATAAACTAGGCATTGATAAAATTGATGTACAAGCAACTGTGGAGAAATTCATGGAAGAAGTTAAAATGACTTTAGAAAATGGTGAAAATGTTTACCTAAGAGGTTTCGGAAGTTTTATTATTAAGACTCGTGCTAAAAAAACAGGAAGAAATATTTCAAAAAATGTTGCGGTAAATATACCTGCGCATAATATACCTGCTTTCAAGCCTTCAAGAGTTTTCCTAAATGGTGTCAAATCTAAAGTACCTGTTTCTTAATTGTATTTAGATTAACTAACTTATAATAATTAACATATGCCTAGTGGTAAAAAAAGAAAGCGTCACAAAGTTGCAACGCATAAGAGGAAAAAAAGGAGAAGATCAAATCGCCACAAGAAAAAATAGTGTTTAAAAAGCTAAAATTTATTTACGCTCTTTGACATGGGGTCTGAAATGAATTCATTCCCTCCCGAAAAATTGAATGTTTAATTAGTTATAATAATACTATAGCTACAAATTTTGTCACAGTGAAAAAAGAATTGGTTATACGATCAAATTCCTCTGCTGTTGATTTTGCATTACTGAATAACGGAAAACTAATTGAGTTAAATCAAGAAATCGATAGTAATAAGTTTTCTGTTGGAGATATTTTTATTTCTTCAATAAGAAAACCTGTTGCAGGACTTAATGCAGCATTTATCAATGTAGGTTATCAAAAAGATGGGTTTTTACACTATCATGATTTAGGCCCAAGATTATCTTCTGTTTTGAAATTTGTGTCCCTTGTTCAAAAGGGGAAAAAGAAAGATTTTTTATTGTCGAATTTTCATTATGAAAAAGATATACCAAAAGATGGAAAAATTGAAGATTTCATTCGACCAAAACAAAGAATACTTGTTCAAATTGTAAAAGAGCCTATCTCCTCCAAAGGTCCAAGAGTAAGTTCAGAGCTTTCTCTTGCTGGAAGATTTATGGTTTTAATACCTTTTTCTGATAGAGTTTCGATCTCACAAAAAATAGAGAGTAAAGAAGAAAAGTCTAGACTTAATAAAATTGTAAAAAGTATTCGCCCTAAAGGTTTTGGAATAATTATTCGCACGGTTGCAAAAAATAAAAAAGTTGCAGAACTTGATTCTGATCTTCAGAGATTATTGAATCGTTGGAAAAATATGTGTGAAAAATTAACTAAAGTTGATAAGTATCCAGCTAAAATTTTAAGTGAAATTAATCGATCATCAAGTATTTTAAGAGATATTTTTGATGATAATTTTACCGGAATTCATGTTGACGATTCAGAAATGTATTCTGAAATTAAAGATTACATTCAAACGATTGCACCTAAAAAAACATCTATTGTAAATTTATATGAAAGTCATGTCCCAATTTTTGAAAGATATGGTATAGAAAGGCAAATTAAGACTTCCTTTGGAAAAACCGTTTCTATGCAAAAAGGGTCTTATTTGATTATTGAGCATACTGAAGCTCTACATGTAATTGATGTTAATAGTGGTAATCAATCGAATCGATCAAAATCTAAATCACAAGAGGAAAGTGCATTGGAAGTTAATATGATAGCTGCCAGTGAAATTGCTAGACAAGTTAAGTTACGAGACTTAGGTGGTATAATTGTTGTTGATTTTATAGATCTCACTTCTAATGAAAACAGAAAAAAATTATTTGAGCATCTTAAAAATGAAATGAGCAATGATAGAACAAAACATAAAATTTTACCTCCAAGTAAATTTGGTTTAATTCAGATAACTCGTCAAAGAGTTCGTCCGGAGATGAAAATAAAAACTAAAGAACCAAATCCTAATGAAGCTAATGAAGTTGAGGCACCAATTATCATATTAGAAAAAATTAACGCAGAACTAGATAAAATATCAAAGCACAAGCGATATAAGAAGGAAAAAATTTTTTTACATACTCATCCTTTTATAGCTGCATATTTAAATCAGGGAATCCCTTCAATTCGAATGAAATGGTTTCTTAAATACAATAAGTGGATACATATAATTCCACGCGATGCTTTTTTTTATTTAGAATTTCGTTTTTTAGATAATAATAAAAAATTTATTAAAATAAAATGATTTATTAAAACCGCCTATTAGTTAAATAGGCGGTTTTTTTATTTTAAATTAGTTTGAATGAAACCATCAACCTCAAATAAAACCGAAAAAATTCAATTAAAGATTGAAAGTTTTTGTGCTTATCAAGAAAGATGTAAAAAAGAAGTAATAAATAAACTCAAAAGCTGGGGATTGGAAAAAAAAACAATAGATGAAATAGTATTAAATCTCTTAAATCAAGATTATTTGAATGAAATACGTTATTCTAAAAGCTACTCCAGAGGTAAATTCAGAATAAAAAAATGGGGGAGATTAAAGATTTATCAAGAACTTAGAAAAAGAAACATTTCTGAACCCAATATAAAAATTGGACTCGAAGAAATAGAAGAGGACTATTATTTAACTTGTAAAGAATTAGTCAAAAAAATCTGGAAATCAAGTAACTCAAAATCTTTAATTGAAAAGAAAAAAAAAATTTGGGATTATTTAAGGTACAGAGGATGGGAAAAATCCTTGATCTTTGATATGATTGAAAAAGTAGAAAAAAAAGCTTCGGATTTATAGGGTATAAGTTATTCCAAATAAAAAGTTTCTTTTAGGCATAGGCACAAGATTTGTCTCAGAGTACTCAATATCAAACAAATTATTTATTAATAAATCTACCTCTATTTTTTTAAATCCATAATGAAAATATAGATCAATAATACTATCCCTTTTTCTGTTATCCCTTTCAATAAATTTTAAGACAGTAGAGGAGTTTATTAAACGAAAAAATTTATAATGATAAGTTCTGAATATTTGATGTTTTACAGAGTTATTTATTGAATACTTAGAAAAGCTGTATCTAATATTTTTTAGATTATTTTTTAAGTAAGAATATCCTAGTTTAAAAAAGTTTGTGTCCGATATGTTATTAAAAGGAAAAAAAAGTTCCATTTCAAATCCCTTTGTATCAACCTCTCTTATATTATTAGCTTGCCAAATTTCTTCTTCAGCTTCCTTTACATAATCAATTAAATTTTTTGATTGTCTGCTATATATAGTAAATAATCCGCTAAATTTTTTATTGATATAACGAACCCCTAATTCATTAGTAAATGCTTCTTCTGATTTCAGATTTTTATTTCCTTTTGTTGTAGGATCCTCATAATATAAATCTGTATATGTTGGTGTTCTGTAGGTGTATCCAATTGTACTGTATATTCTTAGGTTATTACTTAATTGAAATCCAATGTCTAATCCAGGAAAAAAGTTCCACTTGAAATCAGAGAAATAATTAATTGAAAATCCAGGAGTAATATCAAACATATCATTAATAAATCGAAATCTATGTTCAAAAAAAATATTAAGCATGGTTCGTTCATGATTGCCTAAGTTATTGCTTGCAATTGAAACTTTTGAAAGTTCGACTCCAAGACCTGATTCTGCATTATTCCAAGAAAAACTTGTATCAAATGAAAATCCATATTTATTTGTTATGTGAAGGTTNCTGTAAATCTCAGGTTTCCCCCTAATATATTCATAGGTNTCTTGTCCTCTTCTCCAAAAAACTTTGGGNTTTAAAAGCCATTTTTTTTTATTGAAAGTTGATGAAAAAACTATAAGGCTNGCTTGAGTTTCTTCATACTGCTCAGTNGCACTAGGATTTGCATAAAATCCATTAGCTCCAAATTTTCTATCTGAGAAAAAAGCAAGCATATTTATTGGATTCTTCTTTTTTGAAAACTCCCCCTTCAAAAAATAATTAGAAAAGTTATAGTCAGTATTATGACGATATCCATTAGATGAATTACTGCTTAAATTTAGTAGTACACTATTTTTTTCATTTGAAGAGCCATATAAAATATTCCCCATTGTCCTGTTATAAGAACCTTTACTTAGATCAAATGAAATCTTTTTTTTAGTTTGACTTTTTGTAACTATGTTTATTGCACCAGTAAAAGCATTTTGTCCAAAAATTCTTGCAGATGATCCCTTAATAATTTCAATCCTCTCAATTAGATCAGGAGGAGGTAAAAAGTTAAGGTTATGGTGACCCGTTTGCGAATCCTCTAATTTTACTCCATCTATTAAAAGCAAAGTTTGATCAAAAGTGCCTCCTCTAATATATAAATCAGCCTGAATTCCATCAGCCCCTCTTCTTCTAATATCAATTCCTGGAATTTGCTTTAATATATCTATTATTGTTTTGACACCACTTTTTTTAATTTCTTCTTTAGAAATTATTTGAATAGATCTTGAATTTTTTGAAAATGGTATATCTATTCTTGAAGAAGAAATAACTACTTCACCAAGATTTTCTTCAACTATTTTTATCTGTGCATTACAAAAAACAGTGAAACAAAGCAATAAAGCAATGGATAGTTTTTTATTTTTCAAATGAAAATTTTTAAAAATAAATTCTAGTCAGAAAGCAAAATCAATTTATTTTTTTTCACCTGAATAACTCCAGACTTAATTTTGTATAAAAAAGTTTCTTTTCCTTCCTTAGAAAAAAAATTTTCATCTTTTTCTTCAGGTGTTTTATTAGTTTTAATTTTTACAATTCCCTTTATAAGTGTTGAAATTATTGGAGCATGATTGTTGAGAACCTGAAAGTCGCCACTTGATCCTGGAACAGATATAGAATCAACTTCACCCTTAAATACGATAGCTTCAGGAGAAATAATTTCTAGGTACATATTCTATGCTTCAGACAACATTTTTTCGCCAGCGGCAATAGCTTCCTCAATAGTTCCCTTTAGATTAAAAGCAGCCTCTGGAAGATGATCAAGTTCTCCATCCATTATCATATTGAATCCTTTAATGGTGTCTTTGATATCAACAAGGACTCCTGGGATGCCAGTAAACTGTTCAGCAACATGGAAGGGTTGAGATAAAAATCTTTGTACTTTTCTTGCTCTTGACACTGCAAGTTTATCATCTTCTGATAATTCTTCCATACCAAGAATAGCAATAATATCTTGTAATTCTTTATATCGCTGAAGAAGTTCTTTGACTCTTTGAGCACAGTTATAATGTTCATCTCCTAATATTTCAGGTGTTAAAATTCTTGAAGTAGAGTCTAGGGGATCAACCGCAGGATAAATTCCAATTTCAGCAATTTTTCTTGATAGAACAGTAGTTGCATCTAGATGGGCAAAAGTAGTTGCTGGAGCAGGATCTGTTAAATCGTCTGCAGGAACATATACTGCTTGAACAGAAGTAATTGAACCCTTTTTTGTTGATGTTATTCGTTCTTGCATTGCTCCCATTTCAGTTGCTAAAGTTGGTTGATACCCAACAGCAGAGGGCATTCTACCAAGCAAAGCAGATACCTCTGATCCAGCCTGTGTAAATCGGAAAATATTATCAACAAAAAACAAAACATCTTTTCCTTGTCCATCTCCTGCGCCATCTCTAAAATATTCAGCTAAGGTTAATCCAGATAAAGCAACTCGTGCACGAGCTCCAGGAGGTTCATTCATTTGACCAAAAACAAATGTTGCCTTAGATTCACTCATTGCCTTCTTATCAACTTTAGATAAGTCCCAACTTCCTGCTTTCATGGATTCAAGAAACTTATCTCCGTAATTAATAATTCCGGATTCTAACATTTCTCGTAATAAATCATTTCCTTCTCTTGTTCTCTCTCCTACTCCTGCAAAAACAGAAAGACCGCCATATCCTTTTGCTATATTATTTATCAATTCCTGAATTAGAACTGTTTTACCTACTCCAGCTCCGCCAAAGAGTCCTATTTTACCACCCTTAGCATAAGGCTCAATTAGATCAATAACTTTTATCCCAGTAAATAATACTTCAGTAGAAGTAGATAGTTCTTCAAAAGGTGGTGCATCACGATGTATAGGCAAGCCTTTTTTTCCTTTTTTCGGCAATTTTTCAAGACCATCTATTGGATCTCCAATAACATTAAAAAGACGGCCATAAACTTCTTCTCCTATAGGCATTTGAATCGGATTATCTGTAGCAAAAACATTTTCCCCCCTACTTAATCCATCTGTGGAATCCATAGAAATTGTTCTAACAGTATTTTCGCCAATATGAGATTGTACTTCTAAAACTAATAGTGAGCCGTCATCTCTCTTGATTTCTAAAGAATCATATATTCTTGGGAGATCTTCCTCGCCAGTAAATTCAACATCGACAACAGGGCCTATTATTTCAGAAACTTTTCCAACTTGATTTGCCATATTTTTGTTTAAAATTTTATAATAAAAGAAACTTAAATTTTGCTTGCAAATATAGTACTTAGACTTATAATCTTAAAAAGTCTTTACTATTATTTATCTTAATTTTTTAGATTTTATAAACTTCTTTCAATAACCCTTGATTTTTGCTAATTTATCTAGGTGGAAATTATAATCTCCAAAAATTTTTTGAATAACACGAGCCTTTTTTAGATAAAATCCAATATTAGAATCATCTGTAACACCTATCCCACCATGCATTTGAATCGCTTCGTTGGTCATCAATTTAGCCGTTTTACATAGCTTTGCCTTGGCAAGACTCGCATAATATGATAGATCAGTATTTTCTTTGTCTATAGCCTGTAAAGCCTTTAAAACTATTGACTTACAAAGTTCAATCTCAGAAAAAAGCTTTGCCGCTCTGTGTTGAAGTGATTGAAAAGATCCTATCTTGACACCGAATTGCTCACGTTCTTTCAAATAATTAATTGTTAATTCAAAAGACTCCATAATAATGCCCAATATTTCAGCAGAAAGTCCGATGCATGAAATATCAAGAATTTTTTTTATTAATTCTCTCCCAGAAATTTTAATGTCTAAACGATATTCCTTTGGAATAGATACATCATCAAGTATAATCTCTGAATAAGAAGAAGTGTCTAATAAGATCTTATTATTAATTATGATTCCTGAAGTATTTGATTTGACAATAAAAAGTCCATATTCCTCAGAATCTGTTTTTGCAAGTACTATTAAATGATCAGAAAAATTAGCGTTTAGAACAAAAGTTTTTTTGCCATTTAGTTTATAGCATTTATTTTCTTCTGTTGCCCTTGTATTAATATCGTCAGGATCGTGATAAGATTTTTCATCCACAGCAAGTGCAATTAAAGTTTCTCCGCTCATTAGCTTAGGAAAAAAATTTATTTTCAAGTCATCATTATCAGAATATTTAAGAGCCGTAGCTGAAAATAAGATTGAAGAAACTAAAGGGGATTTCACTAATTTTCTTCCCATTTCCTCTAGGACTTGTCCCATCCCAACATATCCAAAATCTAGTCCATTATATTCTTCAGGAATTATTAACGAAGTCCATCCCATTTCAATCATTTCATTCCATGTAGATTCATCAAATGATTGATAATTTTGATCGCGAAGTGATCTAAACTGATCAATAGAGGCTTTGGATTCAATCAATTCTCGAGCTGCTTCTTTAAGCATTTTTTCTTCTTCTGTTATTATTAGTGCCATTATTACAATTCTTTTTATGGTAATTCTAAAATTCGTTTTGCAATTATATTAAGTTGTATCTCTGAAGTGCCTCCCTCAATTGTATTCCCTTTTGATCTGCAAAAGTTTCTTGCAAGATTTATCCCAGAATCTTTTTCATCTAACCAAAGTAAACCATCGGAGCCCGAAATACTTAACAAAAGTTCAAATCTTTTTACATTTAATTCAGTGCCATAATATTTAAAAAAAGAAGAGAGGGCTCCTGAATTATTTCCTGCTTTTGCCTCATCGATAATTCTCTGGATTGTAAGATTAAAAATTTCATCATCTAACTCAAAGTCCGATATTTCTGTTCTTAAAATTGAATCTTTTAATTTGCCATTCTCAAAAGGAAGATTCTTTTTAGCTAAATTATGAGGACTTTGTTTTATGTCTGTTTCACCAATCCCACCAATCATTTGTCTCTCATGAGTGAGTAAAAATTTTGCAATTGTCCACCCGTCATTTAAGTTCCCTACTAAATTACTTTTAGGAACTCTAACAGCATCAAAAAAAGTTTCACAAAAAGGAGATTTACCACTAATTAATTTTATTGGCCTTGTTGAAACTCCCTTTGATTTCATATCTACCAAGAGAAAACTAATCCCTTTATGCTTGGGAGCATTTTGATCAGTTCTTACCAAACAAAAAATCCAATCTGCTTTATCTCCATATGATGTCCATACTTTTGATCCGGTTACTAAAAAATAATCTCCCTTATCTTCAGCTCTCATCTGAAGTCCAGCCAAATCACTTCCGGAATTTGGTTCACTATAACCTTGACACCACCATATCTCCCCTTTTACTATTTGTGGTAAATATTTTAATTTTTGTTTTTCTGTTGCAAATTGAAGTAAAGCAGGGCCTAACATTGAAATGCCAAAAGAATAAATCGGTTTTCGACAACCTAAACGACTCATTTCTTGAGTAAGAATAGTGTTTTCTTTTGGAGACAGTCCTCCTCCTCCATATTTTTTTTCCCAATAAGGAACAATCCATCCTTTCTCTAACATTCTTTCAAACCATATCTTTTGATCTTCTGAGTTAAATTTTGCGTTTCTACCACCCCAATAAAAATCACTTGCGTCTTTAATTGGTTGACACATACTTTTAGGGCAATTCTCTTCTAGCCATGCCCTTGTCTCTGTTCTAAAATCTGCTATATCTACTTTAATTTTTGAATCCATAATTTTCTAAAATAAATCATCAACTTTTTTTTTGTCAATTGCCTGACTTGACATAATCCCGTATAATTCTACAATTTTGTTAAGTTGACTAAATCTGGTGTCATTTGTAAATCCCTTACTATACCGTAGATAGATTTGTTGAACAATAACAGCTATTTTAAATAATCCAAAAATAAAGTAAAATACTATGTTAGATAAATCTCTTTTGCTTTTTAATGCGTAAAGCTCTATCAATTCTCCACGTTTTGGATTTCCATCAGCAGTGGTCAAATTTAGATTGATTGACTTTATAAAGTCAGGATCTGATTGATGAATCCAGTATCCAAGACTAGTGCCTAAGTCCATTAGCGGATCACCAACTGTTGCCATTTCCCAGTCCAAAACAGCCTTTATTTTTAAATTATCATCTGCATTTAAAACTAAGTTATCATATTTGTAATCATTATGAATTAAAGAAGTTTGATTTTTCGTTGGGTAATTATTACATAGCCACTTAATTGTTTTTTCAATTCCATCATAATTATTTGTTTTTGACTTTTCATATCGATAGATCCATCCTTCAACTTGTCTTTTCACATAACCCTCAGGCCTAGCAAAATTTGAGAACTCTGGATTATTACAGTTTATTGAATGTAATTCTGTCATAGTGGAAACAAAGTCATAAACAATGTCCTTTATTTTATTTGGTTCTGGAAGTTCATTTTTTGGCATTCCTCCCCTTAAAATTACTCCTTCTATTCGTTCCATGATATAAAAAGGGGATCCAATAACTTTTTCATCATCACAAAAAAGAATTGGCTTAGGAGCTTTGGAGAATTTATTTTTTAATATTGATAAAATTTTATATTCACGAGACATATCATGACCTGATTTTACTTTTGCTCCAAAAGGAGGTCTTCTAAGAACATATTCACTTTCATTAAATTTAATTAAATAAGTTAGGTTTGAATATCCTGAAGGAAATTGAAGGACTTCTATCTCTGAACAATTTGAATTAAATTTTCTAGACAAATATTCTGTCAGGCGATCATTATCTATATCTTCTCCGTTTCTAATTTTAGTAGGGATATCCAATTTCATGATATAATCTATCTATTTCAAATACTCTTTTAAAATTAATCTAGCCACTCTACTTTTATGAACTTCATCTGCTCCATCATAAATCCTTGCTGCCCTTTCATGTCTGTAATAATAAGATAAAATTGTATCATCCGTCACTCCTTTAGCCCCATATACTTGAATCGCACAATCAACAACTTTTTGAAGAACTTGAGCGCAATAAAACTTTATAATTGAAATATCAGCCCTTGATTTATAGCTGCCATGAGCATCAATTTTTTTTGCAGCATCTTGAACAAGGAGACGAGCAGCATTAATCTCTGCCCTGCATTCAGAAATCCAATTTTGAACACTTTGCTTATTCCCAAGCATTATTCCTTGGGATATTTCTCTTGATAAAGCTCGCTTACACATTAAATCAAAAGATCTTTCACACATGCCAATCCATCGCATACAATGGTGAATCCTTCCAGGTCCTAATCTTTTTTGGGCAATTGAAAATCCTTCTCCCTCATTTCCAAGAATATTTGAAGTCGAAACAACAGCATCATTAAATTTAATTTCAGCATGACTCTCCCAACCTGATCCTGAATGTCCCATAACAGAGACATTTCTGACAAATTCAAGACCTTTGTTATCAGTGGGAACAATAATTTGACTAGCTCTTTTGTGAGGATTATCTGTTTTGGGGTTGGTAATAAGCATAACAATTGCAAATGACGACCCATCAAATCCAGATGTAAACCATTTATGTCCATTGATTATATAATCATTCCCCTTTTTAGTTGCAAATGTTCCCATTTTTGTGGGATTTGATCCTGCAAAATTTGGTTCAGTCATAGCAAAACAACTTCTTATTTTCCCTTCTAATAAAGGATACAAATATTGCTCTTTTTGGTTATCAGATCCACATTCAATGAGGATTTCCATATTTCCAGCATCAGGAGCCTGGCAATTAAAACAATAATGTCCATAAGGGCTAGCTCCTAAAATCTCACTAATCTCACCAAATTGTTCATTATTTAGTCCCAAACCACCATATTGCTTTGATATTTGTGGCAACCATAATTTATTTACCCTAACCTTTTCTCTGATTTGATCCAGCTTTGGTAACTTATCACTCCAATCAGAATTAAGAATCCATGGCTCTAAAGCTATTATTTCTTTCTTTACAAAGGATTTAATCTTTTCTTTTATTTCTTTAAACTCCATATTGCTTCTATTTGCCTAAAAATTTAGGTTTTCTCTTTTCAATAAAAGCTGTTACTCCTTCTATTAAATCATGGCTCTTAAAGGCAGTTATCTGCTTCTCCGCTTCAAATTCAATTGTATCATTTAAATTATTATCCATAGAAAAAGACATATCCTGTTTAGTGATTCCTATAGCTAAAGTAGGCTTTTTAGATAGCTCTTCTCCCCATTTTTGTGCCTCAGTAAGAATATTTTCATCTTTCACTAATCTATTTGCTAAACCTAACTTTAAACATTCCTCTCCAAAAACCTTTTCCCCACTAACTGCAATTTCAAGAGCTCTACTATATCCAACTTGTCTCGTTAACAGCCAACTAGCTCCTCCATCCGGACCTAACCCAATATTAATAAAAGCATAAAGTATTCCGCTTTTTTTGCTCATTACTCTAAAATCACAAGCTAAAGCAAATGCTGCTCCAACTCCTGCGGCGGTACCATTTATTGCACCAATTATTGGTTTTTTTATAGAAAAAAACAATTTCATAATCGGTTGATATTTTTCCATGATATAATTTCTTCTTTCCTCTGGAGTAACTTGAAATCCAAAAACACTCATATCTGCACCAGCACAAAAACCAGGTCCATTACCAGTTAAAACAATAGAGCGGATTGCTTGGTCTTCCTTACATTTATTTAATCCATCAATAATTCCATCTATTAGATCTTGATTCACAGCATTATAACGATCTGGGCGATTTAAAGTAATTGTTGCAACACTATTTTTTATATTAAATAAAACTGCTTTATTCATAATTTACTATCTGTATGCAAGGGCTAAACAATCAGCTACACATGCCGGCTTTTCTAATCCCTCTAATTCAATAACAACCTGTAATTTATACTTAGCTCCCTTAGGAATTTTAAGATATTCTATTAATGAAACTCTCCCTCTGAATCTTGATCCAGAAATTGTAGCGCTGGGAAAACGAACTTTATCTAAACCATAATTTATGGCCATTGAAGCATTTTTAATTTCATAACAATCAAACATTATCTTAGAGCTTAATGAAAGTATTAAAAATCCATGAGCAATTGTTTGTTTGTATGGTGATTCTTTTTTACTTCTCTCTTCATCAATATGAATCCATTGAAGATCTTCTGTTACATCTGCGAATTTATTTATCCGCTCCTGATCCATTTCATTCCAACCCGTTAACCCTAATTCTTTTCCAATAAAACCCTTGAGCTCCTCAATATTATTAAAAACAGTTTTATAGGGATCTTGTATTTCTTTTTCTTTCATGATTGAATATTAAGTTAACATGTGACCCCCATCAATGGTATAGACTCCTCCGGTTGAATAACTCCCAGCATTAGATGATAAATAAACAGCTAATCCAGAAATTTCAATTGGCTGCGCCATTCTTCCCACAGGTAATTGATCCTCAAACTTTTTTAAAATAGATTCATTCTTCCATATACCAGAACTAAGTTTAGTTTGAATTAAGCCAGGGCATATTGCATTGGAGCGAATACCATATTTACCCCATTCTTTAGCTTGAACTTTAGTTAACATAATTAAAGCTGACTTTGTCATGCTATAAATCCCCAATCCAAAAGTTGGTTTTAATCCCTCCACAGAGGCGATATTAATGATTGATCCATCTTTTTTTTCTTTCAAATAAGGGAAACACAAATTTCCAAAATCAAAAGCTGATTTTAAATTCACATCCATCATTTTGTCATAAATTGCTTCAGTCATATTTTCTAATGAATCATGTATGGGATTAATAGCTGCATTATTTATTAAAATATCAATCCCTCCATAAGTCTTAATTACTTTTTGAATTAATTCCTTTCTTTGCTGAGACTCTCCAACATGACATGCTATCCCTTTTGATTCAAAACCTTTTTTTTGAATTTTATCAGCTGCATCATCAACTGCTTCTTGAGAGCGACTACTAACAATAACTTTAGCGCCATATTCCGCAAGAGCTTCAGCTATTGAAAAACCAATCCCCTTACTGGCACCAGTAATAATTGCTACCTTTCCATTGAGATTAAACAACTTTTTAGTGCTCATATGTTACTGGTTTGTTTTTTTACCTGTTTTTTAAATTCATTAGGCTCTTTGGGATTGATTATCACCTTTGATAGTATTTCGCATAATATTTCTGAGGTTCCACCTCCTATTTGCTCAGATTTTGAATTCCTCAAGATTCTAGTAAGAGGATATTCATCTATAAGTCCTTCGCCACCAAATGTTTGAAAACTTTGAAGCATAATCCTGTCACAAAGCTGAGTAGCTAAAAGCTTTGCCATTAATGCTTCTTTAAATAAGGAGTTGCCTCTTTCAAATTTTGTATAAAGATTAATTAGAAACTGTCGATTTAATTCAATTTCAGAAGCCATTCTGGCAATTCGATGTCTTAAGACTTGAAATTTTGCTACTGGGTCTCCAAAAAGTTCTCGCTTCTTAAGATATTTCAATGTTCTTTCAAGAGCAAATTGAGAAGTGCCAAGAGAAATTGAAGCCATTGATAAACTTCCGTATATAGAATGCTCTATTAGATCAAATTCTTCTTCAGGTTCTCCCAATAAGTTCCCAAGAGGAATTTTTACGTTTTCAAAACTGATTTCAGTCATGTCTGAATTATGAGATCCTAATTTATTTTGCTTAATGTAATTTACTCCAGGAAGATTAGTTTCAACTATGAAAATTCTAATTCCCTCTGATTTTGATTTTGACTCAGTTTTTGCAGTTACTATGACATAATCACTTTCAATGGAATTTGCAATAAAATTTTTGGATCCGTTAATAATGTAAGTTTCACCGCTTTTTGTAGCAGTTGTTTTGATATTTTTAGAATCAAAATCCATGAAAGGTTCTGAAAAGGCAACGCAGCCAATTAAATCCCCTTTAACGCCTGAGATCAAATATTTTTGCTTTTGATTCTCCCTCCCATTATTATTGATATACATTAGTGACAAATAAAAGTGTGAAGCTAAAGTAGCTGCAAATCCCGTAGGAGTAACCCTGGATATCTCCTCAAGAATTATCACTGTATACCAAATTTCAGAGTTACTACCCCCATACTTCTGATCAAATGGTAATCCAAAATATCCCATTTGAGCAAACTTTTTGTAGATCTCTTTTGGAATATTTCCTCGCTTATTCCATGAACTAATCTTTGATCCTACCTCTTTCTCTATAAATTTTCTTACTGAACTTCTAAATAATTCTCGATGATCAAATCCCATTTGATAAATTGATCCAATTGGATTATAGAAGAACTTCTCTGATGAAGTCCCGGTATCCTTCTCTTTTTCATATTTCACATCATCAATTACCATTTTAGATATTATCTCATGCATAATTTCTGATGTGCCAGCACCTATTGTACCTGCTCTTACATCACGATACATTCTGGCCATTGGATAATCCTCCATATAACCGTAACCTCCATAAAATTGTAAACATTGTGTCGCTACTTTTTCATGAAGCTCAGTACAAATTAATTTAGCCATTGAACATAACTTCACATCATACATCCCTCTCCCAAAAATATTACAACAATAGTAGCCGAAAGATTTTAGAGCTTCAACCTCTGAGGATAGTTGAGCTACACGATGCCTTAAAACTTGAAAAGTATCTATTGTATTTCCAAAAGCCTTTCTCTCAGACATATATTCCATTGATATTTCAATTGCATATTCCATAGAAGCTACTGAGGAAGGAATAAAACAGAGTCTTTCAAGTTGCAATCCATTCATTAAATACTTAAAGCCCGAACCCTCTTCCCCAATCAAATTCTCAATTGGAACTTTTACACTGTCAAAACTCAATTCAGCAGTATCTGAACAATGCCACCCGAGCTTATTTAGCTTATTCTTTTGAATTCCCTCTGAATTTAAGTCAATTACCAATAAGCTAACTCCTTTTGACCCTTTATCAGGATCTGTTTTAACTACAGTTACTACAAAGTCACCATAGTAAGCATTTGTAATAAAAGTTTTTGACCCATCAACTATGTAGTGATTCCCCTTCTTAATTGCTTTAGTTTTAATTTTTTGAGTATCAGATCCCACATCAGGTTCAGTAATCCCAATACAACCTATTAATTCACCAGAAATTATTTTTGGTAAATATTTTTGTTTAATTACTTCTGAACCATACTTTACTATGTAAGGACCAGCCATATACTGTGCAGCTTGATGAGCAATAGTAAAACCACCGCAGTTTATTCTTCCAAGCTCCTCGTTGAAAACTACATCAAAGAAAAAATCTAAATCACTCCCTCCATACTCTTTGGGATAAGATAAGCCAAGATATCCCATAGCTCCCATTTTCTTCCAAATTTCTCTTGGAATTTTCTTTTCTTTTTCCCATTGATTAATATTGGGGAGTACCTCCCTCTGAAGAAAATCCCTGAGGCTCGCTCTAAATAATTCATGCTCTTCTCTAAAATAATCCATTCGCTTTAAATAAGTTTCTTTATCAAATTAAATAACTCCATTCGATCGCCTGATAAATGATCAAGTCCATCCACTGGAATAGTGACACCGCTAATGTAAGAAGAAAGTGGTGAAGCAAGAAATATAACTGCATTAGCTATATCTTTTGGAGTCCCAAATCTATTCATTAGATTTTTTTTCTCTATATTTTTAAAAAAAGATTTAATTACTTCAGGGTAAGAATTTAAACCAGAAGTAGATATTATTCCTGGAGCAACAGAATTTATTCTTATGTTGTATTGAGCCCATTCTTGCCCTAAGGTTTTAGTTAGATTCTCAACACCCGCTCTGGCAGCTCCTGTGTGAGCCATCCCTGGAAAGCCTCTTAAAACATTTGCTGTTATATTAACTATATTCCCCTCTTTTTGAGGTATAAAAAATTTGTTTGCACTAGAATGACACATGTTAAATGTTCCATTTAAATTGTTATTAATTACAGCAGACCAACCTTTTTGAGACATTACCTCAGCAGGCGCTGGGAATTGTCCCCCTGCATTATTTACCAGTATGTCTAATTTCCCAATTTTTTTATCTATCCAGTTGATTAAATCTTCAATTGTTTCAGTTTTTCTTATATCACAGACCTTATAGTAACATTCACCATTTTTTGACAGTTCTTTTGATGATTTTTCTAAATTTGATTCATCTCTAGAAGTAATAATTACGGATCCTCCAAGCTCAATGAAGAGTTCAGCAATGCCATAACCTATTCCAGTGCCTCCCCCTGTAACTAAAATGACTTCCCCTTTAAATAATCCTTTAGAATACATAATCAAAAAATCTTTTATTCGTAAATTATCTAAATTCTGTCTAGATAATCAATTGATATTACAAAACTATCTTAAAGAAGAAAGAGCAACAAATGTTGCTCTTTCTATACCCTTAACCGTACCTTGATAAATACTTTTCAGGGTACCAGACATTAAATTAATTTTCTATTGGAACGAATACGTAGCTGTTAAAACTGTTCTTCTTCCAATTACAGGCATTCCTGGCATCGCTCGATACTTCTCATCAAATAAATTAGTTGCTGACAAGTTTAGATTAACTCCATTATCAAACTTATATCCAAGATTGATATCGATAAGATCTTTTTCCTGAACTGTTCCGCCATATTCTCCCTGATTTGATTCAAATGAATCATCATGTTGGTATGTTATACTTCCAAACATTCCTTTCCCTGTTCCGCCATACATAATTCCTCCTCTGTATTTTACCTTTGGAGTATTCAAGTAAGCTTCAAAAGGAAGATCGTCATCACCAACAGCCCAGTAATTTTGACTTAAATAAGATCCATTTGCCCAAACTGTAAATTTATCATTAACATAATACTCTAAAGCTATATCCGTCCCCCAATGACTCCTTACGGCGTCACCAAACCTTCTATACCCAGCAGGTGAATGAACCATTCCATCTCCTTTGGGAGATTCAGCAGATTCAATAGCCCCGAATATTGGAAAAGCAGCACTTGCAAGATTCCAAAAGCTTGTCGCCCCTTCTGCATCATTTCCTGTGGCACTACCATAAACTCCTCCAATCATACCAGCTAATCCAGTAACAACAGTTGGCACAAGACTTCCAACTGTTTGAGCTAGAGAAGGAATTCCAGGGATATTACCAGCAGCCATCTGAGCAAAGTCTAAAGATAGAGCTGCAGCATTAGCTTGATATTGAGCTGTTACTTGTTGAGTTACTGCAGCTGTAACTGGCGCAGTTAGCCCAGCAGCAGCATCAGTTCCAACAGCAGTTGCCATATCTGATGTCATTTGAGCAGCATCAGCAATTAACCAGTAGCTAGGGCCTACAGCGGCAAACTGAGTAAATCCTTTTCTCTCATAAGTGTAAAAATCTACTGAGACGCCTAATTTATCTTCCCAAATTCCCTTATATCCAACTTCAAAAGAATTTTGATATTCTATCTTGGATCTTTCAGCACCTGACAAAGCAGCGTTAAATGCTCTTGGCAAACGATTTTCTGCGGCCGCATTAGCTAAATCAAAAACATCATATGCATATAGTGATCCAGTCATCATATTTGCAGCAGGGCCTGCGTAACCACTTAGAAAAGCATTAACAAGCGGAAGAAAAGGTTGAAGTGCAACAACATTTGGATCAGGCGCGAGTGTTAATGGATTGATTCCGCCTGCAATGAATCCATTAATTGCAGCATCAGCACCTGCTTTAATTGCATTGTAAGGCACTGCAAGAGGTAATCCTGTTATACTAGTTGGAAAATCATTGTCTCCAGGCAATAATGTTGAGTCAATAAACCCATTTGGATTTATGGTTTGAACATCATTTTGACCACTTAACCATACATCAAATACAGCAGGTTGAACCGTAGAAACGGGGAAGTCAATATACTGCTGCAGGGAAGTAGGCCCTGTGGTAGCTATATTATAAGATGCTCTGAAAGTATTCTTATCATCAGCCTTATAAACTAAAGCAACCCTTGGAGATAGTCCTCCTTCATCTATAAAATTAAATGTGTCATATCTAACAGCATAATTCAAATCAAGCTTATCAGTCAATGATGTAGTTCCTTGAACATATGCTCCCATAATTGTGTATTGATCATCATCATCAAATCTCCCGTAGAGAGTATATTCAGAATCCGTAGCCGTATCTCTATAATCAGCTCCTATTGTAAAATTGGTATTTAAGAAATCTGGTACATCAAAATTATATTGTATTTGAGCCTCCAGAGAATTTCTAGATGCAACTTGTCTTAGGCCAGTATTATACAAGAAGGTAGGGTTTTTTGAGGTCCCTCCATCGTTTGCATTATAATAAGCCTGAGCAAAAAGTCCTCCTGATCGATATCTAGCTTGAGCCCACCAGTCAGTCCCTTGAGTATAACCTGGTCCTTGAGAATTAAAAAATAATCCACCACCATTAGCAATACCCGCAGCTAATACTGCTGAAGTATTTGTGTCGGGACGATATTCAAGAGTAATATTAGCAGATTGATTTTTAAATTCATTAATCATTGGGTTTCCATCACCATCCTGATCCAGATCAGGCTGAGCTAAAAGTATTTGTCCAGTTGCAGTATTATTGACTTGCATGTTTTTTACCAATGGTTGAGAGACTGTTGTCGCAAGTGAAGCAATTCTTCCAGCGTCTTCAACTGGGTCTAATTGAAAGTCATTACCCTTTCTTACACTTGCATTTATTTTATATCCTAATGTTTTATCTTCATTAGCCCAAGCATGTCTTAAGGTAAATCCTTGAAGATCCATGCTTCCAGCCATAAGCTCGACTGTTGTGCCTGGATGATCAATGGCACTTTTTGATAAAAAATGTACTACTCCAGAAGTTACACCTGGTCCATACATAGCAGATCCTGATCCTCTAACGACTTCAATCCTGTCGATATCAATATTAGAAAGGCCTGATTGAAAGGTGAAAAATGTACCTGCAGCAGGCGTTACTAAATATCTGTAGTCAAGAATAGGAAAAGTGGAGGTTCCAAAAACACCAGCACCAGCTCTCATCTCAATATTTAATGAATTAGCTGATTGTTGTTGTAGTTGAACTCCAGGGACATTCATTAAATTCCTAACTGGGTCAACTGCAGTAACAGAATTTTCAATGTCTCTTGAGCTAACAATGGAAACAGATGCAGGTGCATCTAAAACTTTCTCTCGCTTTCTTGAAGCTGAAACTATAACAGCATCTAGATCATTCCCTCCAGGGACTAGAGAAACTGAAATCTCTTGGTCTTCTGAGGTGACTTCAATAATTTGGGTTTGAAATCCTAGATAGCTTATTTCTAGTTCAAGAGGAAGTGGCATGGACGTTGCTATGGTAAAGTTACCATCAAAATCCGTTGTTGTTCCAAAATTAGTTCCTGAAATCAAAATATTAACACCCGGTAATGCTTCCTGATCTCCAGTAGAGACAGAACCACTAAGAGTGGTTTGCGCTAAGGTGAAATTAAAAAACAGCATTGACACAAAAAGCAAAGCCGTTTTGAATAAAAATTTAGTTCTCATGTTTTAAAAAATTAATTAATATCTGGTTTTGATAAAGCAATATAGTACCTTTTATTTGATTTTCATCTGTTTTGTAGGGATAAAAGAACGCGTGATTTCATAACAATTTTAGCATAAATCCTGAATAATTCAGGCATTGGAAGGCCTTACGGAAAAATTACATTTCTTTTATCATTATGCCATTTTAAAAAATTATCCATGTATTTTTTATCCACTGCATTCCTTTTAATTTTAAGGGTTGGTGTAGTCATTCCATTTTCAACATTCCAATTCTCATTCAAAACAACAATGGTAGATATCCTTTTATAGCTATCAAGGGGCTCATTAATTTTTGAAAGTAAAGCACTTAATTCTTCTTCTAAAAGCGATTGTTCTTTTGCTTTACCAATATCAGATAAAGTTGCAATACAGAGCGGCTGAGGAAGGCCTATCCCTGCGACACAAACTTGTTCAAAATCTGATATATCTCCAAAATAACTTTCCAATAGGAGTGGTTCAATAAACTTCCCTTTTGATGTTTTAAATGTATCCTTGACTCGGCCAGTAATAAAAAGAAAACCTTCATCATCCATATAGCCCTGATCTCCAGTGTGAAGCCACCCGTTTATTATCGTCTTTTCAGTTGTCTTTTTATCTTTATAATAGCCATCCATTAAAAATGGTCCTTGCATCAAAATTTCTCCATTTTTAGAATCAATTTTTAATTTAACCCCTGTTTGTGCTATCCCAACAGAGCCAGGTTTATTGGTAATTTTCCCGTCTAATTGAGTAGTTATAGCACAATTTTCTGTCATTCCATAACCATTGGTTATATCAATCCCTATTTTTCTGAACCACACCCTCTGGCTTTCTTGCATTGGAGCAGCTCCAGAGACTTTAGCTCTAGCTCTACTTAATCCTAAAGCTTTTTTAAATTTCTTTTTCAAAAGACTTGAAATTATTGGTATACGCAATAAAGTATTCAACTTTTTTTGTGGTACTTTTCCAAGTATACCTAGTTGAAATTTAGTCCATATTCTTGGGACAGCAAAAAATACTGTTGGCTGCGTTGCCTGAAGATTTTCTGAAAATGTATCTAAGGACTCTGCAAATGAAATGGTCCCTCCGAACCTAAAGCAAGTATGTTCAACTACAACTCTTTCTGCAATATGATTTAAGGGTAAATAAGAAAAAAAGTGATTTTCCCCATCAAAATTTATTTTTAGAGGATTAGAATCTTGAGTAAGAATTTTTGTTTCATCATTGGCTCCGTAAGATAATACAACGCCTTTTGGTGTCCCAGTAGTTCCAGAGGTGAAAATTATTGTCCAAGGATCCTTAAGATTAGGAACGTGCACTTGTTTTATTGGTTCAAATTTATCTATGAAATCAAACCATTGATTCCCCTCAGTAACCTCTGAATTTCCTTCATAATGAGGAAAAGCAATTATAGGCATGTCTTTTGGGACTCCTTTTTTCATTTCATCCCAAATCTCCATCTTACCAACAAAAAGAGCGTCAACATCTCCCAAGTTTAATAGTTCTTTAATCTCCTTTGACCCTAAAGTTGGGAAAAAAGGAACTGAGATATAACCAGCCATTAAAATTGCTAAATCAGCAATAATCCATTCTCTGCAATTTTTTGAAACTAATCCAATGTGAGCATTTTCTCTTAGTCCAAGTGATTTAAGACCACTAGCTAATTTTCTTGCCATATTACCAACCTCACCCCATGTATAAACCTCCCACTCTTTACCAAATGGTTGTTTTAAAAAAGGTTTATTTTTTAATTTTTGTTCCCATTCATAAAATTTAAAGTCAAACTTCTCTGAATTTTTCATCTTAATATTTTTTTTGTTCGGTATGCAAATGGGAAATAATATCCCAAGTCTGTAAAGTAAATATAAGTTTTTATGTTAAAGATTAATAAAAAACTTAATTAATTGATTACTAAACTATTATGAATTATTAGTGTATTATGGGATAATTATTATCTTTCAAAAAAATTATTTTCACTTTAATGAAAGAAGTCTTTTATCAAATTATAAAATATTTTTTTTACTACACTGCAAGATTTTATTTCAAAAGAGTTAAAGTTTATGGTTTAAACAATATTCCAAGGGATGGAGGAATTTTATTTTCTCCAAATCATCAAGGTGCTCTTTTAGATCCATTATTGGTCGGATCAAATATTTCCAGATCAGTCACCTCATTAACAAGAAGTGATGTCTTTGGGGGTCCTTTTCAATGGTTTATGGATGCTCTGAGAATGCTCCCTGTTTATAGAATCAGAAATGGATATGCTAACCTGAAAAAAAATGATAATATATTTGAAAAGTGTAGAAAAATTTTAGGAAAAGGAGAATGTATTATGATGTTTTCAGAAGCATCACATCACAACGAATATTTTCTCCAAAGACTTTCAAAAGGGAGTAGTAGATTAGCACTTGAAGCTCAAATTGAATTTCCTGATTCAAATATTTCTATTATCCCAGTTGGTATAAATTATGGTCATCACCAAATCGCTTGGTCAGATTTGCACTTAGTTTATGGGAAACCCATAAGGGTTAAAAATTTTATAAATAATAATAATTCCATCGCAGAAAATATTAATTGTTTGAGAGAAAATCTTGAAAAAAAAATGAAAGAGTGCCTCTGGCTTCCCGATAAAAATGATCAATATTATGAAAAAAAGAAAATGATCGCCCCTAAAAACACAAAGCTAGAGTTTGATGAATTAAAAGAAGGTATTAAAAATGGATCATTAAAATCTGAAGGCTTAGCAGGTAAATTTTTCGCTAAAAATACCAGGCTATTAAAAACATTAATTTTTCTTTTTTCAATTCCAAATTTTCTGCCTTTACTGTTAATAAAAAATATTATTTCTAAATTCAAGGATATTGTTTTTTATAGCTCAGTAAAAATTTGTTTAGGACCGATTATTTTCCCTCTTTGGTGGCTTTGTGTAGGGTATCTAACATACTTTATATACGGTGAAAATCTTGACTTTCTAGAGTATCTTGTTTTAGTAGAATCATTAATGTTATTTTCTCTTTATATTAGACAATATCTATTACTGTTTAAAAAATAATAGATTTTATCTATTTTACATGATTTTTATTTGTATTTTTTTTTATTTAGATAAAGATTATGTCAATAATAATAGATTTTATAAATAATAATATATTCATAATTAAATAAATCTATATAAATGTCTTTGATGTTTTAATTATTACATTTGGCAAATAAAAATAATTTCATTTGGATGTAATCATCATAGGAGCTGGCCCGATTGGAATAGCATGTGGGATTGAGGCTGAAAAAAGAGATCTTCAGTATCTTGTAATTGATAAAGGCCCCATTGTTAATTCTATATACCGATACCCTTTAAATATGACATTTTTCTCTACTTCAGAAAAACTTGAAATAGGTAATGTCCCTTTCTTGTCTCATGGAAATAAACCGACAAGAACAGAAGCTCTTGAATATTATAGAAGGGTTGTAAAACAATGGGGGATAAATCTGAAATTATACTCTCCCGTTAGGGATATTAAAAAAGAAGGCGATGGCTTTGAAGTTATTACAAAAGACGGTAAATATAAATCAAAAAATATTGTTATTGCAACCGGTTTTTATGATTTCCCCTACCCTTTAAATGTTCCAGGAGAAGAACTTCAAAAGGTTATGCATTATTACAAAGAGGCACATCCTTTTTTTGATATGAATATTGCGGTTGTTGGAGCTGCAAACTCTGCCGTTGATGTTGCTCTAGAAACACAAAGAAAAGGAGCTAAAAGTGTTACCATGATTATTCGAGAAAGCAAAATTGGTGACAACGTAAAGTATTGGGTTAAACCTGATGTTTTGAACAGGATAAAAGAAGGAAGCATCAATGCTTACTTTAATTCTAAAGTTATTGAAATAACAGAAAAAAAAGTGAAATTTAAAAGTGGAGATAAAGAACTTGAAATAGAAAATGACTTTGTGCTTGCTATGACAGGATATCAACCAAATTTTAATATGTTGAAAAACGTAGGTGTTAAATTTAAAAAAGATGTATTTCAAACTCCTAATTATGACTCAACAAACATGCAATCCAATATTGAAGGTGTTTTTTTAGCTGGAGTTGTTTGCGGTGGTTTAAAAACTAATAAATGGTTTATTGAAAATTCTAGGGAACATGCCCCTCTAATTATGGAGTATATTTTAAAAAATAATTAAGTCTAAAACTCAGTGTAAAAAATTTCGAGTTGTATTTTTTTTGAATTATTTTCTTCATCAGGATGAGACCCATGTAAAACAACTCCTAATGGGTTTAGAAGAGCCGCAGAAGGGTACTTAATTATTTGATCAGAAACCATTGCTTCCCTTAAGCTAATATCATCAATATTTGAGGTAATTACAAGACCTAATTCAACATTTGTAGAATCATTTCTGATTATTCGTTTTATATGATCAGTAATTCTAAACTTATACCTGTATGGCATTCCATTGTCATCATATTCAAGAATACCTCCATAATAATTTTTTTTGCTTTGAACTTCATTAGGATTTTGACTTACTGTTTCATCCAAGACATAGTCATTTAATGGATTACTGTCTTCATAATTGTATAGATACAATCTATTAACTATTCCAAGGGAAGAATAAAGTGAAAAATTTAATTGATCAATGTAAAGATTAATATTAGCCTCGTTGATTAACCAATTACTATTCCTGAGATCATTTAATGAAATACTGGATTCTTTTTCGGAAGAAAATAAATTCAATTTAGAATGAAGCCCTGATGATCCGCTTAAATATATCTTACTTGTAGGATTTCCTTGATTAGATTGTGAAATTTGATTTTCTATTTCAAAATCATAATTATTATTTAGGATGGTGTTTATTTTAATTCCTCCTAAATTAATTGGAATTGATTTATTTAATTTTTCAATAAAATCATCAGAAGTATCATCCTCAGTTCCGTTCTTGTTATACTTGTCGTATTCATACTCAACCTTAATACTTGCTTGGCTTATATCCAGTAACATGTATAGGTTATCGGAAAAATTTTCGCCTTTTATAATTATACCCTTCAGATGATTAGAGAAATTATCTTGATTAGCTAATTCTTGGCTACCTTCTTTGTCAATAAAATTAGTCTGGAAAAAATTTTTATCTAATGGGACTCGAATTCTAGGAGTTAATCTTGATTCAATCTTTTCTCTTTCATCGATATCAGGAGTTGACGAATCATCTTCAGAAAAATTGAATCTAAGTTCATTAAAATCAAGGCTGTAAATTGAATCGTAAAGAATTTCTCCAGAAAATCCCTCTTCAAAAAGATCTTTATTTGAATAATATTTATTGATAGACTCAAAATTATTTTCAGGATCTAATGAAGATAAATAATAGGTTAATTCATAAACCTTTAGATTAAAACTGGCGTTTTTATTACCAAAAATTGAATCAATTTGATAAACTTTGTTTTCAGCATCATATCCAGAATTGTCTTGATCAGCTCCATCAAGGATGCCGTCATTGTCGGAATCTTGACTAAGCGGATTCGTCCCGTCTTGAATTTCTAGATAATCAGCGATTCCGTCTGAATCACTATCACTTAGTGGATCATCAGGACCTATATCGAACTCATCAATTACTCCATCATTATCTCTGTCATTGAGATTATTGAAAAAGGGTATTTCTAAAAAGACTCCTGTTACAGTTTCATTTTCATTGATCTTAGATGGATCATCATCGGTTTGATTCTCATTTTGTTCACTTATATCTCCAAAAACAGGATCGCTGATTGGTATTGCCAATTGCGAAGTTAAGCTTGCTTTTGATAAGCCAAAAATTGGATGATTAATTTCTCCTAGTTGAGCTAAAGGCAAACCGTCTGTTTGAAAAAAATCTGTTTTCTTTTGAAAAGAAAATATTGGAACTTCTAGTTTATCGGAATCAAAAACTGATTCATTTAAAATTGATACTCCTACTGGATGAAATTCCTTAGAGCAATAAACAAATATTAGTGGACACAAGAATAATATTCTGAAAAAAACTTTGGAATTCATTTTAAATTAGAAAATCTTATTCGAGTAAAAACTTACAAAAGCTTTTTCTTCTTTAGTTTGATCAAAATCCATCACTGGAAGATTTTTACTTTCAACTAATTTTTCAATTTTATTTAGCGCTCCATCATCTGCTACAACAAACCCGTCAGAATGATTTATGCTTAGTTGAATCAAATTCTCATAATTAGCTGTTTTCAGAAGCTGAATCTCTTCTGAAGGTATTTTATCAAAGCAGACTTTCTTGTAAATTGTCTTGGAGACTACACCGTCAAAATCTTTACTATATACTGATGTTACTATTTTACTGCCAGCAAACAATGGGTCGTCCTTGTAATAGGTTTTTAAGTAAAGAGGGAATAATGAAGTAAACCATCCGTGAAGATGGATAATATCAGGAGACCAATTTAATTTTTTAACTGTTTCAATTACTCCCTTTGTAAAAAAAATCATCCTGGCATCATTATCTTTGAAAAGTTTATCTTTTTCATCTTTTAAAGTACCTCTCCTTTTAAAGTATTCATCATTATCTATAAAATAGACTTGCATCCTTTCCTTTGGAATAGATGCAACCTTAATAATTAATGGCATATCTTCATCATCAATTACCAGATTCATCCCAGATAGTCGAATTACTTCATGTAACTGGTGTCTCCTTTCGTTTATAAGGCCATACTTTGGCATAAAAATTCTTGTCTGACCACCATTATCATTTACACTCTTTGGTATTTGGTAAGAATTTAATGCCTGATTTGTCTGAGGCAAATAGGGGGTAACTTCTGAGGATATAATTAATACCTTCTTATTTTTCATTAGTTTTTCAACTCTAAAAAGCTTGGCAAAATTAAGGAATTTATCATTAAATATCTTATAAAGCTTATATTTAGTCAGTTATAAATTCTTTAAATGGAAATATTCAAATCAAAATCTGATTTGCTAAATGCTATAAAAAACCATAAAGGTCCGCTTGGTTTAGTCCCAACAATGGGAGGAATACATAAGGGCCATCTTTCACTCATACGGAGAGCTTTTAAAGAAAACTCAATTATGATCGTAAGTATTTTTGTGAATCCAATACAATTTGATAATGCAATTGATTTAAAAAAATATCCGCGTAATTTGACAAGAGATGCTTCATTGATATCTGAAATAAGTGATAAAATAAAAATATATGCTCCAAATCAAGAGGATGTTTATGGCAAAAAAATTAAGCCAAAAAAGTATAGTTTTAAAAAATTAGATAAGGTAATGGAGGGTATAAAAAGGGAAAATCACTTTAATGGAGTAGCAAATATCATTGAATTTTTATTTAAAACCTTTAATCCTGAAAATGTATATTTTGGAGAAAAAGATTACCAGCAACTTCAAATAGTTAGAAGCTTAAATAAAATTCTCAGAATGTCAATTAATATTATCCAGTGTCCAACTATTAGAAGTAAAAATGGTCTAGCTTTAAGCTCAAGAAATAAAAACTTAACTTCAAATGAACAAAGTATTGCTCCAGAAATATATAAATGCCTATTGGATGTGAAAAAAATGGCAAAAGTTAATTCTTATGAAGAAATTCAGAATGAAGTAAGTTCCAGATTTTTAAAGATAAAACAATGTAATTTAGAATATTTCACAATTTCAAATCCAAAGACATTAGAAGAAATAAACTTTACGGATTCAATTTTAGGAAATAGAGCATTTATTGCAGTTAAAATAGGAGATACCCGATTAATTGATAACATTGAATTATCTTAAATTATTAATTTAGCTTGAGGTATAGATTAAATATCAAAATTGAAATTAATGATCAAAATATTTAAGGTTTTAATTCCTCTTATAATTGGAATCTTTTTTATTTATCTAAGTTTTGAAACTACAACTGAACAGGATAGAAAAAATATTTTAATGTCTATAAAAAATGCAGATTATAGATATATATTATTGTCGCCATTGTTTGGGTTTTTAAGTCACTTGTCTCGTGCCTACAGGTGGAAATTTTTATTAAGCCCATTAGGATATAATCCAAGTTTTATAAATTCAACTCTATCCGTTTTTATTGCATATATCAGTAACCTTGGAATACCCAGATCTGGAGAAATCATTAGAGCAACCGTTATGAATTCCTATGAAAAAATTCCTTTTGAAAAAGGTTTTGGTACTATTGTAGCTGAGAGAATCATTGATTTAATTCTTTTAATTTGTTTTCTTTTTATAGCATTAATTATCCATTTTGATCTAGTGATATCTTTTCTGCCATTCGAAAAAATTGAACTAAAAAATATTTTATTTATGATAATAATTTTTTGCCTTTTATTTTTCATTTGGAATTTTATTTTAAAAAAATTGAATCATAATATAATTAGTAAGATCAAATTATTTTTTACTGGATTCTGGGAGGGAATAATCTCATTGAGCAAAATTGAAAAAAAATCCTCATTTATTTTTCATACCCTCTTTATTTGGATAATGTATGTTACTATGTTTTATGTCATTAAGTGGTCTTTACCAGAAACAGAATCTCTTTCCTTAATTGAGCTTATCCCAGCTTTTGTAATTGGAGGACTGACAATTTCTGCAACAAATGGAGGGATCGGTATTTATCCATATTCAATATCCTTGGCCCTTTTTGCATTTGGAATTTCATATGAATCTGGATTAGCTTTTGGATGGATTATTTGGACTGCTCAAACTATTATGATTGTATTATGTGGTGGAGTATCCTTTTTTATTTTACCTCTAGTCAATAAAAAGTCAGATAATTAAATGAATAAAATTAAAAAATCTTTTTTCTGTCAAAATTGTGGAGCTCAACATGTAAAATGGCAAGGTCAATGCAATACTTGCAAAGAATGGAATTCTCTCCTTGAAGAAATTATTTCGAATGAATCTTCACAAAATTGGGCAGCTCTAAATCAAAGAGATAATTCTAGGTCAAGTGCTCTTCAGATTAATCAAATTAGAAAATCTAATGAAACAATAATAAATAGTTCTGATCAAGAACTCAATCGTGTTTTAGGAGGCGGAATAGTCTCAGGATCCTTAATCCTGCTTTCAGGTGAACCAGGAGTTGGAAAATCAACGCTTTTACTTCAAGTTCTCATGAACCTTAATTTAAAGACTCTCTATGTTACTGGAGAAGAGAGTCAAAATCAGATAAAACTCAGAGCAGAAAGAATAAAATCATCTTATAATAGCTGTTATATTCTAAATGAAACATTAATTGAAAATATTTTTGATCAAATAAAAAAAATTGAACCCTCAATAATTATTGTAGACTCAATTCAAACTCTTAAATCAATCAATATTGAGAATAGTCCCGGTAGTGTCTCTCAAATAAAAGGATGTGCTGAAGATTTTATAAAGTTTAGTAAAAAAACTAGCACCCCAGTTATTTTAGTTGGTCATATAACTAAAGATGGTCAAATTGCAGGTCCTAAAATTCTTGAACATATGGTAGATGTAGTTCTTCATTTTGAAGGAGACAAGAACAATATCTATAGAATTCTAAGGGCTAAGAAAAATCGATACGGATCTACTTCTGAGATAGGAATTTATATGATGGAGTCGACTGGTCTTTCAGCGGTATCTAATCCTAATGAATTACTAATTCCTTTTAAAGAAGAGTTTTTAAGTGGACATGCTGTTGCATGCATTCTAGAGGGCTCTAGGCCTTTAATGATTGAAGTTCAAGCCCTTGTCAGTTCAGCAGTTTACGGAACTCCTCAAAGGACAAGTAATGGATTTAACTCTAAAAGATTAAATATGCTGCTTGCAGTACTCGAAAAAAGAGCTGGTTTTGCTCTTGGTACAAAAGATGTCTTTATTAATATAACAGGTGGGATATCAGTTGAGGATCCATCTATTGACTTAGCTGTTATTGCTGCTATACTATCAAGCTATCATGATATCTGTATTTCTCAAGATAAATGTTTTTCAGCAGAAATAGGTTTATCAGGTGAAATTAGGCCTATTTCAAAAACAGATCAAAGAATAAAAGAATGCTCAAAATTAGGATACAAAAATTTTGTTACATCAAATTCTAGTAAAATTCAAAAAACAAATAGAAAAACTGAAATAATAACTGTCTCGAAAATCGAAGATTTAATTACTTATCTTTTTGGTTAAGGAAATAGTTTTCAATCTAAATAATGTAACTTTATTTAAAATTATTAATCTAGATGGAAAAAATAATTAATGGTTTCATAAAAGAAGTAAATTCTAGAAATCAAAATGAGCCAGAATTCATGCAAGCAGTTACAGAGGTAGCTGAAAATGTAATCCCTTATATAGTTCAAAATAAAATTTACTATGGTCAAAACATACTTCTAAGAATGGTTGAGCCTGAAAGAGTTCTTTCGTTTAGAGTCGCCTGGATTGATGATAATGAAGAAATTCAAGTAAATAGAGGATATAGAGTTGAAATGAATTCAGCAATAGGGCCATATAAAGGGGGTTTAAGGTTTCATCCAAATGTGAATTTAAGTGTTCTAAAATTTTTAGCATTTGAGCAAATTTTTAAAAATAGTCTCACAACTCTCCCTATGGGTGGAGGAAAAGGAGGTGCTGATTTTGATCCAAAAGGGAGAAGTGATACTGAAGTAATGCGATTTTGTCAAAGCTTTATGACGGAGCTTTTCAGACATATTGGGCCAAATAGAGATATTCCTGCTGGAGATATAGGTGTAGGAAGTAGAGAAATAGGATATTTATTTGGTCAATATAAAAGATTAAAAAATGAATTTACAGGAGTTTTAACTGGGAAAGGAACAAGTTGGGGTGGATCTTTAATAAGACCTGAAGCTACTGGTTATGGGGTCGTATATTTCACTGAGGAAATGCTTCAAAATCAGGGAAACTCTATAAAGGATAAAAAGGTTATTATTTCTGGTTCTGGGAATGTAGCCCAATTTGCAGCTGAGAAATGTTTAGATCTAGGAGCAAAAGTTCTTTGTATGTCTGATTCCTCTGGCTACATATATGAAAAAGAAGGGTTTAACAGAGAAAAGCTCTCCCACATAATGGAAATTAAAAATATCAAAAGAGGGAGGATTCAAGAGTATCAAAAAAAATACCCTAAAGCAATATTTAAAGCAAATAAAAAACCCTGGGAAATAGTATGTGATATTGCTTTACCTTGTGCTACACAAAATGAATTGACAGGTAATGATGCAAAGGTTTTAGTAAAAAATGGATGCTTTTGCGTAGGTGAGGGAGCCAATATGCCCTCCACTCCTGGAGCGATTAAACATTTTCTTGATAATAAAATATTTTTTGCCCCAGGGAAAGCGTCAAATGCTGGAGGAGTAGCAGTTTCAGGACTTGAAATGGCTCAAAATTCTTTGCGCTATAGTTGGTCTAGAAAAGAAGTAGATGAAAAGCTTAAAAAAATAATGTCAGACATTCATAAATCATGCCTTGAATTTGGATCAGAAAAAGAACATGTAAACTATGTGAAGGGAGCAAATATTGCTGGATTTGTTAAAGTTGCAGAAGCAATGTTGGCACAAGGAGTTGTATAAAAAATGTCTCCATAATGCTTGTCGATACAGATGCAATTGTAATTGGTGCCCTAAAATATAAAGATTCTAGTTTGATAGTTTCATGCTATTGTGAGAAATTAGGCTTAAAGTCATTTATAGTAAAAGGAGTATTAAATTCAAAAAAAGGACTAATTCGAAGGTCTTTTTTTCAGGCCCTTAATATTCTATCTATAATTACAAATTATCAAAAAAATAAACCTCAAAGACTTCACTTCTTTAAAGAGGTGAAAATTGTTCATCCAATTCAGGACATTCATTTAGACATAAAAAAAAATAACATTGCACTTTTCCTATCTGAAATTTTAAAAAAAACATTGCCGGAAGATGGTGGGGGAGTAAATGTCAAATTATTCTATTTTCTAAAAAAATCTATTTTAATTCTTGAACAAAAAAAAATTTCATCAGCATTTTATTTAAAATTTCTAACAGAACTTAGTCGTTTCCTTGGGTTTTATCCTAATATTGAAAATATTGAAAATTCCTTTTTTGACCTTCAAAACGGCTGCTTTTCAAATACTGAAAATTTTGGGAATTCAATAAAAGGAAAATCTCTTCCAGTATTTAAAAAAATATTAAATACATCTTTTGAAAAAGTTGATTCATTATCAATTTCTAGTAATCTTAGTAAGGAAATTCTTGAAAATTTAATGCAATATTTTCATATACATTTACAAAGTTTTAATAATTTAAAGTCATATAAAATATTAAATGATCTATTCTAGAAAGTTTAGAATACAGTTGTTGTGTTTATTTTTGAGTATAAATTTGTATGCTCAACAAATATGGGTTGAGGACACTAATTCTGGAGAACCCCTTGAAGGCGTTGCTATCTTCAATGAAGATAAATCCAAAAGCACAATAACAGACAAATATGGAAATGCTTTTCTAGAAAATTTTTCTGAAAATGATTCTTTAAATTTTCAAATATTAGGATACAAAAATTTTAAAATTAAACTGTTTGATTTGATTGATTTAAATATGAAATCAATAAAAATGATCCCTGAAAATCAAGTTCTTAAAGAAGTTTTTTTATCAGTTGCAAGATCCAAAACATCAGCCAATAAAATTGCCGAAAAAGTTTCAATTGTTTCTGCCAAAGAAATTGAAAAAAGATCTGGACTTAGTGGTGCAGAAGTTTTAGAAATAAGTCCAAGTGTCAGAATTCAAAAGTCTCAAGGTGGAGGAGGAAGTCCAGTATTAAGAGGGTTTGAAGCTAATCGTGTTTTGTTGGTAGTTGATGGGGTGAGGATGAATAATGCAATATATAGATCTGGACATCTTCAAAATGCAATTACTGTAGATCCTCATAACATAGAAAGAGTAGAAATAGTTTTTGGCTCTTCATCTGTTGGATATGGATCTGATGCTTTAGGGGGAGTTATTCACTACTATACAAAATCGCCTGAGATAAACAGTGATAATAAATTATCTCACGAATTTTCTAGTTCATTTAATTCTGCAAATTCCTCAAGTATAAATAATTTAACAACCTCTATGAGTTTTAAAAATTGGGGTAGTATTACCAGTTTTAGTTATTCAAATTTTGGAGATATTTTATCTGGAAATAATAGATCTCACAATTATGAAGAATGGGGATTGACAAATTTTTATTCTGAAAATAATAGGAACAATTACTCTTCAACCCCAGTATATAATTCAACTCCAAGCCTTCAAAAAAATACTGGATATAATCAGTATGACCTCTTCCAAAAGTTTTCATTAAGACTTCCATATAATATGATGCTTAACCTCAATCTTCAGTATTCTTCATCATCTGATATTCCTCGATATGACAAACTATCGGAAACTAAAAATGGAACTCTAAAATTTAGTGAATGGTATTATGGCCCTCAAAAACGAATTTTTATTTCTCCTCAACTTAAGTTTTTTCTTGGTAAATCATGGCTAAAAAAAGGAACAATAACAGGTGCCTTTCAAAAAATTCGCGAGTCTCGTATAAATAGGAGGTTTGATCAGCTTTCAAGATTTTATTTTGATGAAAAAGTTGATGTTTTTAGTTTAAATAGTGATTTTAGTGGTGATGGGGGGTCAAATGTTTCTTTTTCATATGGTCTTGAGCTAACTCATAACTCAATAGATTCCAATGCTTTTTCAAAAGATTTAGTAATTAATAATCAGAGAATTTTAGATTTAATTAATTCAAAAAGTATTCCGTCTAGATACCCCGACGCAGGAAGCAGTTATTCTAGCTATGCTGCTTATTTTAATTTCATTTATGAGCTAAATGAAAGACTTACTTTCAATGCTGGATTTAGAGTTACATCTACACTATTAAAAGCAAAATGGAATGATTCGACCAGGGTTAATAAATTGCTTTCCTCTTTAAATCTTAAAAAAGAAGCTTTAACTGGAACAATTGCTATAACATATCTTTTAAAAGAAAAATGGAAATTAAGTAGTCTTATTTCAAGTGGGTTTAGAAACCCAAATATTGATGATATTGGAAAGGTTAGAGAAAATTCAGGATTTCTTCTTGTTCCAAATTCATTTTTAAAACCAGAATATGCCTATACATTTGACGCTGGGATAATTTTTTCTGAAAATAGTAATAATTTTCTGTCACTAAGAGGATACACAACTCTAGTCTCAAGACATATCGTTAGATCTGATTTTTCAATTTTTGATGATACCACAACAGAAAGTTTAGAAACAATTATTTATAATGGTGATGAAGTAATAACTCAAGCAAATAAAAATTTAGGGAATCGATTTATTTACGGTATTTCTTCAGAATTTTCGTATCAGCTTAGTAGTAACTTTAATTCACGATTCAACATAACTTACACAAAGGGAAATAAAGACTACTCTGCAGGTCCTATGCCATCCATTCCTCCTCTTTTTGGCTCACTTTCCTTAAATTATGAATCATCTAAAATAAGTACTCAAATTAATTGGAAATTCAGTGCTTCTAAAAATCCATATGAATATAGTTGGGGTGGAGAAGATGGCCTTGATGAAACACCAATAATTAATCTTAATGCCCTTGATGAAAGAGAAAAATATGCAGGAAGCCCAAAATGGAATACATTATCTATTTTATCTCAATATAGGTTCTCAGATAAAACAAAGTTAAAATTTGGAGTAACAAATATTTTTGATGTTCACTACCGAACTTTTGCTTCAGGAATTTCATCTGAGGGGAGAAGTTTCTATGTCGGAATTAAAACTAAAATATAATTACTTCATCAATATTTTACATATAAAATAATTATTTTTGCAAACTATCAGAAGAATAAATTTTAATGGCTTTTAAAGAATATAAAGAATTGTCTTTGACTAATATCTCTAAAGAGATTCTTGACTTCTGGAAGGAAAAAGAAATTTTCAAAAAAAGTATTGATTATAGAAAAAATAGTCCCTCATTTGTCTTTTATGAAGGTCCTCCTTCTGCTAATGGAACACCTGGAATCCATCATGTAATGGCTCGTACAATAAAAGATATTTTCTGCAGATATAAAACTCAGAAAGGATATAAAGTAGAGAGAAAAGCTGGTTGGGATACTCACGGACTGCCCGTTGAACTGGGCGTAGAAAAAGAGTTGGGAATAACTAAAAAAGACATAGGAGAAACTGTATCTATAGAAAATTATAACCTTGCCTGTAAAAAGGCAGTAATGAAATATACAGACCAATGGGAAGATCTAACTGATAAAATTGGTTTTTGGATCAATATGAATGAGCCCTATAAAACTTATGATTCAAAATATATGGAATCTGTATGGTGGCTCATAAAAGAAATTTATAAAAAAGGATTGCTTTATAAGGGATATAATATACAGCCTTATTCTCCTAAAGCGGGTACAGGCTTAAGTTCACATGAATTAAATCAGCCGGGGACATATAAGAATGTAACTGATACAAGTGTCACTGCTCAATTTAAAACTATTAATGAATCTTTGCCCCAAAAGTTATACAGAGATACTCCTCTTTATATACTTGCATGGACAACCACACCATGGACACTTCCATCAAATACTGCCTTAACTGTTGGAGCAAAGATTAAATATATTGTAATAGAGACGTTTAATGAATATACCTCTTTGCCTATAAGAGTTCTGCTGGCAAAAGACCTAGTGAATAAATACTTCGATAAAAAATATACTCAGGTAAATGAACTTTCTGAATTATTCTCTAAAAGAAATAAAAATAAAATACCCTACTTTGTTGAACAAGAAATAAACGGGAAAGATTTACTCGGAATTAAATACGAGCAAATTTGGTCAGATTCTCCATTACCTGTTGATAACCCAGAAAATGCTTTTCGAGTAATCTTGGGAGATTTTGTTTCAACCGAAGATGGGACAGGAATAGTTCATACAGCACCAACCTTTGGAGCAGATGATGCCAAGGTAGCTAAAGAAGCATCTCCTGAAGTTCCTCCACTTTTAATCCATGATAAAGAGAAAAATAAAGTTCCTCTTGTTGATCTTGAAGGTAAATTCAGGGATGAATTAATTGGCCTGGGGGGTAAATACGTTAAAAATGAATATTATGACGCCGAAGTTCCAGATAAATCTGTAGATATTGAAATAGCTATTCAATTAAAGAAAGAAAACAAGGCGTTTAAAGTTGAAAAATATGTTCACTCTTATCCAAATTGTTGGAGAACTGACAAACCTATTCTTTACTATCCTCTAGATTCATGGTTCATAGGAGTTTCTAAAATCAGAAAATCTATTTTCGACTCGAATAAAAATATTAATTGGAAGCCTAAATCAACTGGTGATGGTCGATTTGGTAATTGGCTTAGTAACGCAAATGACTGGAATCTCTCGAGATCACGTTTTTGGGGAATCCCCTTACCAATATGGGTTACAAAAGATAAAAAAGAAATTAAAGTAATTGGATCTATAAAAGAGCTTATTAAAGAAATAAATATTTCCTTATCTCTTGGAATTATGAAGTCTAACCCTTTCCAAAATTTTAAAGTTGATGACATGAGTGATGAAAACTATAAAATAATTGATCTTCATAAACATGTATTAGATAAAATTAAGCTTGCTTCAAAAAATAATTCCCCCATGTTTAGAGAGAAAGATCTTATAGACGTATGGTTTGACTCTGGTGCAATGCCTTATGCTCAATGGCATTATCCTTTTGAAAACAAGCAAAAAATTGATAAAGGAGATGCTTTCCCTGCAGATTATATAGCTGAAGGAGTTGATCAAACAAGAGGTTGGTTTTATACTCTTCACATTATCTCAAACATAGTTTTCAATTCAGTAGCTTACAAAAATGTAATTTCTAATGGTCTTGTACTTGATAAAACCGGACAAAAAATGTCTAAAAGACTTGGAAATGCAATTGATCCTTTTAAAACATTAAATATATACGGAGCTGATGCAACAAGATGGTATATGATATCTAATTCTAATCCCTGGGATAATCTCAAATTTGAATTATCAGGTGTTGAAGAAGTTCGTAGAAAATTTTTTGGAACCCTTTTTAATACTTATTCATTTTTTAGTCTCTATGCAAACATTGATAAATTTTGTTATGATGAGGATTTTATTACAATTAAAAAACGTCCTGAACTTGACCGGTGGATAATTTCTGAACTAAATTCTCTTATTGATGATGTTGATAGTGCATATAATGATTATGAGCCAACTAAAGCTGCCAGAGCTATTTCTTTTTTTGTTCAAGAGAAATTAAGTAATTGGTATGTAAGGCTCTCTAGAAGAAGATTTTGGAAAGGCGACTACGAAAAAGACAAAATTTCTGGATTTCAAACACTTTATGATACTCTACTTGCCATTGCCAAATTATCTGCTCCTATCGCTCCCTTTTATTCAGATATTTTATATAAGGATTTAGTTTCAAACACAAAAAATAAATCGTTTGAGTCTGTTCATCTATCAGAATTTCCACTAAGTAATAAAAATCAAATTGATCTACCTTTAGAAAGTAGAATAAATAAAGCAAGAATAATAACATCATTAGCTCTATCATTGAGGAAAAAGGAACAAATTAAAGTCCGACAACCACTTAAAAAACTAATGGTCAGTGCTAGAAACATTAAAGAAAAAAATGAAATTGGATTAGTGAAAGATCAATTATGCTCAGAAATTAATATAAAAGAAGTTATGGTTATAGATGATGAGAGTAATATTTTAATCAAAGAGATAAAGCCAAATTATAAAATTTTAGGTCCAAAATTTGGAAAAGAGATGAAAGTTATCGCCCAAAAAATAAATTCCTTTGGTATAAATGAAATAAAAGAAATAGAGGCAAATGGTTCTATTTCCCTATCGTTTGATGAAAAAAATATTAATTTAGATATGAATGATATTGAAATAATTTCAAAAGATATTGATGGTTATGCTGTTGCAAGTAGTCAAGGGATTACAGTAGCATTAGATATTAAACTTTCAGAAGATCTGATAAATGAGGGAAGGGCCAGAGAATTAGTAAATAGACTTCAGAACCTAAGAAAGAATTCAGGTTTAAAAGTCACAGATAAAATAGATATTACTTTNTCTAAAAATAAAATTATTGAGANAGTTATAAGTGAAAATAAAGAATATATAAAAAACGAAACTTTAGCAAAAAAGATTANTTTTGGTCAATCAATTAAATCTGATNCTAAGGTAATCTTTGATGATGAAGAAATATATATGAAAATTAAAAAAATTGAATTTTAATTTAAGATGAAAAATAGATATTCTGACACTGAACTTAAAAAGTTTAAAAAATTAATAGAAGAAAAAATTAATAAGGCTAGGGCTGATCTTGACCTTTTGAAAAGTTCATACATGAATGATGGGAATAACGGAACAGATGATACGTCTCCAACTTTTAAAGCTTTTGAAGAAGGCTCTGAAACAATGTCCAAAGAAGCAAATACTCAACTAGCAATCAGGCAAGAAAAATTTATTAGAGATCTAAAAAGTGCTCTTATCCGAATAGAAAATAAGACTTTTGGTATCTGCAGAGTTACTGGAAAATTGATAAATAAGAAGCGGCTTTTACTAGTGCCCCATGCAACTTTAAGTATCGATGCTAAAAATATGCAAAAATAAATTTATTTAAACTAAATTATATTCTATTCCTTTTACCATTGATAGTATGGCCACAAAAGGTTGTTAAAAAAACATGGGAGGGGACAAATTTTTCCAAAATATTAGTTGATGCAAGATGGGCCTCTGAGATCAGCTTCGTCGGTGAGGAAAACTTCAATGGCTTAGAAATCATATACTCATCTGATGGGGAATATGGAAATGATATAATTCCAAAATTCAAAATAAATTCAGAGATTTTATATTTTACCGAAAATTATAGCCCCACATTTTATCAATTTAATGATAAATTAAGTGCTCATAAATTTATTTCTTCTCAAGTAAAAATTAAACTCAATTCAAAATTTTCACTCATACTCTATGCAAATGACTCAAAAATAAATGGAGAAGGACAAATTGATTTTCTAGAAATTTATCAGCGAAATGGATCCTGTAATCTATACAATCTCAGATCAAAAGGAAATATTAAAACCATTGATGCAGATATTTATATCTATAATAGAGACATTAAAATTTCTGCCAAAAGTATTAATGGTAAAGTAAAATCTTCCTATGAAAAAGTTATCAGTAAGGACTCAGGTTTAAAAATTTATAGTTTGAATGGAGATATAATTGATAATTAAATTTTATAATTATTTATTTTTACTAATTATTATTGCTATTTAAATTGAAAAAAATATCTCCTCGTAAATTAATTATATTAATTNNAATACTTGTTATTATAGATCANATATCAAAAATTTATATAAAACTGAATTTTCCTCTAAATTTATATGGCACTCCCCCAATAATTGATTGGGGATTTTTCAAATTACTTTTCGTTGAAAATCAAGGCATGGCTATGGGAGCTAAATTAAGTGATATAATNCCTTTTTTGTCAGAAAATTTATCAAAACTTTTATTGACAGTAATTAGATTAATTGCTATTTGTGGAATTGGATATTGGCTTAAAATTTCNTTTAACAATAAATTAGCTTCTCCTCTTTTTCTTTTATCTCTTTCTTTAATTTTCGCTGGAGCTATAGGCAATATAATTGATTCTGTTTTTTATGGGGTTTTATTTTCTCACAGTTATGGTCAAGTGGCAAAGTTTATGCCTGATGAAGGTGGGTATGCCTCAATTTTTTATGGAAGTGTTGTTGACATGTTTCAATTCCCTCTGATTTCCTGGAATTGGCCAGATTGGATGCCTTTTTGGGGAGGTGAACCTTATACATTNTTCCAATATGTTTTCAACTTTGCTGATACTTATGTTAGTATTGGGGTCATTATAATTTTATTTTTCAACAGAAAGGTCTTCCCCCAAGATGGCCAGGTCAATTCCTGATTAACATAAAAAATTNTCCCTTCATATGTTAAATTATATTNTTNCCTTATGAAGATTTCTAAATTAGCTCTTCAATTAAAAACACTACCAGATAATGCTGGTGTATACAAGTTTTATGATAAAGTTGGAAACATTTTATATATAGGAAAAGCAAAAAATATTAAAAAAAGAGTTAGCTCATANTTTAGAACTAAACAGAAAAATTTTAAAACAAATCTTCTCGTACAACAAATTTTTAAAATTGAGAATATTGTTGTTGAAACAGAAATGGACGCTTTACTTCTAGAAAATAACTTAATTAAAAAACTAAAGCCCAAGTATAATGTTTTGCTAAAAGATGATAAAACATATCCATGGATTTGTATAATTAGAAATCCAAGGCCTAAAATTTTTTTAACAAGAAAAGTAACGGATAAATCTGGAGAATACTTTGGCCCGTATTTAAGCGGAAGGAGTGTTAGAGTTTTAATTGAAATGATAAAGGAATTATATCCCTTTTTTAATCATGAGTTAATTCACTTACTAAAAATTAAAGATGAAGAGAATGAGATAAAAATGTTTGATAAAAATATTAAATCTATTAAGTCGATAATAAAAGGAAATTTTAAAAACGCTATAAAGCAATTTAAAAAAGAAATGATTTTCTTTTCTTCAAAAAGAGAATATGAAAAAGCTCAAGAGGTTAAAGAAAAACTTGAAATAGTTTCATCATATCAGGCAAAGTCAACAATAGTTAGTTCCAAAATAACTAATACAGATGTCTTCACTGTTTTTTCTGATGAAAATTACTCCTACGTAAATTTTATGCAGATCTCANATGGGTCAATAANCGGATCNTATACCATAGAAATAAAGAAAAAATTAAATGAATCTGATAAAAAGATTTTAGAAATTTCAATAATTGAATTAAGAAAAAGATTTAAGTCAATTTCAAATCAAATATTAATACCATTTAAAATTGATTTATCAATAAAAATTAAATGTGTTATTCCAAAACTTGGTGATAAAAAAAAATTGATTCAGCTTTCACTCAAAAATGCAAAATCTTTCAGAATTGAGCGAATAAAGCAAATTAAAATAACTGACCCTGAAAAACACCTGATGAGAATTTTAAGTAAAATGAAAAAAGATTTAAGAATGACATTAGATCCTATTCACATTGAATGTTTTGATAATTCTAATATCCAAGGATCAAATCCAACTGCCTCATGTGTTGTATTTAAAAATCTCAAACCAACAAAAAGTGAATATCGGCATTTTAAAATAAAATCTGTAACTGGAGTAGATGATTATAAATCTATGGAAGAAGTTGTTTACAGAAGATATAAAGGTTTAATTAAAAGAAATGAATCTCTCCCTCAGTTAATTGTTATTGACGGGGGTAAAGGACAATTGTCTTCTGCCATAAAAAGTTTAAAAAGCTTAGGCATAGATAAAAATATTACCATAATTGCAATTGCAAAACGTCTTGAGGAAATTTTTTCCCCTGAAGACCCAATACCACTTTATTTAGATAAAAAATCAGAAACACTTAAAATAATTCAACAAATAAGAAATGAATCTCATAGATTTGCTATTAATCTTCACAGAAAAATTAGAAATAAAATTAGTGTATCTTCAAAACTAGACGAAATCAGTGGAATTGGACCTAAGACAAAAATAAAAATTCTAAATAAATTTAAATCTTTAAAAAGAGTAAAAGAAGTCACTGAAAAAGATCTAATTAAACTATTGGGAAATAAAAAGGGAAAGATGATTTATAAAGAAATTCACCTAATGGGAAAAGAATAAATATAAAAACATTCTATTTAACTAATTTTATAAAATGATTTCCTATGTAAAAACTTTTCTAATAATTCTCATTCCGCTATTGAATATTTTTTCTTGTTTCTCTCAAGAATCTAAATCATCATTTAAAGAAGGAGAATGGTTTGAATTTAGAATTTACTATGGGATTTTTAATGCTAGTTATGCTTCCCTAGAATTATCAAAAGATACAATAAGTAAAATCCCTGTATTCCATGCAAAAGGTTATGGAAAAACGACTGGTCTGGCGAGACTTTTTTTCAAAGTAGAGGATTATTACGATAGTTACTTTAGTATTGAAAAAACTCAACCTATTTTATTCAAAAGAAATATTTATGAAGGAGGATATACAAAAAATGTTGAGATTTTATTTGAACATCAAAAGGAAATTGCAGAGGTATATAACAAAAAGAAAGGAACCAGAAATAAATTTCAAATAAAAGAAAATACACAAGATTTAATTTCAGCCTTCTATTACTTAAGAAACTTTTATCCAGATGAATTCATCAAATTAAATCAAAGTTTTAGTATAGATATGTTTTTTGATAATGAAAACTACGTATTTAAACTTAAATATTTAGGAAAGGAAACCTTGGAAACAAAATTTGGAAAAATCCCTTGCCTTAAGTTTAGACCCATTGTTCAGGCAGATAGAATATTTAGAGAACAAGAAAGTGTAACGCTCTGGTTATCAGATGACAAAAATAAAGTCCCCATAAGGCTTAAAGCTGATTTACTTATTGGATCAATAAAGGCAGATCTAGAAAATTATAAAAACCTTAAATACCCCTTAATTGTAAATTTTAACTAAAAAATATTGTTCATTAATTGTTGAATAACTTTTTCTCTGTTTATTGTTGATTCCCCCTTAATTTATAGATATTTGATAAAGTAAGTTTCATTAAATTGAATCTGACTAAAACATTTAGATCTTTTTTTCTATGCTCCATATTGGCATTTGCTATTTATGGTTGTAAAGAGTCTTTCCCTCTTGATGATAAGCTAAATTTAATAGAAGAGACGAAGGTTATTATCCCTCCTAAAATCAAATTTGGATTTAATTTAAATGATTATTCTGTGAAAACTAGGAAAATTAAAAAAGGAGATACGTTTGGTCAGATTTTGGAAGAAAATGGAATTGATTACCCAGAAGTTCATAACATATTGCAAAAGATAAAAAAGCAAGTAAATGTCCGAAAATTAAAAAGAGGAGCCCAATATACTGTTTTGTTTACCAAAGATACTCTGCCAATAGCTAAGACCTTTATTTATCATCCTGATATAGAAAGTTATACTGTGGTTAACCTGCGAGATAGTATTTACGGAGAAAAAATTCTAAAGCCTGTTAAAATTATTAAACAAGAAGCTTCTGGTAACATAGAAAATTCTTTATATGAATCAATGATAAATAATGGATTAAATGAAGAATTAACATATTTACTTTCTGATATTTATGCGTGGACAATTGATTTTTTTAGATTGCAAAAAGGAGATTCATTTAAAATTATTTACACTGAAAAATTTGTAGATGATTCCATATCCATTGGAATTGAAAAAATTGATGCAGCATTGTTTAACCATTCGGGGAAAGATTACTATGCCTTTGCCTTTAAAAGAGATTCTCTAAATGGAATTATTGACTATTTTGACACTAACGCAAAAAATCTTCGCCGTGCTTTTCTCAAAGCGCCTGTTAAATTTAGCCGAGTATCCTCTCGTTATAATTTACGAAGAAGAATACCATACTATGGAAATAAAATTCGCCCTCACAGAGGAACTGATTTCGCTGCATCAGTTGGCACACCCATTCTAGCTACAGCTGATGGAATAGTAATTAAATCCAAATACTCAAAAGCAAATGGAAATTATGTCACAATAAAACATAATAATACATATACAACACAATACTTACATATGAAAAAAAGAATGGTAAAAAAAGGAAAGAAAGTTAGGCAGGGGGAGGTAATTGGATTAGTAGGGATGACAGGGTATACCTCTGGGCCTCATGTCTGCTATCGCTTTTGGAAAAATGGGAGACAAGTTGATCCATTCAGGCAAAAATTACCTGAGGCAAAACCAATCTCTGAAAATTTGAAAAATAAATATCTTGCTGAAATTGAACCTTTAAAATATCAATTGGATTGTATATCAAAAGCCAATAAATATAGAAATGAATACAGTGAACTTGCAATTTTAACTAATAACATTGATTAAAAACTCCTTTTTCTCCGGCAATATTCCCCCAAATTGTCCAAATGCCTGGGATAAGCTTAAATCACACCATAAAGAATTATCAAAAAAATCTCTCTCCGAACTTTTTTCAAGTCAAAAAAATAGAGAAAAGGATTTATCCTTAGAGTGGGAAGATTTTTTTATAGATTTTTCAAAAAATAGAATTAATTCTGTTACCATTGATCTTCTAAATGATCTAGTTAATGAACTTAATCTCGGAGAAAATATCAATGCTCTTTTTTCCGGCAGTAAAATTAATGAGACTGAAAATAGATCCGTACTTCATACCGCATTAAGATCTGAAAAAAAAGACCCTTTATTAGTAGATGGAGACAATATAATGTCTGCCGTTGAACAAAATAAACAAAAGATGTATTCATTATCAAAAAAAATAATTGATGGAGACTATAAAGGGTTTTCTGGGAAACTTATTAAAAATATTGTAAATGTGGGTATTGGGGGTTCAAATTTAGGGCCTGTTTTTGTTAATGAGGCATTAAAATTCTACAGTAACGATATTAATCTACATTTCATTTCAAATATTGAAGGAGATCATTTATTTGAAGTGTTAAAATCCTTAGATCCAGAATCAACAATTTTTATAATTGCTTCAAAAACTTTTACGACTCAGGAAACTATTACAAATGCTGAAATCATTAAAGATTGGTTTTTACAAAAGATGCCTGAGAATGCCTTTGGCAAACATTTTTTTGCAGTTACATCTAAGATAAATAAGGCCAAAGCTTTTGAAATTTTAGATGAAAATATTTTCCATATTGCTGATTGGACAGGAGGCAGATTTTCTCTTTGGGGACCTGTAGGTATTGCAATATGTATATCAATTGGTCCTAATAATTTTGAAAGTCTTTTAAATGGTGCTTATTCAATGGATAGGCATTTTAGAAATACTGAGTTCAAAAAAAATATTCCTGTAATTTTAGCTCTTATAAGTGTGTGGTATAATAATTTTTGGGGAGCAGATTCTGAAGCTATTATTCCATATTCTGAATACTTGAAATACTTTCCGTCTTATTTGCAGCAAGCAAGTATGGAAAGTAATGGAAAAAATATTAACAGAAGCGGAGAAAAAATAAGCTATCAAACCGGTAATATAATATGGGGATCAACGGGAACAAATGCACAGCATGCCTTTTTTCAATTATTGCATCAAGGAACCAAATTTATTCCGATAGATTTCATTGGCTTTGTTAAATCTCTGCACAAAGAAGATAATCAACAAGACAAATTAATTTCAAATTTGTTCGGACAAGCTGAAGCATTGATGCTTGGGAAAAGTAAGTCACAAGTTATAAGGGAGCTAGAAAAAAAGGGGTTATCAAAAAAAGAGATATTAAAATTAGCGCCATTCAAAATTTTTGATGGAAATCGACCTTCAAATACTATAATGATAAAGCAACTAACTCCATACAATTTAGGAGCTCTTATAGCCCTTTATGAACACAAAATTTTCGTTCAAGGAATAATATGGAATATTTTTAGTTTTGATCAATGGGGCGTGGAACTTGGAAAAGAACTTGCTAACAAAATATATGATGATATATCAAAAAATAGTTTCAAGGATTATGACTCTTCAACCAAGCAGCTTATAAAATTTTATTTAAACACAAAAAAAGACTAAAACTGTATTCCTTTAATTTTCAATTGTAACTCTTTTTCTCCAAAAAATTCATTAATGCTAACATTATAAAAAATGTTAAATGGGTTAAGGGTTTTAATCTTTTCATAATGTTCTGCCATTTTAAATCCAATCCCCTTGAAATGATTTCCTGAATCATCAATCAATTCTAATTTTAAATGATCATTAAGTTTGCCTACGATTCTTGTCCCTCCCGAATCAATACAGTTCACAGTTTTAAAAACGGGTTCTGGATTTCCTTCGCCAAAAGGACTCATTTGAACTAAAATACGATGAAATTTTGATGTTATTTTATCAAAAGTTATTTCCTGATCGTAATATTTAGTCGGCATATTATCATTAGCTACTATTTTTTCTTTTACAGCCATTTCAAAGGCAGATTTAAATTTCATAAAAGAATTTTCCATTATTGTCAAACCAGCTGCATACTTATGTCCTCCAAAGCTAATAATATGCTCCTTACATGATTCAAGAACGGCATAAATATCTATTCCATTTATTGACCTTACTGATCCCGTCAGATATTCCCCTGATGATGTAAAAACTACAGTAGGACGATAATAAGTTTCTATCATTCTGGATGCAACAATCCCTATGATCCCTTTGTTCCAATTATTATCATAAACTACTGAGGTATATGACTTTTCCTCTCCATTTTTCTTGATCTGTTCTATAGCCTGAATTGTGGTTTGTTTATCCAAAATACGCCTCTCAGAATTTAGCATTTCAATTAATCTCCCTCTTGAGATTGCCTCAGATTTATCTTCAGATAATAATAACTCTACTGAATGTTTTGCATGTTTCATCCTCCCAGATGCATTAATTCTTGGAGCAAGAGTAAAAACTATATGAGAGATATTAACTTCACCCTTAATATCTTTAAGAAAGATTTTTATCCCTTGTCTTGGTTTTTCTTTAATTTGTTTAAGACCATGATATGCTATGATTCTATTTTCATTTATTAATGGAACAACATCAGCTGCAATAGACATTGTGACTAAATCAAAAAAAATTTTTAGATCTTTAATACCACCTCCTTTTTGTTTTTCAAGTGCATGAACTAATTTGAATCCTATGCCACATCCAGATAGTTCTTTAAAAGGATAATTACATTCTTTTTGTTTTGGATTTAAAATTGCTATCGCATCTGGTAAATTCTCTCCTGGGATATGATGATCACATACGATAAAATCAATTTTATTTTTATTTGCATAAGAAATGTTTTCTATAGCATTAATTCCACAATCTAGGCTTATAATTAGATCAACTTCTTCTTTTTTTGCTAGATCGATACTTTTTTTTGATACACCATATCCCTCTGAGTATCTATCAGGTATATAATAGATGATAGGTAAGTGATTTTTTAAATATGAGTAAACTAATGTTACAGCAGTTATACCATCAACATCGTAATCTCCTAAAATCATTATTTTTTCTTGATTTTGAATTGCTTTTTCAATTCTTTTTACAGCCTTAACCATATCCAGCATAATGAGTGGATCGTGGAGTTTATCAATGCTAGGTCTAAAGTAATTTTTTGCTGAGTCAAAATCACTAATTCCTCTTTGAATTAGTAAATATGCTATTTCGTATTGAACACTTAAACTTTTTATCAGCTGATTAAGTTCTTCCTCTTTTGGCTCTGATTTTCTTTGCTTCCAAATCATAAAAATTATTTGCTAGATTTTCCTGAAATACAAAGAACAAATTCACCTTTAGGTAATTCCCTTTGAAAATGATTCAATGCATTTTTGATTGACCCTCTATAAGTCTCTTCATATATTTTTGTCATCTCTCTTGAAATCGATATCATTCGGTCTTTACCGAAAAACATTACAATATCATTTAAAGTCTTGACTATTCTGTGAGGAGATTCATATATAATTATTGTACGCCACTCTTCTTTTAATTCTTCAAGTCTTTTTTTTCTGCCTTTTTTAACAGGCAAAAATCCCTCAAAAACAAACCTTTCACTTGGAAATCCGCTTTGAACTAATGCCGGTATAAGTGCGGTTGCTCCTGGAAGACATTCTATCTCAATTTCATTTTTTATTGATTCACGAACTAATAAAAAGCCAGGATCAGAAATAGAAGGTGTGCCTGCATCAGTAATCAAAGCAATTGATGTTTCTTTTTTTAGTGCAGAAATAAATGAAGTTAATTTTTTATGCTCATTAAATGAATGATATTTTTTTGTTGGTTTATTAATCCCATAATGGTTTAATAATTTGGAACTCCTTCTTGTATCTTCAACTAATATTAAATCTACACTTTTTAAAATTTTTATAGCTCTAAATGTAATGTCTTCAAGATTTCCGATAGGTGTTGGAACTAGATAAAGCTTTCCCATAGAGAAAATTAATTTTTAACGAAAATTTTTTTGAAGTAAATAGATAAATCTTTTTTCATAAGATTCTTTCCCCTCCCAGTTATTATGAAATTTCTTTATTCTATCAATAATTTTTTTAACCTGGGCAAAATTCTTAAAGCCCTTCATTTCTTGAATTGATCGTTCATAAATTGTTTCATTTTCATTAAAAAGATGTTTAATAAATGCATTTTTATCATTAAGATCTATTTGAATTTCTTTAGCAAATTGATCATTTAAATTCTTTGTTATTTTATGGTCTTCTTTATTCTGATTTTCCTTTTGAATTTTATCGTTACTGACAACTTTTTCTTTAACACTTAGGTTTATTTTTTTTTCTAAAGTTTTTTTTGATGTCTTAAATTCTATGTTTTTTATTAATTCATTTGTTTTTAAAATATTTGGCTGTTTTTCAATGGAATGTTTGTAAATAATAATCTTTTCATATAAAACTAAAATATCCCTAGAAATTTGATCTAAATCAATAGACTCATTTGAATTTAAAATTTTTTTTGCAATTTCTTTTAGTTCTATTTCAAGTTTGTCTAACATAAAAGCGAAATGTTTAAGTTTGCTTAAATTTTTATTTGAAAATTACAAAATGTTTTTAGAAAATCCAGTAAATACTAACCCCCCTTTAGGCTCAATAGAAGTTATTTGTGGATCTATGTTCTCTGGTAAAACAGAGGAGCTAATTAGACGTATTAGACGTGCTGAATTAGCAAACAAAAAAACTCGCGTTTTTAAGCCTTGCATAGATAAAAGAAATAAAACAAATCAAATTATTTCTCATGATTTAAATGAAATAAAAGCTACATGTGTAAACTATTCAAAAGAAATTATCCCATTGGCTAAAAATTATGAAATTGTTGCAATTGATGAATGTCAATTTTTTGATAATAAAATAGTTGATGTAGCAAATTATCTTGCAAATAATGGAATAAGAGTAATAATCTCAGGTTTAGATATGGATTTTGAAGGTAACCCATTTGGCCCTATGCCTTCATTAATGGCAATAGCTGAAAATATTCTAAAAGTAAGAGGTGTTTGCACAAAAACCGGTGATCCTTCTCTATATAGTTATAGAAAATCTAAGAAAAAGGATTTAATCCTACTTGGAGAGAAAGAAATTTATGAACCAATGAGTAGAGAGGCTTTTAATAAAGCTATGAATAAATCTAAAAAAAAATAATTTGAACAGACTAGAAATTGATTTAAAAAAACTTGAACATAATTTTATTACTCTTAAATCTTTATTGAATAAGAAAACAAAAATTATAGGGGTAGTTAAAGCCGATGCATATGGCGGTGGCCAATTAAAAATTGCTGAAAAACTAATTTCTCTTGGCATAGATATTTTAGCTGTAGGGTATACAACAGAGGCTATAAGCTTAAGAAAATTAGATGTAAAAATTCCTATAATTGTTTTCTATCCTCAAATATTAAACTTACATGAACTAATTAAAAATAAATTAGAACCAAGTCTTTACAGTAAAAAAATATGGGTCTCTTTTAAAAACATAGTAAAAGAAAAAAAAATAAATAATTATCCTGTCCACATAAAATATAATACTGGATTAAATCGATTAGGATTTTCCACTGATGATATAATTTGGATTGAACAGGAAATAAAAAACTCTCCTTTCATAATAAAAAGTATCTATTCTCATCTTGGAGAAAGTGAATCCCAAAAACCAAATAAAGCTTGTGAAAATCAAATTATATCTTTTGAAAAAATTAAAAAAAGTCATGAAAATAATGGAAATAGAGATATTGATTTTCATATTCTAAATACTTCTGGAATTTTCAATTATCCAAATCTTCAATATGATGCTGTTAGAATCGGTATAGGCTTTCACGGATATGCAAACAATAATAACTGGGATAAAAAACTTAAGCCAATTTCAAAGCTTAAAAGTATAATTACTCAAATACATAAAGTTAAAAAAGGAGATTTAGTAGGATATAATTCTGGTTGGAAAGCCCCAAAAGATACTAAAATAGCTGTTTTACCAATAGGACATGCGGATGGGATCTCAAGGAGTTACTCCAATTCAAATACATGGGTAAATGTAAATGGAATGAAAGCTTATATTGTTGGAAATATATGTATGGATATGTTGATGATTGATGTTGGTAATATTCTCTGTAATGAAGGAGACGAAGTTGAAATTTTTGGACAGTTGAATTCTGCAAATGATTTCTCCAAAAAAAACAAAACAATTTCTTATGAGCTAATGACTAGTATTGGCCCAAGAGTTAAGAGGGTTTTTTTAAGCTGATTTTATAGTTGTCAAGGAATAAATAAAGATTATTTTTGTAAAAATTTTGAAAAATGGTAATTGCTCTTATTGGTGCAACTGGATTAGTTGGAAAAGAAATGCTAAATGTTTTAGAAGAAAAAAAACTCCCTTTTTCTGAGATAATTCCTGTAGCTTCTGAAAAATCAGTCGGTAAAAAAATTAATTATGCTAATAAAAAATACTTTGTTGTTAGTATTGATAATGCTTTTGATAAAAAACCTAATTATGTTTTATTTTCAGCAGGAAGTAACATTTCTTTAAAGTGGGCCCCCAAATTTGCCGAAATCGGTTCGACAGTCATTGATAACTCATCTGCATGGAGAATGGATAATTCAAAAAAGCTGATAATACCTGAAATTAATGGCCATGTATTAAATAAGGAAGATAGAATTATATCAAATCCAAACTGCTCCACCATACAGATGCTAATGGTTATAAACCCAATTCATAGAAAATATGGGATTAAACGAATAATCATTTCAACTTATCAATCTGTTACAGGAACTGGTCAAAAGGCGATAAATCAATTGAAAATTGAATCTGTTGGGGAAAATGCCAAAATGATATATCCTCATCCAATTTATCAGAATGCTCTTCCTCATTGTGATTCATTTGAAAAAGACGGGTATACTAAAGAAGAATTAAAATTAGAAAGAGAAACTTGTAAAATCCTTAATACTAGAGAAATTGCTATTTCTGCTACAGCAGTTAGGATTCCAGTAATTGGTGGGCACAGTGAATCTATAAATTTAGAACTAAAAAACCCTTTTGAAATAAAAGATATAAAGGAAATTCTTAATAATACACCTGGTGTTATAGTTCAAGATGATCCTAAAAATAATATTTATCCAATGCCAATTACTGCAAAAGGTAAGGATGATGTTTTTGTGGGAAGAATACGAAGAGATTTTTCTTGCGAAAACTCTCTAAACTTGTGGATTGTAGCAGATAATCTAAGAAAAGGTGCAGCTACAAATACAATTCAAATTTTAGAATACTTACTCAATAAAAAATAAATTTATTGAATCAATCCATTGAAAAATCATCCATAAATTTTGTTGTATAGTTTCCTGAAAGATAATCTGAATGTTCCATTAATTTTGAATGAAACGGTATTGTAGTCTTTATGCCCTCAATTATAAATTCATCTAAAGCTCTCTTCATTTTACTAATTGCTTCTTCTCTAGTCTGAGCAGTTGTGATTAATTTAGCAATCATGGAATCATAATGTGGAGGTATAGTATAGCCGCTATAAACATGCGTGTCTAATCTTATCCCATGACCTCCAGGAAAATGTAGAGTTGAAATTTTACCAGGGCTGGGCCTAAAATTATCGAATGGATCCTCAGCATTAATTCTACATTCAATAGAGTGAAGCTTTGGAATATAATTTTTACCTGAAATTCTAACGCCTGATGCAACTAAAATTTGTTCCCTGATTAAATCAAAATCTATAACTTGCTCTGTTATAGGATGTTCAACTTGAATTCTTGTGTTCATCTCCATGAAATAAAAATTCTGGTTTTTATCAACTAAAAACTCAACAGTTCCTGCACCCTCATACTTAATATATTCTGCAGCTTTTACAGCTGCCTCTCCCATCTTTGCCCTTAATGTATCGTTCATAAAAGGTGAGGGTGTCTCCTCTGTTAATTTCTGATGCCTCCTTTGGATTGAACAATCCCTTTCAGATAGATGGCAAGCTTTTCCATATGAATCTCCTACTATTTGAATTTCTATATGCCTTGGTTCTTCAATAAGTTTTTCAATGTACATCCCTTCATTTCCAAAAGAATTGGAGGCTTCTTGCCGAGCACTTTCCCATGCTTTTTCAAGATCTTTTTGCTTTAAAACAACTCTCATCCCTTTTCCTCCTCCTCCAGCTGTTGCTTTTAACATAACTGGATATCCAATCTGTTTGGCCTGCTCTTTTGCACTTTCTAGTGAGTCTATAATCCCATCAGATCCTGGAATAGTAGGCACACCTGCTTGCTTCATTGTTTCTTTAGCTGCCGATTTATCACCCATTTTTTCAATCATTTCTGAAGAAGCTCCAATAAACTTAATCTTATGTTCTTCACAAACTTTTGAAAATTGTGAGTTCTCAGATAAAAAACCATATCCTGGATGTATAGCATCTGCATTTGTAATCTCTGCTGCAGCGATAATATTCGACATCTTAAGATAGGAATCAGAGCTAGGGGGTGGTCCTATACAAACAGCTTCGTCAGCAAATCTTACATGCAAACTTTCCTCGTCTGCTGTTGAATAAACTGCAACTGTTTTTATACCCATCTCTTTACAAGTACGGATTAGTCGCATTGCAATCTCCCCACGATTAGCAATCAATATTTTTTTAAACATTACAAAAAATTAAGATTTTTCAATCACGAACAAAGGTTGTTCAAACTCAACAGGAGAGGCGTCATCAGCTAATACTTTTACTACTTTGCCAGTAGTATCTGATTCTATTTCATTAAAAAGTTTCATGGCTTCAATAACACACAAAACATCTCCTTCTTTAATATTGTCTCCAACTTCTACAAAAACTTCTTTGTCAGGTGAAGGTTTTCTATAAAAGGTTCCTATCATCGGAGATTTAATCGTTATTAAGTTTTCTTCATGTTCAGTCTTTTCTTCAACGGGAGATTCAGGAAGAGTCTTAGTTATTGAATCGACCTGCTCATCTTGAATTTCTTCTTTAAAATTAAATTGAGAAGTTTCAACTGGCTGAATAAGCTTTGTTGCAGAATTAGACTTAATAGTAATTTTAAAGTCTTTTCTTTCTATCTTGACTTCATTTACTTTAGCTTTTGCAACAAATTTAATAAGGTTTTGAATTTCTTTTAAATCCATTTTTATATTCTATAATAACAAAAGTAACATAGTTTTAATACCAAAACAAAATACTTGAAAAGTGTATTAGTTGGTATTGACAGTTTCAGTATTATCAATTAAAACCCTGCCCCGATAATATAATTTACCATCATGCCAATGGGCTCGATGATAAAGATGATCTTCACCAGTGTTTGGACAAGTTGCTAATTGTTGCTTTGAGGCTTTATAATGAGTTCTTCTCTTATCTCTCCTCGTTTTAGATGTTTTTCTTTTTGGATGTGCCATATTCTATAATAAATCTTTTAATTTGACCCATCTAGGGTCAATTTTTTTATTTAATTTTTTTTGCGTTTTTGGTTGTAAATCTCTTAGTTTTTTAATTATATCAGAATCTAAAGTGCCATCAATGACTCCCGGATGAATTTTTTTTTGAGGTATTGCTAAAATTATTGTTTCGTAAATATACTGTGAAATATCTATTTGACTCGCGCCATTTTGAAGAATTAATATTTCGTCTCCATCATATTTCTCTTCTTCTCCAAATTTAACAACAAGCCTAAAATCAGTTTTTAGATTATAATCAAAAGGCTCATTTGATAAGTCACATAGTAATTTTAAATATCCATCAAAATCAAACTTAAGTGTTAAAATACTTGATTTTTTATCTAGAGTTAAATTTAAATCTAAATTTACATCAATGAAATCCATAAAATTTAGTTGTTCAAAGAAGAAATTATCAATATTAAATTCATAAAAATGAATTCCATCTTTCAACCCTCTAAAAGGTATCTTGAATTTTGATGCCTTCTTCATTTTTTCTTTAAGTTTAGGAAGGCAAATTTATTAAAAACTAGATTTTATCCTATCATTTCTCATTAGAAAAATTTCTCTAGCTAAAAAAAAAGATTGTCTGAAGGAATTAATTTTTGCTATCCCTTTTCCTGCAATATCATAGGCGGTTCCATGATCTGGAGAAGTTCTTACCTTGTCTAAACCAGCAGTAAAATTTGTTCCCTCCCCAAATGATATTGTCTTAAATGGGATAAGTCCTTGATCGTGATACATTGCTAAAACAATATCATATCCCAAATAATGCTTATTGCCAAAAAAAGCATCAGAGGAAAAGGGTCCAGAAATATTTAATCCTTTCTTTAAAAAATCTTTAATGACTGGTTTTATAATATTTTCTTCTTCGTTTCCTATATATCCGTTATCTCCTGCATGCGGATTAAGTCCTAAGACAGCTATTTTATGATCTTTAATACCAAAATCAAACTTCAAAGTTTTAGATAATTGTTCAATTTTTTTTGTTAGCATTTTTTTTGATAGATAGCTTGAAACCTTATTAATAGGAACATGTTCAGTTATTAAAGCTATTTTAATTTTCTTTGATACCATAATCATCATAGCTTCACCATTTAACTCTTGATTCAAATATTCTGTGTGTCCTAAAAAATTATAGTTTTGTCCAATAACAGTACTTTTATCAAAGGGTCCAGTTAGGAGTATATCTATATCCCCATTTTTCAATGCATTTGTGGCATCTGTAAAAGAATTCAAGGCAATTTCTCCGGATTCTTTTGATGGTTCTCCAAAAGATATTTTATAGTTCTTGCTAGCTGCTTCAATAACATTTAATTTTTGACTAGACAGCTGATTTATATTTTTAATAGAATTTAGCTCCGTCTTTAATTTAAAATGCTTTTTCTGATCTGACAGAATTCCAATTGATGAAAAAACAATTGGTGTAAATAATTCAAAAATATCTTTGTCTTGAAAAATTTTCAAAATAATCTCTATCCCTACACCATTGGGGTCTCCTGTAGAAATTCCAACTTTAATTTTTTGATGAGCTTTAAATTGATTCAAATTATTATAATTTTGCAATAAAAATAGTCAATTTCATTCATGTTTACAGGAATAATAGAAACACTTGGAGAGGTTATAAAAATTGAGAAAAAGAATGGAAATCTTGACATTTCAATCAAAAGTTCAATCTCCAAGGAGCTTAAAATAGGACAAAGCATTTCTCATAATGGAATATGCCTAACTGTTGTGGCTTTTTCAAAATTATTTCACAAGGTTACAGCTGTTGAGGAATCTTTGATGAAATCTACTTTAGGTGATTTAAAGATTCGGGACTATGTAAATCTTGAAAGATCTCTTAAGGCAAACTCAAGGTTAGACGGGCATTTTGTTCAGGGTCATGTAGATCAAATAGCAAAATGTACGAGAGCTTTAAAAAAAGATGGAAGTTGGATTTTTACTTTTGAATATGATCCAATAAATAAAAATATGACTGTTGAAAAAGGTTCCATAAGCATTGATGGTGTTAGCCTTACCGTAATCAATTCAAAAACAAGTAGCTTTTCTGTTTCTATAATTCCTCATACCTATGAAAACACTACATTTAAAAATATTAAAAAAGGTAGTAGAGTAAATCTTGAATTTGATATCATAGGTAAATACATTCATAAATTATCTCAAAATTAATTTTTCGCCAGTTTTGTTTTAGATTAATTTACTATATTTAGCCAAAGCGAAGAGAAATACTATTATGGATATATTAGAACTTTCCACTGTCCTTCTTTTATTAGCATCGGTTTTTTCAGTTATCAATTTAAGATTTCTGAAATTACCCCAAACAATTGGTTTAATGATTCTTGCAATTGCTCTGTCTTTTGTTGTCCTAATTGTTGGGTTAATCTTTCCGGAATTTCTAGAAGCAGCTAGCTCTTTAACTAAACAATTTGATTTTGATTTACTTCTAATTAACGTAATGTTACCATTTCTCCTTTTTGCTGGAGCACTCAGCATAGATGTACATGAGCTTCTTAAAGATAAACTTACAATAATCCTTTTAGCAAGTTTCGGAGTTGTGTTCTCAACCTTTGCTGTAGGAACTGGAACATATTGGCTTATTCAGCAATCTTTTCTTGGCCTATCTGAACTTGGGCTAAGCTATGTCGACTGTCTGCTTTTTGGGGCATTGATCGCGCCTACTGATCCAATTGCTGTGCTTTCCATGGTTAGAAAAATGAATCTCTCAACTACAGCTGAAACAAGAATAGCTGGTGAATCTCTTTTTAATGATGGTATTGGTGTTGTTATTTTTTTAACCTTATTAAACGTAAAAATTGAGGGAATAGAAAATATTACTGCGCAGAGCGTAAGCATTCTTTTTGCAACTGAGGTAGTAGGAGGCATAATATTAGGTAGTGGGTTAGGTTACCTTGGGGGGAAAGTTTTGAGATATATTGAGAATGAATTCGTNGAACTTGAAGTGATAATTACCCTATCATTGGTGTTACTTGTATCTGTTGTNGCNANTAANNTTCATTTTTCAGGNCCTCTTGGAGTTGTAATGCTTGGACTGTTTTTAAATAGTAATATAGATACAGATGATAAAGCTGNAGGAGTTCAAAAAGCGATGGGTGANTANGTATACAAATTTTGGCATTTACTCGATGAAACATTAAATGCNATTTTATTCATNCTAATAGGGTTAGAAATTATTGTTGTTTTNGAGACATTCCATCCAATATATATAATTATCTCAATAATCATTATTTTATTAGTTGTTTTATCCCGCTGGACAGGGGTTCTTATTCCAATTAANTTACTTTCNTTAAAGAAAAGCTTTGAGAAAAACACCGCATTAATTATAACCTGGGGNGGGTTACGTGGTGGACTGAGNATTGCTCTTGCCTTGAACTTGCCAGATTCTATTGGAGAGGGTAAATCTCTTATTCTCTTCCTAACATATGCAGTAGTTCTTTTCACTATTCTAGTTCAAGGACTAACACTAGAAAAGATTGTTAAAAGGGGTGAATAGCCAAAGCTAAAATTGTGTTGTCAAAAATTTAAACTTTTCAATCATCAAAGAATTAGCTATTGTTATTCCTTGCTACAATGAATCAAACAGAATTAAACATTCCGAATATAATAAATGTCTTTTTTCAAACAAATCAGTCTCAATTATCTTTGTAAATGACGGGTCTACTGATGAGACTCAAAAAGAACTTAAAAGNTTAGAAAAAAAATTCCCTTCTCAAGTAGAAGTATTAAAGCTTNATAAAAATTATGGGAAAGCAGAAGCTGTTAGAAAGGGGTTTTTACATTCATCAAAAAATAATTTTAAAAAAATTGCCTTTTTAGATGCAGACCTATCAACAGATATAAACGAATGTATTTCTCTGTCAAAACAAGTTAAAGAAAAAATAACTTTTGTTTTTGGATCAAGAATTTTAAAAATTGATAATAATATAAAACGTAAATGGTATCGTTTCCTTTTTGGAAGGATAATAGCNACTTTTATATCTATGATTTTGAGAATTGCTGTTTANGATACACAGTGTGGTTGTAAAGTTTTCTCTGCTAATATTTCAAAAAAAATTTTTGATACTCCTTTTATCTCTAAATGGTTATTTGATGTTGAACTATTTTTTAGAGTGATTTNAATATACGGAAGAGAAAATTTAAAANANCATGTTCGAGAAATTCCCCTATCAAGNTGGATAGANACAAGNGATTCACGNGTGAAAATAACCTACTTTTTTAAACTATGGATTGATTTATANAAAATTTCAAAAAAATACAATCGGTGAAAAAAAACCATTNATACTTAACTTTTTTTTTCTTATTAGTAATTGTAAGAGGATTTTTCAATTTTATAATCCCCCTTACAGACAAAACAGAAGCTAGATACAGTGAAATAGCGAGATTAATGAGTGAAACNGGNAATTGGATTGTTCCACAAATAGATTATGGAGTTCCTTTTTGGGCTAAACCTCCGTTGTCGACTTGGCTCTCTGCAATGTCTATATCTATATTTGGTGAAAATGANTTTTTCGTTAGACTCCCTTCCCTTGTTTTAAGTTTATTAATGGCTTTTTTNATTTCTAAATATATTGCTAANAAAAAACTCCCTTTTTTTCTTCCTTGCTTAATTCTTTTTTCTTTGCCAGAATTTTTTCTCCATGCAGGTGTTGTTTCAACTGACATTTCACTCTCATTTTCAATAATGCTCATAATGATTTCTTTTTGGGAAATTTCAAAAAAAACATCTTTTATGTGGGAATCTCTATTTGTTTTTGNNATAGCAATGGGANTGCTTTCAAAAGGTCCTATTTCAATNNTTCTAACATTCCCTCCNTTATTNNTNTGGGGATTANGATTTANGTTGCCAATNANAAAACTTTTTAGAATTTCATGGCTTTTTGGTCTTNTTGTTGCTCTCCCCTGGTATTTTTTGGCAGAAAAAAATTCTCCTGGATTCACAAATTATTTTATAGTTGGAGAACATTTTCTAAGGTTTATTGATTCATCTTGGACTGGAGANAAATATGGATTCCCTAAACAACAACCTCTTGGAATTATATGGGTTTTTCTTATTCTTGGAACACTCCCATGGATTTTCTCTTTACTTAAANAATTAATAAAAAATTTTAGATCTNTTTGGNATAACAAATGGGAATTTTTCCTATGGTCTTGGCTGCTTTGGACTCCTNTCTTTTTTACAATCTCCAAAAGNCTTATCCACACNTATATNATGCCAGTTATGGTTCCTCTAACTTTATTAGTATGCCACTATTGGGAAAATTTAAANTTTAAAAAANTTCAATTAGGGTTTTCCATTTTTATTCCAATTTTANTCTTAATAAGTTATTCTTTTANAGATATAAGAGAGCTTGTTGAAAATAAATCTGATAAAATTCTCGTCGAAAAATCAACTAGTCATTTTGCCCCTATATATTCATTAGAAGTTAAAAGTTATTCTTCTCAGTTNTANTCAAAAGGNAAAATAAAAAAAATAGATTACGAAGAATTAGAAAAGTTAATTAAAGAAAATAATTCATTTTTTATTNNTATTAAAGAAAATAGGATTGATAGTGTTATGCCGAGTCTAAGAAATAAACTTAAAAATATTTACAAAAGATCTGATAAAAGTTTATACTCACATAATGTTTCATCTAAAAAATTAGTTGATTAAATTTGTGTCTCAATAATGAAAAATATCTCTTTTTTTTCTTTTTTTACTATTTATCTCAAGATAATGTTTTCAACACTTTTTATAAATCTTTCTACATTACCCTAAATGTTGCTGTCAGATGACATTGGCCAGGCGCTCCTAATTATCAAACATAATTTCTTCAAAAAATGTTTTTAGATTATATTAGGGTGTATCCTTTATAAAATTAATAGAGGAGATGTTTCTTAGAATTATTTCTCCAACCAGCCTGAGATCGATACTCAACAAAATAGATTTTCAAATCGGCTTGAGATGAGTAATCAACAAAATAGATCTTTTTATCTGCTTGAGATGAATAATCAACAAAAAACCATAATCCTTCATTTCCTTTTACCTGTGATGAATAATCAACCTTGTAAACTTTAAGATCTGCTTGAGATGAATAATCAACAACATATACCTTAACATCAGCTTGAGATGAATAATCTACCGAATACATTTTTTGAGAATATGCGATACTTGAGCAAAGAAAAAAAATTAATAATATTTTTTTCATCATTTAGCTTATATATAATAAAAGAGGCAAAAACCATGCCTGATTTTTAAAGTATATTTAATATTTAGAAAATCTAATTGTTTAAGGCCTCTGCTCCCCCAACAATTTCAAGTATTTCATTTGTTATCGATGCTTGTCTAGCTTTATTATAAGTTAGCTTTAATTCGTCTCTGAGTTCAGTAGCATTGTCTGTTGCTTTATGCATAGCAGTCATGCGGGCCCCATGCTCACTCGCGAAAGAATCTCTTAGAGATTTATAAAATTTAACTTTTAAAGATTTTGGAATTAAGCTTTTTAAAATTTCCGTCTCAGAAGGTTCAAAAAAGGTATCAAAATTTTTAATCTCTGTTTTTTCTATAATTTTTTCTACAGGCAAAAAATTATCAACTTCAACAAGCTGAGTTGCGGCATTTTTAAAACGATTATAAATTAATATAATTTTATTGTATTCTTTTTCTCTATAAGATTCCATAATTAGATCTGATACAGTTTCAGAGTTTTCAAAATTAAGATTATCAAAAAGATCATCATGCCTGCCTTTCAAATGAATCGATTTAGAAAGAATATCACCACCCTTTTTCCCTATGGAAAGAACCTCAACTGTTTTATCTTTAAAAGCAGTCTGTTTCAAACGGAGAGTCTCTTTTATAATATTTGAATTAAACGCACCACACAACCCTCTATTAGATGTAATTGGAACAATGAGGATCTTATTTGATTCATTAGTTCTAAAATATTCATTATTTTCAATCCCTCCTGATCCGCTGGAAAGAACTCCTATAAGTTCATCCAACTTTTCAGAATAAGGTTTCAAAGCTGTAATAGCATCTTGAGCCTTTTTCAACTTGGCAGCAGAAACCATTTTCATAGCACTAGTTATCTGCATAGTTGAAGAGACAGATGTAATTCTATTTCTTATCTCTTTTAAATTAGCCATAAGTGTTATTCAAAAAGTTTTGCAGTTTCTTTAGCAACCTTTTCTAATGTAGAAATTACTTTATCAGTCAAATTGCCCGATTTAAGATCCTCTAATACAGGTTTATGCTTCGATGATAATGTTTCTAAATACATCGCCTCAAATTCTTTTACTTTAGATACTGGAACATTAGATATCAAATTGTTAGTACCAACATAAATAGAAGCTATCTGATTCTCAATTTTAAAAGGATCATTAACCGATTGCTTCAAAATTTCAACATTGCGTTTTCCCTTTTCAATAACATTCATTGTTGCCGCATCTAGATCAGATCCGAATTTTGCAAAAGCTTCTAATTCTCTATATTGCGCCTGATCTAATTTTAGGGTACCAGAAACTTTTTTCATGGATTTAATTTGTGCAGAGCCACCAACTCTGGAAACAGATATACCAACGTTAATAGCGGGTCGAACTCCTGAGTTAAATAAGTCAGATTCTAAAAATATTTGCCCATCAGTAATAGATATAACATTTGTCGGTATATAAGCTGATACATCCCCTGCCTGAGTCTCAATAATTGGAAGGGCAGTGAGGGAACCTCCCCCTTTAACTTTATTTTTTAATCCTTTTGGGAGATCATTCATGTTTTTAGCAACTGAATCATCTGCAATAACTTTCGCTGCTCTTTCCAGAAGACGAGAATGAAGATAAAATACATCTCCAGGATACGCCTCCCTTCCAGGAGGTCTTCTTAAAAGAAGAGATACCGCCCTGTAAGCAACTGCTTGCTTAGAAAGATCATCGTATATAACTAATGCAGGTCTTCCTGTATCTCTAAAATACTCTCCTATAGATGCTCCTGCAAATGGTGCGTATACTTGCATTGGAGCAGGATCAGATGCATTAGCAGCAACAATAGTAGTATAGGCTAAAGCTCCTTTATCTTCCAATACTTTTGCAATAGCAGCAACCGTTGAAGCTTTTTGTCCAATTGCAACATAAATACAATATACTGGTTCTCCTGAGTCATAAAACTGCTTTTGATTTAAGATAGTATCAATACAAACAGTAGTTTTTCCTGTCTGTCTATCACCAATAACAAGCTCTCTTTGCCCCCGGCCAATAGGTATCATAGCATCTATTGCTTTAATTCCTGTTTCCATTGGCTCAGCAACAGGTTCTCTAAAAATAACACCCGGTGCTTTCCTTTCTAAAGGCATTTCAACAGTAGGGCCTTTTATTGGTCCCTTACCATCTATTGGATGGCCTAGAGTATCTACAACACGTCCAATAATATTTTCGCCAACATTAATTGATCCAATCCTATTGGTTCTTTTAACTACATCCCCTTCCTTGATTGATTTTGATGCCCCTAGTAAAACAACTCCTACATTGTCTTCTTCTAGATTCAAAACCATTCCAGACATTCCGTTTTCAAAGGAAACAAGTTCGCCATATTGGGCATTGGTTAATCCATAAATTCTCGCTATCCCGTCACCAACTTCAATGACATTTCCAACCTCATCAAGAGAAGCTGAATCATCAAAATCTGACAATTGTTTTTTTAATAAAGCTGAAATTTCAGCTGGCTTTAGTTCTGACATTTTATTCTTTTTTATGTTTTAACTAGTTCTCTTTTTAAGACATTCAACCGATTAGATAAACTTGCATTATACTGCAAATCGCCAACTCTGAGTATAAAGCCTCCCAGAATTTTCGGGTCAATAATCTTCTTTAACTTTATTTTAAATGATGTCAACTGGTCTGCTTTTTTTATAATTTCCTTTTCAGATTCAGCCGATAATGGTAAGGCAGAAATAATTGTTGCCGGGACAATTCCTTTGTTCTTATTATAAAGCTCTATGAATTTGTTTACTATCATTTTTAAAAAGACTTCTCTCTTATTTTTAATTAATAATTCCAATAAATTATTTGTTTCTTTTGAAAAACTTTTAAATAAGTTTTCTTTTATTTTTAGTTTTTTTTCTACACTTAAGATTGGATCTGAAAAAAAATTATCTAAGTTAGAGTGCTTATCTACTGCCAAATATAGTTGCTTCATTTCTTGAGCAAGTTTTTCTTCTTTTTTGCATTCTAATGCATACTGAAGAAAAGCTTTGGCGTATCTTGAAACAACTTTAGTTGATTTCATATTATTTCTTTATAGAGAGTTCCTTCAATAATTCCTTTACCATCTTGTCTTGAGTCTTCTTATCCTTCAATTCTTTTTTTATGATTTTTTCAGCTATTTCAATTGAAAACTCTGCTACCTGGTTTTTGATGTCCCTAACAAAAGATTTTTTTTCATTATCAATTCTTTCCTGAACATCTTTTAAGATTTTCTCGGCTTCCATACTTGCTTCCTTTTTTGCGGATTCAACTATTTCAAGGCCCTTATTTTTAGCGTCCTTTAGAAGATTGTCTCTTTCAATTTTAGCTTCTTGTAAAATCTTCTGATTATCTTCTTTTAGAGATTGCATTTGCTTTTTTGCTTCTTCAGCAGATGAAAGCGCCTCCTTTATTGAATTCTCTCGCTCATTGACAGAGTCGAGAATAGGCTTCCAAGCAAATTTTTTAAGTAAAAATATAAGCCCTAAAAAAATAAGGAGTTGCCAAAAAAATAATCCAAAAGAAAACTCACTAATTAGTTTTTCCATTTTTAATAAATCTCTAAAATAATTATCTGTTATAGAACAAACATTGCTGCAAAACCAATACCTTCTACAAGAGCAGCAATAATTAACATAGCTGTCTGTATCTTACCATAGGCTTCTGGTTGTCTACCTATAGCCTCCATAGCTCCTCTACCGATGCCTCCTAATCCGATACCTACACCTATTACTATTAAACCTCCTCCTACAATTGCTGGAATTTCCATATTTATTATTTATTTAAATTAAACATTCATTTTATACTTGATCTTAATGATCATGTTCTTCTTCTACAGCAAAACCAAAATATAATGCTGATAATATTGTAAAAATATATGCTTGCAAAAGTGCAACTAATATTTCAATTATAGAAATAAAAAATGCTAATGCAAATGACAAACTTGATCCCAGCCAATTTCTAAAAATAAATATCATCGAAATCAATGTCATCATTGTAATATGCCCCGCTGTAATATTGGCATACAATCTAATCATTAGAGTAAACGGTTTAATAAAAACCCCCAATAATTCTATAGGGGCCATAATTAGTTTCATGTACAGGGGCATTCCCGGCATCCAAAAGATATGTTTCCAATAATAAGTTGTACCACTTACAGTTGTAATTATAAAAGTTATCAAAGCTAAGCAAAATGTAACGGCTATATTTCCCGTAACATTTATTCCTAATGGTGTAAGGCCAATCATATTGCAAAACCAAATAAAAAAGAAAAGAGTTAATAAAAAACTCATATATCTTTTATAATGTTTTTGTCCAATATTGGGTATGGCAATTTCATCTCTAATATATATGACTATTGGCTCAAAAAATCTTCCAATACCTTTTGCGACTAATCCATTTTTTGAGTAGGATCTTGCTAAGCTTTTGAAAAGTATAAACATTAAAAAAGAAACAAGAATCATACTAACTACACTTTTTGTAATTGAAAAATCTAATGGAGCAATATTAGTAGGATATCCTTTTTCATCATAATTAATAGTTCCATTAATGTCAGTTAAATAAATCTTACCATGATATAGTCTATAAAATTTTTCACCTACTTTAGCTAAAGACTCTCCATGACTAAATTTAGATGATGAAAAAATTTTAATGCCATCGTCCCAGATAATAACAGGGAGTGGTATTCCTATATAAACTTTTCCCCCATTTACCTCATCTGTATATGATAATAAACTAAAATCGTGAGAATCTTTAACATGATGTAAAATATACTCTGTTAACTCTTCTTTTAAATTTTTAGATTTAGTCTCGTCACCCTTAGCAAATAAATCTATGGAATTAGTTAGAAGAATAAGAAGGCTGAAAAGAAGTAAAACCTTTGTTTTTATAATTTAAAATTTAAAAGTTTGTCGCCTGCAAATTTAATTTTTTTTAATCAAAAAATTCTTTTGAACCAGATTTTTCTTTATTAAAAATTTTTTAATAACATCATTAAGCTATAGGTCTCAAAAATTAAAGAAACTGAATAAGGGATAAAAAAGGAAAAGAACTCTAAATTTTCAATTATGCCATCTGATGAAAGGAAGGGGTGAAAAAAAATAAAAAAAACAGAAAACTTTACTAAACTTCCTAATAAAAATATCCATGCTATATAAATACTTCTTTTTTTTAAATTGTAATGGAGTATGAAATATATGATAGCTGTAATAAATGTATTGAAAAGATATGCCTGAATTATCATATCATCCCATAGATTGTTCGCTGTAAATTTCAATAAAGAAATGTGAATTAAAAAAGTAATGGTTAGAGTAAAAATTAATCCTAAGCAAAAACTTTTAATCTCCATATTAAACTAAAAATTCTTTGTTTGCTTTTTTATCATAAAGATAACCGAAATAACTCCTATTACTGAACAAATAAAAGTAGGAATCTTTTTATCTGTGTAAATCTTTGACTCTATCCAAAAACCCAATGAAACCATTAGGTACATTACGATAGCAATTTGGATAAATAAACTAGAGAAAATAAGCCATTTATTAGGCTGTCTTTTCATGATCTTTGTTAATCTTCGGGAGAATTTTTATATCATCAGATAATTCATCTTTTTTCATCCTGCATTTTGCATTTAGAGAGGCTCCAGATTCTACAATTAATTTTCCGATTGTAACTTCTCCCTCAACTATAGCTGTGCTTCTAAGATTAATACTCCCAGCAACATTTATTTTACCCTTTATTTTTCCTTCAATATCAGCACTTTCGCAATTAATTGTTCCATCAATTAATCCCTCTTTACCCACGACAATTTTGCCTTTAATCTTAATTGAACCTTCTAAAATACCATCAACTCTAAAATCCCCAGATGAAACAATTTCTCCTTTTAAACTGGTTGTATTTTCTATCCGACTATATTGCCCTGCAAAATCATTGTTTCTTGACATAATTCCAAGTTTTATTCTTTAATATCTCCCCGTATTGGGATGACAAAGCTACAAAATTATTTGTATTTAATTGATAATCATATTTTTCTGAAAGCTTCTCCTGAAATTCATAGAATAAATTAATGTTTAATATTCCATGAATTACTAAAAAGTTATATTCCCTGTTGTAAAGGTCTTTTGAAAAAAACCATTTTTTAGTTATTTCTTTTTCGTCATGAAAAATTTTTTGAAGTTTTTGTTGTGATTCAATTAATTTTAATGAATCTTCAATGCGGTATGGTAATATCCATTTATAATTTTTATAAACATTTTGTTTTTCAGCTGATTTAATTTCTTTTGATTTTTTGATAATTTTAATTGCCTGTTTTGCTTCGTTAGTTTCAGGATATTTTTTTTGAAACTTATTCAACTCCTCAATCCATTTACTTGCTCCATCTAACTTACCTATAACGTTTGCTTTTAAAAGATTATACTTGGGCTCTATTTCCGATCCACTAAATAAAATTTCATTTTCTTTGCCTTGTTCTAAAAATTTGATTAATTGCCCATTTTCATATAAATCCAAAAGATCTTTGTATATGGCATTAGGGCCGACATCTTCAAATATTTTTAAAATATCCGGAGATTTTAAAATCTTTTCAAAAGGTGTCCCCTTGAAATCATTTAGTATCCTCTGTTTATAAACAATTGATAAAGAAGGGTTAAGCTCTTGATTAATCTTAAATAGGTGATAAAGAGTTGGTGCTTCAATATCTTTTGGGGGGAGCTTTGACAAAAGTACAGTAAGCTTATTTTTTGCTAATTGTAAGTTTTTAAAGCTTTCTTTATAAATCATGCCAAGTTGAAAGTAACTATTGAAATTCAAATCTTTAATACTATCAATATGACTCTTTTTCTTTGGCAATTTATTTATGTAGTTATTTGGTGTTTCAATTTTGGATTTTTTGTCAGGCTCTTGAGGCCCATCATTGAATGATATAGTTGAATCAAAGTATTTAGGGATTGATGAAACTCTCCAATTATCAACATTTGATCTCTCTCCCCAAATTGATAGAAATTTTTGTTCTCCTTGTATTAATAATGAAGGATTATAAAAATAAAATTGTTCTGATGGTTGGTTTTTTGAAAAAAGCTTGAAACGTTTTTTGCCCCAATTAATCATTGTTAATTCTTTGGCTTGTTTCTCTAAAATTAGATTTCTAAAAAATTCTATTTGCTTTTCTCTAGTTAAAGAAAGTATATATAAGATGCTATCGGTTGATTTAGCAATTTTTTCATATTTAATTACATTATCCAAATTATCTCTCTCCCTTGCCGCAATTTTGCTCTCATATGTAAAGTCTGGTAAAATCCTTATGAGACTATCTAAGTATTTTCCAGATAAAATATATTCTCCTTTATCAAAATAGAAATCTGCTAAATCTCTATAATTCCTTTCCTTTGTTGGGTAATCAATGTTTTTAGATCTTAATGAAAGGTTTAAAAAATAAACTGTTAGCGAGTCAATAGAAGTGTTAGAATAATAATCTCCCAAAGCTCTGTAAATCCAATGCTTATAATTTTTATTTTCATAATCATTTGACAACTTATTTAACCCCTCTTCTGGAGAATATCCATGAACTTTCAAATCAAGGGCTAATTGTTTTATTTTAGCATTAATAAAATATTTCCTTGGCACCCTTCTTTTTAGTTTTATCAGCTTTTCAAAAGTCAATAAAGAAGAATCTGAAAGATTAAGCTCTTTATATAATTGTCCTATTATAAATAGATATCTAGCTTTAATATTATTGTTTCTCTCAGTTTTTAATGATCTTTTTAAATAAACTAGTGCAGAATCTATTTCATTTTTTTGAATAAATGCATCTGCAACTGAGGCATTTGCTTCAGAATAAAACTTGCTTTTAATACTTATATTTCTGGCTAGAGGGCGTAAATTTTTTATGGCCACATCAACATTTTTGAGTCTTATATTTGTTTTTTCTCGCCAAATTCTGGCTTCAACGTAAGTTTTTTCATTGACATAATTTTCAAGTAAAAAATTAAATGCCTCTAAAGCAGGAAAAAATCTTCTATCAAAATAACGTGATTTACCCAGGAGTAAATATGCCCTGTCTATTTCATTGTTTCTTTGACTGCCATTAATATTCATTGAGTGTCTTTGAATCGCTTTTACTGCTTTATCTTCAGCTTTTGAGAATCCAGGAATAATTGTAGTCTCATTAATATTTTCGCCATTAATACTTATTGGCTCAATTGGCAATATTTCGTAAAAATTATCTTCATATGTTTTCGAAAGAATTTCTTTGCCAATTAAAAAGGAATTCTCTCCATTAAAAAGAACATTATATTTTGTATTCATTGAATGGTATTGTCTGTTTATGTATTTATCTTTTTGGGTAGAACAAGAAAAAATAAATAAACAGAGTAGCTGTATTGAGATTTTTTTATTGAAGACTAACAAAAGCTTTTTATTTTAATAACTCAAAAAGCTATATTTTAGTATTCAAAATAAAAAAAACAATGGGGGAAAAAGATTTAATTCATATTGAAATCATTTCTGAAAATGAAAATTTTAAAATAGAAGGAGCTGAAGATAAAAGCATTTTAGAAGTTGCGCTTGAAAATGATATTGATGCCCCTTATTCATGCCAAGGTGGAATTTGCTCAACTTGTATAGCAAGAATAAAAAAGGGAACTGTTAAAATGGAAAATAATCAGATTTTAACTGAAGAGGAAATCAAAGATGGTCTAACCCTGACTTGTCAAGCGATTCCTGCCAGCAATTCAATTATTATTGACTATGATGATGTTTAGTTTATTCTATTTTGATAATATTTCAATTGCTTTCTCAATAATTACTTTTGGATCAATAGATCTTAAAGCTTTTTTATATCCCTTAAAGACTTTTTTGCCATAAATTGAAGTTGGGATCTCAGGATATTTATCTCTATCCAAAAATATAGAATTTTCAAGTGGTTGACCAAAAGGAGTAAATCCGCAAAAAGGATGAGTTACTCCCCAAAGAGTTATTGTAGGAATAGCAAAGTTTGAGGAAAGATGACCGTTTGCAGAGTCCATAGAAATCATTAAATCTAAGTTTGAAATTAAATTGATTTGATCATCAAAAGAAATTAATTCAGCAACGGAACAAACATTCGGATAAGCATTCTCCCAAATATAAAATTTCTCATTTTCCTTTTTGCCTTTGCCAAATAAAAAAATCTTGTGATCTTTTTGCAAGTACGCTATAACTTGTTGCATTAGATCCAAAGGATAAATTTTACCTGGGAAAGCAGCAAATGGAGCTATTCCTATCAACTTTTTATTTTTATTTTTGGATATTTCTTTGGATATTATTTTCGGAACTATTCCCTTTTTTACAGGGAACTCATGCTTTTGAAAATCAATAGGGAATCCAAGCCTTCTAAAAACATCAACATATCTATATATTGTGGGAGTCAAGGGTTGAAATTTTTTATTTTTTTTTCTTGTCAATAAATATTTTTCAAATCTTGCCTTGGAGATTTTTCTAACATGAAAAAAATTAATCTTAAAAAAAAAACAAAGTAAATCTGTACGCATTACTGAGTGTAAATCAGCTACTCGGGTTATTGAAAGTTTTTGAATGTCTCTATATAACTGATATATTCCCTTTAAGCCCTTGTGTCTATTATTAAAATCTACAGGAAAAAAATTAACATTTTTAAACTCATTAAATAATGGTTGCATTGTTTTTCGGCTAACAATAGTTAGGAGTAAATTTGGATATGTTTTTAGAAGACATCTTATAACTGGAACAGTCATAGCAACATCTCCCAGGGAAGAAAATCTAAGAATTAACAAATGCTCCTTTTTTTGAGTCAAAATTATTTTCCCTTTTTGTGATAGAGGATAGGGTTTAATGAATCATCATTATACATTTTCATTTGCCTGTAAACCTTCATGATTTTTGTCCCATTGGAAATGTCCTTTAATAAATCATCAATGGAATTTGAAAGATCTATTCTTTGAGCTAATAAAATTTGTAATTTGTCTTTACACTTATTTTTATGAATAGCATCTGCTTCTCTTTCTGTTTCTTCTCGCATGTGAAATATTTTAATCTCTAAAATAGATAGTCTATCGATTGCCCAAGCTGGGCTCTCAGAATTTATCTTTGCATTTTCCTTTAGATTTACATTTTGATATTTTTGTAGGAAAAAATCATCTATTTTTTCTACAATATTTGTTCTAACCTGATTTGATGCATCTATTTTACGCTTGATTGACATGCCATAAGAATCATTTATCGCTGGATCCCGAATGATATCTTCATAGTGCCACTGAATTACATCAATCCAATTTTTATGATACAGAAGATGAGACAAATCTCCTTTGCTGTATGGGTTTTGAATTTTTTGATCTACAGAATCTTTTATGTGATAATTCTCTATACACTCTTGAAAAATTTTTACTGCCTTACCGCTTATCATTTCTTAATGCTTTAATTAAAAATTTCTTAAATATACAACTTGCTGAAGATTTAAATTAAAAAAACTAAGTCAACAATAATTTACTATAGATTAACTACATTAAAATCAATTAGTTTAAAAATAACAGTTGTGATAAGTGAAAATAAGATTAAATAATTTTTCACTAATGTTGATCTAATAGAAGCAAGAAAAATTCCAATAAAATATGCAGCAGGAATAAAGCTTAAAAACCATCTCCCATCACCAACGTGAAGGCCAAGAAATCCAAGGATAATAGAGGCATATAACCAAAAAGACATAAAATTAAATCCTGAGATATTTTCTGGATTTGAATTTTGTTCATAGGTCTTAGGCTTATGAAAGATTGTTATATAAAATGATAGAATAATAACAATAAACCATAAAAACTCAGAATTTGATTTAATTTTAAAATCCCATAAATTAAGTTCCATAAATGAATAAAAAGAACCTAAAAATGTATCTGGAATAATATCATAAATTGCATGCACAAAAACAGGGACAAAAATAACTGGAAGAAGGAAACAAGTTAAATGCTTTATATCACGATATTTCTGTTGAATCAAAATTGCCAAAGGAATAAGATAAAAAATAGCAAGAGAATTATTGTAAATTACTATAAGGGAAAATATAAAGGATAAATCAAATAAATTTTTAGCTGAATTATCAGAATATAATACTTTCCCAAAAACATACTTTGAATAAACTAACATTAACCCTAAAAAAATTTTTGAAACTATCAGCCCTGGTCCATGAGGGAAAAAAAGAAATATTAGTGGAAAAGCAAGTAAATGGATTGAATTATAATTACTGTAGGCATATCTACTCTCTAGATAAGTTATTACTAATATGAATAAAACAAAAATAACCCAAAAAAAAAGGCCCTTAACTATAATATCAATAGATAAAACGCCATAATTTTTACAAAACTGAATAAAAAAAACAACCATAAAAGAGAATATCAAAGAACTCAAATATGCTTTATAAGTTGTTTTTTGAAATAAATTTATAATCATTTTTTTTATTAATTTTGCAATATATACAAACCCTTATGAATTGGAAAAACTTTTTTGAAGGTATAGCCTGGCTTTTTGAAAATATTCTTTTTATTCCATATGAAGGTTTAAGATCATTGCAACTAGACAGTTGGTGGGCTGCTAACCTAGTTTCCTGGATTTTTCTTTTAATTGGCCTAATTGCATCAATATATTGGATTTATGAACTACACTTATCTGACAAAAGAGGTGAAGAAAAAAAGGATATTACTGCCCATTCCTTTTTATAAGTCAAAACCAATATCTTTTCTATAATTAATTCCATCAAAATTGATCTTTTTCAACTCTTCATAAGATTTTTTTACTGAATCTTTAAAACGATCCTCTAAAGATGTAATTGCTAATACTCGGCCACCACTAGTAAAAATATTCATGCCTTTTGACGACGTCCCCGCATGAAAAACTTTACTATCTTGAACTTTATTGATCCCAATAATTTTTTTCCCCTTTTGATATGATTCAGGGTATCCATCAGATACTGCGCATATTGTTGTGGCAAATTTATCTTCTATCTCAAGTTTTATTTCAGATATCTTTTTGGATGAAATAGATAATAATATTTCCCCAAAATCATTTTTTATTCTTGGAAGCACCACCTGCGTTTCAGGATCGCCCATTCTTACATTATACTCTATAACATAAGGTGAATCCTGAACTTTAATTAAGCCAATGAAAATAAATCCAACAAAATCAATTTTATCTCTAAATAAACCTTCAATTGTTGGTTTAATTATTTCTTTATCTATTTTATTTGAAAAAGACTCATCAACAAAAGGAACAGGAGAAACTGCTCCCATACCGCCTGTATTTAATCCGGTGTCGCCTTCACCTATTCTTTTATAATCTTTTGCCATAGGTAATGTCAGATAAGATTTACCGTCTGCTATCACAAAACATGACAATTCAATTCCTTTTAAGAATTCTTCAACAACAACTTTCCCAGACGCTAAACCAAATTTTCCCCCAACTAGCATTTCAGTTAATTCCTCTTTTGCTTGGGCTAGATCATCTATTATTAAAACCCCTTTACCTGCTGCTAAGCCATCTGCCTTTAGAACATATGGTGATTTAAGAGTATCTAAAAATTTATGCCCCTCTTTAACAGTTTTTTTATCAAAGGTCGCATGCTTTGCAGTTGGAATAGAATTTCTTTCCATGAATTTTTTTGCAAAGTCTTTACTTCCCTCTAGCATCGCTGCCTTTTTTGTTGGTCCAATTACAGGCACAGAATTGATAATTTTATCAGATAAGAAAAAATCATGGATCCCATTAACTAAAGGATCCTCAGGGCCAACAAGTACTATATCAATTTTGTTCTTTATTACTTCATCCTTGATAGCTAAAAAATCGTTAACGCTTATATCCAAGTTTTTACCGAGCTCACTTGTCCCAGCATTCCCTGGAGCAATAAAAATATTTGTGATGAATTTGCTTTTGGATAACTTCCAACAAAAGGCATGTTCTCTACCTCCTCCTCCTAATATTAATATGTTCATCTTTAAATTGTTTTTTATCAAAAAAAGAAAGGGTCCCGGATTTAAAAAAACTTTTAAAAATCCCTTTCCAGCGTCTTTTTTTTATAAACCTGCCCTGTTTTTGATCGACAAGAAATGACATTTTTTTTGATTTGGCTATAAAATATCCTGTTAAATAACTTTTAATTGTGGAAAAGCTACCTTTATTAATAGCTGATTTTATACCTGAAAGTAAAGTCAAAATAACCCCTAATCGCATTTTATAACATGCTACTCCTTGCAATTTTTCAGATTCAGAGTCATACCTTTCACCAGTTTGTCTTAAGTGTTTTACTTTTAGTTCGGCATCAACTAAAATATCCCATGAATAATATTTTGCTAAAAATTCATCAATTGTATCCCATCCAATGGACTTTTTTATTTTACCTATTTCTACAAAACAATCTTTCCTATAGGATTTAATGGCGCCTCTTATGTGATCATGTCCATACTTATTTTCAGGAACCCACCTTCCTTCTTTTTTTAAATAACAAATACCTCCAACTATTCCTAGCCTGTCATTTCCTTGAAAATGCTCAGATATTTTTTTAATATAATTTGAATCAAAAATTAAATCTGCGTCAAACTTACAAATTACATCATACTGATCATCCAAAGAGGTATATCCTTCATAAAAGGCATTAATAATTTTTTCGCCTGGAGTGTGTTTTGGTGATGAAGCTTTATTTACAATTTTTATCCATTTATATTTATTACAAAACTTAGAAACAATTTTCTCAGTATCATCTCCAGAATTATCATTAACAACAACAATTTTTTTTGGGAGCAATGTCTGATTAACTAATGATTTTAATGTAAAGCTTATAGTCTTGCTTTCATTATGAGCGGGAATGATTATATAAAATTTCAAAATAATTTAATTCATTTTTTTTGCATAAATAATATAATATCTAGGATAAAAGTTTCTAAGAATTGGTCTAAAACCAATCTTTCTAGATGGATTAGTCCATTTCTCTTTTGCTATTATTTTCCATCCTGTTTTCTCTAATAACCAGTTGAATTGCCACTCTTCAAATTCATGATAATGTCTATCTCTTGGATCGGTTTTACTCCGATATGCATTTGAAAACCACAACTTTAAGGGAACACTTGCAATCAAAGTTTGTGCTTTTATTTTCTTTAATAAGACATATGGTGACAATAAGTGTTCTATAATTTCCAAAGCAGACACTACATTAGCATTTGAAGAAATAATAGATGATAAATTTTCATCTAAATCTTCCCCTTTTGTGTTTTCAACATAATATCCATTTTGCCTTAGAATCCTAGAAAAAGGGTTTTCTATACCTAAATCCAAAATTTTCTCATCCAATGAGACATGTTTCTTAAAAAATTTTAAAGTATTCTGATATCTTTTCTTTGGATACATTTCTGAAATAATTGTTATTTACTTTGTAGTTAATTTGTCAACTATACTTCTATCGTTTGATAGTCTTGGCACTTTATTCTGTCCTCCCAATTTTCCTATTTCTTTCATATATTTTTGAAAGCCATTTTTAATCACTTTCCTTATAACTAGTTTTTTTAAAATTTTCCCACTAATAAGATCATCATAATAGAGATTTTGACTTCTCATTTCATTGTCTAAATGGAGAGAAAATTCTAAAATATTTTCTGGTGGCTTATCAAAATCTATAAACCATTCATGATAGGGCAATCCTCTTTCAGGATTAATTTGGGGAGCAACTGTAAATTCTCTTATAACACAAAAAGATTCCTCGGATGCTTTTTTAATTGCTGTTTCAACTTCTTTTCCAATAACATGTTCACCAAATGCTGATATGAAGTGCTTAATTCTGCCTGTAACTATAATTCGAAATGGATATAAGCTGACAAACTTAATTGTATCTCCCAAATTATATGCCCATAATCCGGCTGAAGTTGAAATTATCATAACATATTCAACTCCCTTTTTTACTTGACTTAATGGAATCCTATTATTATTGACTCCAAAATCCTTTACCTTAATAAACTCATAAAAAATATCATTATTAACTAAAAGGAGTAAGCCCGTTTCTTTTTGTTTGTCCTGATATGCAAAGAATCCTTCAGAGGCAGGAAAAACCTCTACAGAATCTATTTTTTTTCCAATTAATTTTTCGAATAAAGATTTATAAGGATCATAATTAACTCCTCCATGAACAAATAATGAAAAATCCTGAAATATTTCGCTTATTCTTTTTTTCTTCTTGCTTATTATTTTTTCAAAATACATTTGAACCCAAGAGGGTATTCCTGAAATTAGGGTCATCTTTTCATTTAAGGTTTCTTCAATTATCTTGTCTACTTTTTTTTCCCAGTCCTCAATACAGTTTGTTTCCCAACTAGGCATTCTGTTTTTTTGAAGATAATTTGGCACATAATGTGCTGCAATTCCTGATAGTCGCCCAATATGAATACCTTGTTTTTCTTCTAAAACAGGACTCCCTTGTAAAAAAATGTGCTTGCCATTTATAAATGAGGAATTCCCTGTTTCATAAATATAATTTAGCAATGAATCTCGAGCAGAAATTATATGAGTTTTCATAGATTCCTTTGTTATGGGAATATACTTAAGTCCTGAGGTTGTGCCACTGGTTTTAGCAAGATAAATAGGTTTTCCAGGCCAAAGAACATTAATTTCTCCTAATAAAATTTTATCAATATAAGGTCTAATGTCTTCATAGTCCTTTATGGGAATATTTTTCTTGAAGTCATCATAGGTTTTTATTTTGCTAAAAAAATGATCGCTGCCAAAAATTGTATTACTCCCCTTTTTAATCAAATAATTAAATGTTTTTATTTGGTACTTAATTGGATTTTTTATCCATTTTTTATTTTTTAGATAAATTAAGTAAGCAAAAATTCTTCCTAATTTTTCTTTTAAATTTAGTCCCATGAGAAATTTATAAAATCGATTGGGTTAACTGGATATCCCGAAAGCCAAAGTTCAAAATGAAGATGTATGCCAGTTGAGAATTTTCCTGTACTTCCGGCACTAGCAATTACCTCTCCCGTTGAAACTAAATCACCTTGTTTTTTAAATAATGTTGAATTATGCTTATAAATTGATGTCAATCCCTTGGAATGTTTAATTATAAGTACATTCCCAGTTTCAGATGTCCATTCAGCAAAAATTACTCTTCCTCCTAAAATAGATTTAATAGGATAATTTTCACTTAAAGCAATGTCAATTCCATAATGCTTTGAGTCAGGATCAAATTTTTGAGAAATTTCTCCTTTTGCAGGAGGAAATAAAAGCTCTATTAAATTTGTCTCATTAGATCTAGTAAAATTATACTTGTCTTCCTGAATAACCCGTGATCTTAAAATAGAATCTTCTTTAACTTGAGTAACGGAATATTCAGCTATTTGCGATTCATTTTTAGGGGGAATATATTCTTTTGCTATTGCTTGATTATCTTTACCTATTAGGGAATTTTTTATAGCCTCTAAAAATTTTTCTTGCTGTTGGGTAACTTTAACAATTGAATCCAAAAGAAAGGTGTTTTTCATAGCTTCAAGTCTAAGCTCAGATGATGGATATCCTGGTATAAATTCTTTAACAGGAGTCGATGAAATTAAAAAAAAAGTTCCTCCCATGATGCTACTTACAAGCAGTATTATAAGAACAATTAAATTTAATCTGGATAAGCGAAAATAAAATTGTTCTTCAAAAGTTTTCTCATTTACAATGATCATTCTATATTGATCAAGTAATTTCCCCTTCCATGATTTATTATTGTTGCTCTCTTTAGCCATTTAAACAAATATACGGATTACACCTAAAAATATTTTGCATATAAATTTTGTATGTTTGTATAAAATAATAAAAATGTTTTCATTACCCCTTTTAATAAGTGCTATTGGCCCTTGGCAAATTGTACTAGTAGTAGTCGTGGTTCTTTTGCTTTTTGGAGGAAGAAAAATTCCAGAATTAATGCGTGGATTAGGTAGCGGAATAAAAGAATTTAAAAATGCAAGTAAAGAAGAAGCTAAGGAAACAAAAGAAAAAGAATGACTTTCAATGTAAAGTTTTATTCAAACTCTACAGATTTTAAAATAGTATTTAATTCAAACATTAAGTCCCGTTTCTTCAACGAAGGTGCAAAACAAAAACCTTCTAATACAAGCCAATTTTTTTTAATACTATCCGAAATCATATAGTTTATAAAGGGTCCTGCCATAAAATCATTTTTGACTTCCCACATTCCCTTCGTTAGTAATGCGTCTCTATTTAAAATTTGTGTTTTATAGAAATATGGTCGGTAGGCTTTCTCTGTAATCATGTGTGAATTTTCAAGTCTGCCTGGCAGATATTTTTCACCAATAGAATCTCTTATCTTTATGATTGAATTCATTTTAAGGTCTTTATAATCAGATTGAGAAATTTGATAAACAATAAAATTTAGATGCCCTTTTTGAATTTCTTTTTGAAACCATATAAAATTTAGGGTGTCTTTTACTAGTTTGTATGCAGAAGGAAATAATAAAGAGATTTTGAAGCGAGATTTGATGCTCTTATCAAAATTTGGTGATTTTTTTATTCTTCTTAATTTTTCATGAGTTTCATTTTCATCAATAGAATTAATTATTTTTTTTATGTTGGTCTGAAGAAGATGACTTTTTTTATCATCACTAGGGGCTTTAATTTCAACAAAAATCTGTTCTTTAGCATATTTATTTTTATTTATTTTAAAGTTTAAAATTGAATCTGATTGAAAAAAAATTATATTTCTAGAATTGCGAACAAAACCATTAAAAACTTTCAGAGGAATATAATTTAAAGTAAACTTAGGTTCATCTAAAGGTAATCCCTCATAAGGTTGCCTCAGTAAATTTCTTGTCATTTTGCCAAGATTACCATTCCAGCTTTTATTTGACATAACAATAGAAATTGTATTAAATCTTCCGTTAGAATCTGGTAAATATTTTTTTTGTGACTTCTCCGAGCATGAAAAATTTAATAGAGTTGTAAGGGCCAGAATTAGAAAAAGATATCTTTTCATTGGATTAACTTAGGGCATCTATTCCAGGTAAATTTTTGCCTTCCAAATACTCAAGCATTGCACCTCCTCCAGTGGATATATAACTTATTCCTTCAGACATTCCAAATTTCTTGACAGCAGAAATAGAGTCTCCTCCGCCAACTAATGAAAATGCTCCTTCCTTTGTTCTTTTTACAATTTCTTGGCCCAATGCTTTTGTTCCGTTTGAAAAAGGCTCAAGCTCAAATACGCCTATGGGACCATTCCAAAGAATTGTTTTACTTTTTTGAATTATCTGTGAAAAAATTTTAATTGATTCAGGGCCTGCATCCAATCCTTGCCATCCTTTGGGAATGGTATATACAGATGAGATATTAATTTTTGCATTATCAGAAAATTCATTTCCTATTACCACATCTTCAGGTAATAATAATCTAACTCCTTTGTCATTAGCTAATTTGATAATCTTTTTTGAATATTCACAAAAATCATCTTCACAAATAGATTCTCCTATTTCTCCCCCTAAAGCTTTAATAAAAGTGTAAACCATTCCTCCTCCAATAATTAAAAAATCAATTTTATCCAGTAAATTTTCAATAACAGTAATCTTTGATGAAACTTTCGCCCCACCAATTATTGCTGTTATTGGTTTCTCTCCATTTTTTAATACTCTATTAATAGACTTTATTTCTTTCTCTAAAAGTAATCCTGAAAATTTTTTCCCTTTGAAAAAATTTGCAATAATTGTCGTTGAACTATGTGCTCTGTGAATACTGCCAAAAGCATCATTAACAAAATAATCGCCTAATTTTGAAAGTTCTCTAGCAAAATTTATGTCCCCTTTGGTTTCCTCTGGATAAAAACGGACATTCTCCATTAATATGACCTCACCCTCTTTCAAAGAATTTACAGATTCAATTGCCATGTCTCCAATACAGTCTTCACAAAATTTAACAGGAATTTTTAATATTTGTTCAACACAATAAATGATATGAGAAAGGGAATATTTTGACTCTTTAGAAATAGGTCTCCCCATATGTGAAAGTAAAATACATATCCCTCCCCTTTTAACTATCTCTTGAATAGTGTTTTTTGAAAATTCTATTCTTGTGGTATCTGTTACTTTATAATTATCATCAAGCGGGACATTAAAATCTACCCTTACTATTACTCTTTTATTCTTAAAATTTTTCTGAAGAAAATTTTCCATAATTACTTTAAAAATACTTCTATTTTTTGTCATATATTGAATAAAAATAAATAATTAAGTAAGTGTTTTATTTAATTCTCTTCTATAAACAATGTATACAGGAAATATTGTTGGTCAAAATCTTATAAAAAAACAGCTGCATAAAATGGTTGTTGAAGAAACGTATCCTCAAAGCCAAATCCTTATTGACAACAATGGATATGGAGGGCTCCCATTAGCTATAAATAATGGTTTAAACTTAATTTATGGTTTAGAAAAAATGAAGGAGTATGAAAAAAATAAAATTCCATTTTCTAATATAGTAAATCACCCTGATCTGCATTTTGCATATCCATGCATAAGTAAGTCTAAAACCAATTCTACAAATACAGATTTATTATCTTCCTGGAGGGATTTTATTATTTCCTCTCCTTATGGGGATATTTATGAGTGGCTAAAATTACTTGAATCAGGAAATAAGCAAGGAATTATTAACGTCGATGAAGTGATTAAAATTCAAAAAAAAATAAGCCTAAAATCTCATTCAGGAGGTAATAAAGTCTTAATAATCTGGGGGGCAGAAAAATTGAATCCTCAAGCTTCTAATAAATTGCTTAAAATAATTGAAGAGCCTCCAGAAAAGTCATATTTCATATTGGTAACAGAGAAATCTTCAGTGCTTCTGCCAACTCTAATTTCCAGGTGCCAAAAAATTAAATTACCTCCTATTGAAGTAGAAGAAATTGAAAAGGCTTTAAAAAAATTGAATATGAATTCAAATTTAACTGAAATTATAAAATTTTCGAAAGGTAGCTGGAGAAAAGTATTAAATGATATTAATAATAAAGAGGAAAAAGATAGATTTGAAAACTACTTAAATAATTTTTTAAATGCGTCCTTTAATATCAAAAAAAGTAAAAAAGCAATCATTGATTTATTAAACTGGTCAGAATCAATAGCTTCACTAGAAAGAGAGGAACAAAAAGAGTTTATTAAATATGTTCTAGAAGTGATTAGACAATGTCTTTTGATTTCTTATAATTCAACTCAACTAGTTGATTTTCAGTATTTTAAAAATGTAAACTTGAAAAATCTTTCTGCTCACATTCACAGTAAAAATATTTTAGAGATAACCACTTTGTTAGAAGAAACGATTTACTTTTTGGAAAGAAACGGTAATTCAAAAATTATTTTATCCAGTTTTTCAATAGAACTTGTTAGGCTATTGAATGTTAAAGAGTAGTCTTTTTAAAAACAAAGGCCAGAGAAGAATAGTTTCTTGTTCTAAAAGATTTAAAATTAAAGTAAAGTCCTTTAAAAAGTCCAAATAACAGGGGAAATTGATTTGATCTATTTTTCTCTGAAAGATAGCTGATATATAATGTGTCAAACCAAAGAGGGAAAATTTTTGCCAATTTAAACCCTTGTGTCTCTACAATTTTTATTAACCCATTAGAGGTAAAATGCCACAAATGTTTTGGTATATCTAATGCGGCCCATAAATTTTTATAATGGAGTGAATCAAAACTTTCAAGATTAGGAACGGCTATAATCAATATACCTTCTTTATCTAGTATTTTATGAAAAGATTTAACGGTTTTTGAGGGTTCTGGAAGGTGCTCTAGAACATGCCACATTGTGATTGCTTGAAATTTGGTCTCTTTTAATTTTTTTATATCTGGCAAAGAAATTATTCCTTTTTTTTTAGAAATTTCTCTCGCTAATTTATTTGGCTCTACCCCATAAACTTTATGGCCTTTTCTTTTGAAATAACGCAAAAAGTCTCCAGTTCCAGAACCAAAATCTAATACTTTTGATTTTTTATATATATACTTTTTTATCATTTTATATTTATAAATAAACATAAGGCTCCTTACGAAAGAATATGCAATGCTAATTAGGGTAAATTTTGTTTCAGAATGGGGTAGGTATTCAGCCAAAGCATTTTTTTTTGCTGCCTTATTCTCTTTGAATAAAGTTTTAGCTAGGCCTAATTCTTTGCTATATATCACATCCGCTTGAGTTGAAGAATAGATCTTTTGATTGTCTTTTAGCTGTATATCTGTACGTCTGTTATTTATAGTTTCCACGTGGAACAATTTATCTACCCATTTTAACAAGAAGTGCACTAATATCACTTGGCTTGATTCCGCTTATCCTTGATGCTTGTGAGAGATCTTTTGGATTAATTGTGTTAAGTTTCTCTTTAGCTTCAGAAGAGAGAGACGATAGATTATTGTAATTAAACCCCTTTGGAATCTTAATTTCTTCAAGCTTAGAAAGTTTTTTTGCATTCTGTTTTTCTTTTTCTATGTAGCCAGAATACTTTATTTCTATTTCAGCTTGTTCAATTGATGATTCGGTAATTTTTTCTTCTTTAAGATATTTTGAAATCTTACTTAGCCCCTTAAGTGATTTAATCGTAATGTTTGGTCTTGATAAAACCCTATTAATTTTATTTGATTGCTTCATTGGAGATGATTTTTTTTTCTCTAAAATATTATTAATCTCATCTGGAGTGACACTTTGAGTTGTTAGAAAATTTATTAGCTTTTTTGTGTCTCTTAATTTGGATTTTACTAAACGAAGTCTTTCTTCTGAAGCAAGGCCTAGAGAAAAAGATAAGGGGGTTAATCTGATATCAGCATTATCTTGTCTGAGCAGTGTGCGATATTCAGCTCGTGAGGTAAACATTCTATAGGGCTCCTCTGTGCCTTTAGTGATTAAATCATCTATTAGCACCCCAATATAGGCCTGATCTCTTTTTAAAATAAAAGGCGACTCATCGGTAATTTTCAAATGAGCATTAATTCCAGCCATCAAGCCTTGTGCTGCAGCTTCCTCATAACCAGTAGTCCCATTAATTTGTCCAGCAAAAAACAGGTTATCTATAATTTTTGTTTCAAGGTTGTATTTTAACTGAGTTGGGGGGAAATAATCATATTCAATGGCATATCCAGGCCTGAAAAGTTTAACCTGTTCAAACCCCTTAATTTTTTTTAAGGCTTGATATTGAATTTCTTCCGGCAAAGATGTTGAAAATCCATTAACATAAACTTCAATAGTACTCCATCCTTCAGGTTCAACAAAAATTTGATGCCTATCTCTATCTTCAAATCTATTTATTTTGTCCTCAATTGAGGGACAATATCTTGGCCCAGTGCTTTTAATTCTTCCATTAAACATCGGTGAGCGATCAAAACCAGTTCTTAAAATATCATGGACATCAGAGGAAGTATAAGTAATATGACATGCTTTTTGAGACTTAAGAACATGTGATTCAAGAAAACTAAATTTGGAAGGTTCATTATCCCCCTCTTGTATCTCCATTAGATGATAATTTAAAGACCTACCATCTACTCGAGGAGGAGTGCCTGTTTTCATTCTTCCTGAAACAAAACCGAGAGCTTCAAGATTAGAGGTTAGTCCTCGGGAAGAGCTTTCACCGGCTCTCCCTCCTGAAAAATTTTTTTCTCCAATATGTATTAAGCCATTTAAAAATGTACCATTAGTTAAAATAACTGCTTTTGAATGAATTCTAGAGCCTAATGATGTAATTACTCCACTAATCTTATTTTTTATGATTAATAATTCAACAACTGACTCTTGATAGAAATCTAGTTTGTCTGTTTTTTCTAAGGTTTCTCTCCATAACTTTGAAAACATATTTCTATCAGACTGCACTCTTGGGCTCCACATAGCAGGTCCTTTTGATTTATTTAACATTCTAAATTGAATAGCGCTTAGATCTGAAATAATTCCGCTTCCTCCTCCTAATGCATCTATTTCTCTAATTATTTGTCCCTTTGCAATACCTCCCATTGCAGGATTACATGACATCTGCGCGATTGTATTTAAATTCATTGTGATTAAAAGAACTGAAGATCCCATTCGAGCTGCAGCTAGGGATGCTTCGGCTCCAGAATGACCTCCGCCAACAACAATTATATCGTACTCTTTTTCAAACATTTTGGGTCTGTTTCACGTGAAACCTTTTTATGAGTTGATCTTCTTTTGACCTCATTATTTCCTTTTGCTTATCAGTCTTATCTTTATAGCCAAGGCAATGCAAAAGACCATGAAAAACAAGTCTAATTGCCTCATTTTCAGCGCTTTGTGAATTTTGAAGGGCATTTTTCTTAAGAGTAGCTATAGAGATAAATACTTCAGCTGAAATTTTTTTGTTTTCAGTATAATCAAATGTAATAATGTCAGTTTCGTTACTGTGGCTTAAAAACTCTTTATTTATTTGAATTATTTTTTTTATAGAAATAAAATTATACACTATTCTATCAATGCTATAACCTTTGCCTTCAACTAAATCACAAAGCGATGCCTTTAGTTTTGGCTTGCTTATTTTAATAAAATCTAATCCTAAAAACTTTATCATTACCAGGCAAAGATAACTCTTGAATTTAAATATATTTCAAATAATCTTCTCATATCAATTTAATAAAATAAAGCTACCTATTATAGCCTCATGAATCAAGTAAAAATAATTTCTTTATCGATCAACATCTCTTATCTTTACGATTGATGTCTGTAAGAGTAAGATTTGCACCTAGCCCAACAGGGCCACTTCACATAGGAGGCCTTAGAACGGCTTTGTATAATTATATATTAGCAAAAAAATATAAGGGGTCATTTATTCTTCGAATTGAAGATACTGATAAAAAAAGAGAGGTAAAAAGAAGTGAAAATTATATAATAAATTCTCTTTCCTGGATTGGAATAAAGCCCGATGAAGGCCCATTACGCGGGGGGGCATTTGGGCCATATAGACAAAGTGAAAGAAATAATATTTATAAAAAATACGCTGAAAAGTTAATCGAAAATAATTTTGCATACTATGCTTATGACACAGAAAATGATCTGAAGACTGAAAGAGAAAAATTGAAAAAAAAAGGTTTGGTTTTTAAATACGGATCATCAAATAGGCTTTTATTCAAAAACAGCCTAACCTTAAAAAACGATCAGTCTCTAAAATCAAAAGAAAAAGTGATACGGCTGATGGTTCCCAAGAACAAAAAAATTCACGTAAAGGACGAGATAAGAGGGGAAATTAATGTCCTCTCGGAAGAGCTAGAAGACAAAGTGCTAATAAAAGCAGATGGTTCTCCCACTTATCATTTTGCAAATGTAGTAGATGATCATTTAATGAAAATTACACATGTTATTAGAGGTGAAGAATGGCTTCCCTCTCTTCCAATTCACAGGCTATTATATGATTCATTTGGTTGGGATATTCCAAAATTCTTGCACCTTCCATTAATACTAAACAAGGCTGGTCAAGGAAAGCTTTCAAAAAGAGATGGAGAAAAAGATGGTTTTCCAATTTTCCCTTTAAAATGGGAAAATTCACTAGGGTTTAAAGAAAAAGGATTTTTGCCAAATGGTTTAGCTAATTATCTGATTTTGCTTGGATGGTCTCCAAAATCTGATAAAGAAATTTTTACTCCTGATGAGATTATAAAGATATTTGACGGTGAAAAAATTAATAAATCAGGGGCAAGATTTGATTTTGAAAAGGCCGTCTGGATTAATCAAAAACACATTCAAAATAGTGATTCGGCGTCTCTTTTAAATCAATTCCCTGAGTTTTTTGAAAACATCTCTCTTAATGAAAAATCAAAAGTCTCCATAATATCACTTGTTAAGGAAAGAGCTTCACTTTTGACCGATTTTGAAAAAGAAAGTGATTTCATTAATAAGCCCCTGTCCTATGATTCAAACTCTATTTCAAAATTAAATAGAGCTAATTCTGTTCTTATATTAAAACATTTATGTGACTGTTTAAATCAAAAGAATTTTGTCAAAAAAAACTGGAAACCAGAAATTATAGATTGGGGCAAAAAAAAAGGTATAGCGCCAAGGGAAATTATGCAAACAATTAGAGTTGGGCTGGTTGGTTCATTAAATGGGCCTGATTTAGTTTCTATTTATTCGCTAATAGGAGAAAAGGCGTTTTTAGATAGAGTTAAATCGCTTATAGCTTTCTTAAAATAAAATCAAATTTTTTTCTTTTTATTTACACCTTTACATATATTGTAATAAAAAATCACATGAATATTTCAACTTACATTATAATCTTTTTCGGAATTTTAGCACTACTATCGGCGCTGTTTATTGTCAAGCAACAGACGGCAGCAATAATTGAGCGTTTTGGAAGATTTGTTGGTGTACGCCATCCTGGCTTGAGAATAAAAATTCCTATAATTGATCGAATAGCAGGCAGAGTAAGCCTTAGGGTTTTACAGCTAGATGTAATTGTAGAAACTAAGACAAAAGACGATGTTTTTACTAAACTTAAAATCTCTGTTCAATACAAAGTTATTCAAGACAAGGTTTGGGAGGCTTTTTATAAATTGGATTCGCCTCAAGACCAAATAACATCATATGTTTTTGATGTTGTGCGAGCAGTTGTTCCAAAAATGAAACTCGATGATGTTTTTGAAAAAAAAGATGAAATAGCAAATGCTGTTAAAGGCGAATTAAATGATGCAATGGGTAATTACGGGTATGATATAATTCGTGCTTTAGTAACAGATATTGACCCTGATACAGAAGTTAAAACTTCTATGAATAGAATAAATGCTGCTGAGCGAGAAAAAGTTGCCGCCCAATATGAGGGAGATGCTGCAAGAATTTTAATTGTAGAAAAAGCTAAAGCAGAAGCTGAAAGTAAAAGACTGCAGGGTCAGGGAATTGCTGATCAAAGAAGAGAAATCGCGAGAGGGCTTGAAGAGTCTGTAGATGTGCTGAATAATGTTGGTATAAATTCACAAGAAGCTTCTGCTTTGATTGTCGTAACGCAACATTACGATACCCTACAATCAATTGGGGAAGAAACAAACAGCAATTTGATACTTCTTCCTAACTCTCCTCAAGCAGGAAGTGACATGTTAAATAATATGGTGGCCTCATTCACTGCTAGTAATCAAATAGGGGAGGCCATGAAAAAAGAAAACTTAAAAAGTGCAGCAAAAAAAAAAATAAATAAAAATAATGATGAGGATAATAAAGGAAAAGGTGATTCAAATGTCAATGCTCAAATAGACTAAGCATGTCCTCTAATGTTTTTTTTGATTTTTAAAGCTGTCTCTTAATCCTGTTGTTTTGTTGAAAATTATCTGTTTATCTGCATTTATCTTATCTACTATAAAATACCCTTGCCTTTGAAACTGTACTCTTTCTCCTGCCTTTAGTTTAGAAGCATAGGGCTCTATATACCCATTCTTTTTTACTAGAGAATTTGGATTAACATATTTAATAAAGTCTTCATGTTTGTCAGGGTCGGGAACCAAAAAAAGAGTATCGTATTGATTAACAATAATTTTTTTTGCTTTTTTTGAGCATACCCAATGAATTGTTGCCTTAACTTTTCTTTTACTCTCTTTAGTATCACTACCGCTTTTGCTCAAAGGATCATAAGTGCAAATTATATTCTTAATCTGATCATTCTGATCCTTCTCCACGCTTTTAGCTTTTATTATATATGCGTTTTTTAATCTAACCTCATTGCCAAGGGATAATCTAAAAAACCCCTTTTCTGCATTTTCTTTAAAATCATCTCTCTCTATGTATATCTCTTTAGAAAAAGGGATCATCCTTTTCCCAGACTTTTGATCCTCGGGATTGATTTCCCCAGAAAGCTCTTCTAATTCTCCCTCAGGATAGTTTTCTATAATTAATTTAACAGGATTTAAAACGGCCATTATCCTAGGCGAAATTTTATTTAAGTGCTCTCTTAAACAAAATTCTAATAAAGACAGTTCAATTATGTTTTCTCTTTTAGCCACTCCTGCTGTTCTGACAAATTTCTTAAGGGACTCAGGGGTATATCCCCTTTTGCGTAGGCCAGAGATGGTAGGCATTCTTGGGTCGTCCCATCCGTCTACACATCCTTCTTGGATTAATCTTTTTAATTTTCTCTTACTAGTTATTGTATAAGAGAGATTGAGTCGAGCAAACTCTCTCTGCTTAGGCGTTTTGTTTTCAGTTGGTCCTATAGCATAGAGGAACCATTCATAAAGCTCTCTGTGGGGCTTAAACTCCAAGGTGCACAATGAGTGGGATATCTTTTCAATTAAATCAGATTGGCCATGTGCCCAGTCATACATCGGATAGACGCACCAATCTTTATTTGTTCGTTGGTGACTCATGTGAATAATTCTATACATTACTGGATCTCTTAAAAGCATGTTTGGTGATGACATATCTATCTTTGCCCTTAAAACATGCTCCCCTTCCATAAAACTTCCTTTCTTCATTTCTGAGAAAAGAAAAAGGTTGTCTTCTTTGCTCCTGTTTCGATATGGACTGTTTTTTCCTGCTTCTGTTGGGGTTCCCTTTTGCAAAGCGATTGTTGCTGAATCTTGAGAATCTATGTATGCTAACCCTTTTGTTATTAGCTGCTCTGCCCAATTATAGAGGTCATCAAAATAATCTGATGCATAACATTCTTTTTCCCATTTATATCCAAGCCACTTAATGTCTTTTTTTATACCATCTACAAATTTTTTTTCCTCTGACGTTGGATTAGTGTCATCAAAACGAAGATTTACGGGCGCATTGAATGTCTCTCCTAAATCAAAATTTATGCATATTGCCTTTACATGGCCAATATGAAGAAATCCATTTGGCTCTGGCGGGAATCGAAAACAAAGGTTTTTCTGAGCTAATCCTTTTTGAAGATCATCCTTAATTATTTTTTCTATGAAGTTAGGTCCTTTTTGCAATTTCTTTTTTAATTAACAAATATATTAAAGCTGTTTCGTTTAAGTATTACTTAATTTTATCTTTGCTAAAAATTTTCTTTTTGGGTACTATACATCTTAAAAATATTAAGTTCTACGCTTATCATGGCTGCCTTGGTGAAGAGAAGAAAATAGGTGCTGATTACCTTGTTAATCTTAAGGTTTCCGCTAACCTTGACAAAGCTTCTAAAAGTGATAATTTGGTTGATGCTGTTGACTATGTTCTTCTAAATGAAATTGTAAGCTCTGAAATGAAAAAAAGATCAAACCTGCTAGAAAATGTTGCTGAAAGAATTGTAAAAAAAGTTTTTGAAAAGTTTCATAGTGTAGATTTTGTAAAGGTTTGTGTTTCTAAAAAAAACCCACCTGTTCGAGGAAGCTTAGATGACGTCTCTGTTTCTATTAAAAGAAAACGAAACTAATTCAATCTTTGTTTTCTGTTTTTGTGAAAAGAATCATATTTTTACCATATGGCATCGTGGCCGAGTGGCTAGGCAGAGCTCTGCAAAAGCTTTTACAGCGGTTCGAATCCGCTCGATGCCTCTTTCATATTAAGGAAAAATATGCTTGCCTTTTTTTAAAATCTATTATTTTTACTTTCACCTCTATTTCATCTCCTAAAACATATTTGCGTTTGCTCTCCTCTCCCTTAAGCGTTAATTTACTCTCTTCAAAATAAAATCTTTCTTTTCCTAATTCTTTTGCTATTATAAAGCCTTCACACATGTTTTCAATTATTTCTACAAATAGGCCTCCTTCTGTTACTCCTGATATGAAACCTCTTTTTTGCTGCCCTACTTTGTTTTCTAAAAATTTTAACTGCATTAGTTTATTGCCCTCCCTCTCTGTTTTTGTTGATAAAATCTCTCTTTCGGTTATATGAGCACACTTTTCTTTTAGGTCCTTTTCTTTAATTTTCCATATCTGCGAATTTGATAATATTCTGTGTGCAATAATGTCTGAATACCTTCTAATTGGTGAGGTAAAATGGGTGTAATTTGAAAAAGATAAGCCATAATGCCCGATGTTTTTTGTTGAGTACTCCGCTTTACTCATGCTTCTTATAATTAATTTGTTTATAAGGTTTTCTTCTTTTTTTCCTCTACTTTCTTTCAGTATTTTATTAAGCTGTTTATTTAACCCTTTCCCTTTTATGTTTAAAACATATCCTAGGGGCTCTATTATTTTTTTAAGTGTTTTTAATTTTTTTTTATCTGGTTTATCGTGGGTTCTGTAAATAAAAGGTTTTTCTTTTTTATTTGATGACATTTGCTTTGCAGCGTTTGTGTTTGCTATTAGCATTAACTCCTCTACCAGTTGGTTTGCTTCTTTGTTTTTTTTTATTTTTATTCCCTCTGGCTGATTTTTTTCAGACATCAAATACTCTATTTCTTTTTTTTCAAAGGAAATTGTTCCTCTTTTTTTTCTTTCTTCCCTTCTTTTTTGTGAGAGTTTATTTAGAAACAAAATTGCTCCAAATATGTTCTCTTCTATTTTCTCCTCTTTCTTAGTTATACTTATTTCTTCAGGTATTTTTTTTTCTTTTTTTTCTATAATATGTTGCACTTCCTCATAGCTAAATCTCCTGTTTGATTTTATTAGTGTTTTTATAAACTTTCCTTTTTTAATTTCCCCTCCTTCTGTTAATTGAAAAATATATGAGAAAGTTTTTTTTTCTTCTCTCGGGTTTAAAGAACAAATCTCATTTGATATCTTTTCTGGAAGCATCGGTATAACTCTGTCTGGCAAGTATATTGAGTTTCCTCTTTTATAAGCCTCTTCGTCTAAAGGTGTACCTGGTTTTATATAGTGAGTTACGTCTGCTATATGAATGCCTATTTCTTTTATTCCTCCTTCTAATTTTTTAAAAGAAATAGCGTCGTCAAAATCTTTTGCTGTTACAGGGTCAATTGTGAATGTTAGTTCATCTCTTAAGTCTATCCTTTTTTCCTTACTTTTTATATGTATTTTCTCTAATTCTTCTATTGCTTTTTGTGGAAACTCACTTTTAATTCCATTCTCAAATAAAATGCTTTTTATTTCTGTATCGTATTTTCCTGCTCCGCCCAAAGAGGCAACTAATTTTCCAAAAGGTGATTTGTTTCCCCTTGGCCAATCTAAAAATTCAACAATTACTTTTTCTCCATCAACATAGTTTTTCAAACTTTCTTGAGATAAAAAAAAATCTGTATATATGTTTTTCTCTGTTGTGTTGACAAACGCATAGTTCTCACTAATCTCCAAAACACCAACAAATTTCTTTTTCCTTCTTTCTATTATATTAATAACTCTCCCTTCCCATCTTTTTTTTTTATTTGAAAATTTTATTTTTAAAGAAACAAGATCTCCTGGGAATGATTTATTTGTATTCTTCTTAGAAATATAAATCTTTTCAGGAAACCCCAAAGTTTCTTTTATGAATGCTTTTCCATATGAGCCATAGGATATTATTCCTTGATGTTTGGTTTCTTTTCTTCTAATCATCTTGATCAAAAATATTTCCAAATTTATGTTTTTAATAATTTATAAATAGAATTATTTATCAATACACATTATTATAATTCTTATATATTTAAAATTATTATTGCTTATTGTTATTGTTTGTTAAAAGATATGATATAATTATTCTTTTTATTTGTTTTTTAAAATATTAAAAAAAAACATGTACTTATTTTCTCTTATTAAAGAAATAAAATACTGAAAATGAGTATAGTAATCATTTTGTTAACACCTTGTTTAAACTGTTTGATGTGAATAAAAATTTATTTTTCCCTGTTGAAAAAAGATTTAAAAAAAAAGAGAATATTAACAAATTATAACCAGATCAAAAAATTAAATTTTTTTAAAATTTTAATTTTTTTTTATTAACAATCAATTAAACAATCATTAAAATAAAAAAGGATCTTTATAACTTTATAGAATGATAATTTCCATAGGAAACGACCACGCAGGAACCTCTTTAAAAAAAGAATTAAAAAAAGAATTAATTAATTCAGGTTACAAAACATTGGATAGAGGAACTTATGATGAAGAAAGTGTTGATTATCCCGATTTTATTCATCTTGTAGCGGAAGATGTTGAAAAAGGAAAAGCGAACAAGGGCATTATTATATGCGGATCAGGAAACGGAGCAGCAATGACAGCTAATAAATGGGAAAAGATAAGGGCCGCATTATGTTGGAACAAAGAAACGGCCATTTTAGCAAGAAAACATAATGATGCAAATATATTAAGCTTACCCGCTCGATTTGTTTCTTTAAAAAAAGCCAAGGAAATGGTTTTGTTGTTTATTAAAACAAGTTTTGATGGAGGGCGCCACAAAAAAAGAATTAAAAAAATTCCTTGTTAATACATGTTATCTTGGGAAATAAAAAATTTTGAAGAGCTTAGTCTTTCAGAACTTTATGAGGTTATGAGAATAAGAGCGGAAATATTTGTTAAGGAACAAAATTGCGCATATAACGACCTTGACAATAAAGATAATATTGCGAAACACTTACTAGCAAAAGAAAAAAATAAAATAATAGCATATGCAAGAATATTTAAAGAAGGAGACTTTTACGAAGGGAAGACGGCGATTGGCAGAATTTTAGTGAGCGAAAAAAAAAGAAAAGAGAAAATAGGGCACAAACTGGTGCAGAAATGCATAGATTATTGTAAGCAAAATTATCCCAATAAAGAAATAAAAATTTCAGCACAATCTCAGCTAAGAGAATTTTATAAAAAAATAGGATTTGTTTATAAAGGGGAAACATATCTTGAGGATGGAATACCTCACAGCTCTATGTATTTTATTTACTAAGGACAACCTTTTTAAGCACTGAAAAAACGTTTTTGAAAATGTACTCAGAATCAGTAGCAGGAGAACCTCGAAAAGCAATGATATAATCTCCAGAAGAAAAAGATTCATTAATAAAATCAATTTTTTTTATTACGGCCTCCTTAAGAAGACGTTTAATTCTATTTTTTTTTACCGCATTGAAATGGGGATTTTTTACCACAGCAAAACCAAAGCGAATCATGTTTAACTCATTATCATTAACAAAAGACTTAAGGACAATATCGCCCGAATGAAAAGATTTGCCAGTGGAAAAAAGTTTATTGAAAGAGGAGTTTTTTTTTAATATAAAAACTCTTTTGCTATTTTTTTTCAGGGGCTTCATAAATGTTGTTTTCTCTGTCAACATCGGCCATATAGAAACTGGGATCTATTATTATAGACTCTATTTGATCAACCTTTTCATTTATTATAAATGAGAATTCCGGATAAGCCCAAGGCCAATCATCAAGAACCTCCCAATTAAAAGCATAGGGATTTTCCTTTTTCCCTCTCATCAAAGGTATAGGAACATAATAGATCTTTTTTTTACCACTAGAGAAGGAAACAAGAATATCTAAAGGCATTGGCATAGAGCCAATTCTTTCTAATGAAACTTGGGTTTTACCACCCTCAACAGATGAAATTTTTTTAATTGCGTAATCAATGGTATTTGTTGTTTGTGTCCAATCTGTTAGGTACCACTTTAGCTGAATACCAGAAACCCTCTCAGCAACCCTTCTAAAATCGTTTGGCTGGGGGTGAGTAAATTTAAATTCTCTGTAATATTCTTTAATTGTTTTAGCTAAATTTTTTGGACCAATAATGTAACCAAGTTGGCCCAGAAAAACAGAGCCTTTACTGTAAGCAGTAGATTCATAGGCCATGTTATAATCATATCTGTTAGCATTTGTAGACTGAGGCTGTTCAAACCCAGAGAGAGCTAACCTCATGTAGCCGCGATAGGACCCAGCATGAGGGAAAACAAGATTTTTCTGTAACACCTCATTTTCTGCTAAGTCAGATATATAAGAGGTAAAACCCTCGTCCATCCATTCGTGCTTCATTTCATTTGTGGCAAGAGCATGCTGGAACCACGAGTGAGCAAGCTCATGCGATGTAACTCCAACTAGACTTTCAAAAGAACGCTCCCTACCAATAAGGGTAAGCATAGCATATTCCATACCTCCATCCCCTCCCTGAACTACTGAATACTGATTATAAGGATATGGACCAATTGCTTTATTAAAGAAAACCATTAGTTCGGCAGTTATTGGCTGGATATTTTTCCAATTAGGTAAATTACTTTGTTTGTCTTTGTAAAAAAAATGTAGATCAACATTGTTAGGACCGGGATATATGTCATGAATAAAATTAGGATCAGCGGCCCATGTAAAATCATGGACGTTCGGAGCTATGAAATGCCATGTTATTTTTTCTTTTTTTCTTTTCTTGGACTTAGAGCTATAACCATGACCAACTTCATCAGGGTTTTGAATATAACCGCTTGAAGCAACAACATAATTTTTATCAATAGAAATTTTAACATCATAATCACCCCAAACACCATGAAATTCTCTTCCTAAATACGGTTCAGCGTTCCATCCATCATAATCATATTCAGCCATTTTAGGAAACCATTGTGCCATCGAGAGAGCAATACCATCTTCTGAATTTCTACCCGCTCTTCTAACCATAACAGGAACCTGCCCATTAAAATCAAGGGTTAACAAAGCTGATCCTTTTGGCGGTATTGGAGAGTTTAGATCAACTTCTAGAATTGTTCCCGAGACCTTACTTTCAATTTTTTTACCGTTTTGTTTTAAATTAAAAACCTTTAAAAATCCCTCTTGACTTGGTAGCAATGTGTCAATATCTACTTTAAATCTGTAGTTTTTGTCTTTTCCCGTCTTTATTCTCACAGCCATTTCACTTCCTTTTTGAAAGGCATTAAAAAAAAGATGATAAAAAACCTTTTGAATAGTATCAGGAGAATTATTGCTGTATAAAAGCTTTTGTTTTCCTGAGTATAGATAGGTGTTAACATCCATATCGACAGTCATTTCGTACTCTACCTTTTGTTGCCAGTAATTTTGTGAAAACAAAGAAGGCGAAAGAGCCAAAAACAAAAAATAAAATAAAACCCTAATCTTTCTCATTTCTAACAAAAATAATAACAATAGATAAAACGACATCTTTTTTAAAACAAAACAATTAATCTCCAAAATAAGAAAGCAAAGTATGTTTCTGATCAAAAATTACCCCTCGCTCTCCCTTTTTTAATGTAATAAGTTCGTTATACGGATCATGCTCCAAAAAAAGGAGATATTTTTTTTTACAAGCAAGATCCAATAAAAAGGCTTTTTCTTTTAATGTCAACAAAGGACGAGTATCGTAACCCATAATGTAAGGCACAGGCAAATGGCCTAAGGTGGGAATTAAATCTCCAGCAAAAATAATTGTTTGCCCCTTATAGTTTATTATTGGGAGTATTTGTTTTTCAGTATGGCCATCAACAATAAAAAACTCTAAATCCAAATCAGAAGATTTTATAAAGGAAGCATCTTCATCAATCAATCTAAGCCGCCCACTTTCTTTAATAGGCAAAATATTTTCTTTTAAAAAGGAAGCCTTTTCTCTAATATTTGGACTTAGCGCCCAATCCCAATGTTTTTTGTGACACCAAAAAGAGGCGTTCTTAAAAAGAGGCTCAAGCCCCCCCTTTTTATTATAAACAATTGCACCCCCACAGTGATCAAAATGAAGATGAGTGAAAACGACATCAGTGATATCATCGGGAGAAAAACCTATTTTTTTTAATGAAGATAAAAGTGAAAAATCTCCCCATCTATCATAATGAGAGAAAAACCTTTCATTTTGTTTATCTCCCAGCCCACAATCTATAAGGATTAGTTTTTTTTTATTTTCAATTAAAAGTGAACGCGTTGCCATATTTATTCTATTTTTAGAATCAGCAGGATTTGTTTTTTCCCATAATGCCTTTGGTACCACTCCAAACATAGCGCCACCATCTAATTTAAAATTCCCACATTCAATAGAATACAATTTCATGTCTATAGGCTAGAATATGTAAAGTTATATTTTTTAGTAAGAATTAACTTCCTTTTTTTGATAACACATCGCCTAAACCTTCAGCAAACGCCATCATTTTTTTAATTTCTTCAATACTTGCAAGCCGATCTCCCCCCTTTATAAGAACATTTCTACCGTTAGATTCAACATGGTAGGTTGGTTGACTTTCGAAAAAAGAAATTAGATCGCTTGAGAATAGAGATCGAATAGCTTTTCTGTCTTCACCATAAAGAAAAAACCGATTTGAGAAGACGGGATGTTGCTTAAAGTTGATATCTTTTGATCTCGAAAAACTGTAAAATATTGACATTAGGTTTTCTTTATCTAACACAAAAACAGGAAGCTTATTGGGCGATTTTATTTTTAAAAATGTTGCTTCTAAGTTCTCTTTCGCAATAAACGCTCCTTCACTGTAAGAAAGATCAAAAAGCGAAGTAATATTATTTTTACTATTTAAAGAGTTGTATTGGTAATTAATCAATTTGGTTTTGAAAAACAGAAACTTTTCAAGATCTCCAGAATCAGAAATCGGCTCAGCAAGGTACTCCCAATCAAGAATTGTGGATAATTTTTGAAGACGAACTTGTCTTTTTGTAAGAGATGCTTTAAAATTCAAAAAATTACTTTGGGGTGAGCTTTTTCTAACAGCAAAGGGATGAGATGTTTCAGCCGTTCTTATATCTAGACCTATTGTTTCGAGAATACCACCCTTACTTGCAAAACTCCGCCGATAACTATTTAAACCTTCCATTACAGTATGATCAACAAAATCACATAAAGAAAAATCTACAATGGCATGTTCTGTCTCTGGTATCTCATCAAGTTTTTTCTTAAGTTTAAAAAAGTTTAAAAAGCTACAAAAGTTCTTTACGCTGACATAATAATTACCAGACTCTTCTTCCAAATACATTAAAACATTGGGTTTCAACCAATTTCGACTAAAAAGAACAAAACTATTATTTAAAAATAAGTGAACGATGAATGTACACAAAATACCTAGTCCAATGCCCGTGATAAGGTCAGTTAATAAAGTTCCAAATAAAGTAACCAGAAAAATAAAAGCTTGCTCTTTGCCGATTTTATAAATTCGAATAAAATTTTCTGGAGCAGCAAGCCTGTAGCCTGTATAAACTAAAATAGCAGCTAAAGCAGGAAGAGGAATCTTTTGAATTTGCGAAACAAAAAGCAAAATAAAAAGTAAAAGAAAAAGAGCATGAAAGAAATTAGCAGACCTATTAGTTCCTCCATTATTGACATTTACAGAACTTCTGGCTATGACTGTTACCACATTAAGACCTCCTAAAAAACCACTTGCAATAGTTGCTAAACCAAGAGCCCTAAGATCCTTATTCATATTTGATCTTCTTTTTTTTGGATCTAGTTTATCTACAGCTTTAATACTCAATAAAGACTCCAAAAAAGCAACTAAAGTTATAGAAAGAGTAAAGCCTATAAAATCTATATTAAGAGCTTTTGTAAAATTTGGAGCAGGAAATTCACCTAAAAAGTTTTCTGGTAAACGGATCATAAGATCTTCACTTAAGGGCGCAGCGCTGTTTAAAAAAATTTCGTAATAATAAACAACACCAATGGATCCAATAACAACCCACATTGGCGCAGGGATAAGATGAAAAAAAGGAATTCTTATTTTAGAATATATGAACATGAAAATTAGGCTTACACATCCAATTATAGCCCCTAACAGCATTTTCATGGTTGGATTTTCAAGCAGATATAATATGGTTTTTGGAACATTAGATATTTGCTCTAGAGCACTTCCTTTTTCAGACGCAATGCCAAACATAACATGAACCTGCGTTGCTAAAATACCAATACCAATTGCAGCAAGCATTCCTTGCAAAGCAGAAGAAGGAAAAAATTCACTTAGTGAACCCAAACGGAAAACTCCAAAAAGAACAAGGATTAGTCCAGAAATAATTATTGCAGCAAGTGTAAAAAGATATCCTTGGTAATTGTCACCCTCACCTAATGTTAATATGGCAGAGAGGACAACAATTACAAGGCCATTACCAGGCCCTGTTATCGTGAGATTAGACCCTCCCAAAAGAGCAACTACAGAACCTCCAACGATAGCTGAAATTATACCTGCCATGGGAGGAGCTCCAGAAGCAATAGCTAGGCCAAGACCAAGCGGAAGAGCAATTAAAGAAACAACAAAACCAGAAAAAATATTTCTAGGCAAATCAGCAACAAAGTTTTGAAAAGTTAATTTATTTATCATTTTTTATAATTAATACATCTGTAGGGATCTCAGCTAAAATATGCTCTAGATCTTTAGGAAATAATCTGTTGATGAAAGAAGGCTTTTCTTCAGAACTCATTATCAACAAATCTGCTCGAACAACTTTAGCATAGTGCCCTATTGAATAACCTCTTTTTCCAAAAATACTTTGAGTTCTCCAATTAACATCTTCTTGAATTTCTTTTGGCAGATTTTTAATAACATCTTCAACCCTATTTTTTTCCTCTTTTGCTAGGCGTTCTTTTTTTAGAGTTGCTTTTTTTAACGTAAAATCATCATCTACTTTTACATCAACCATTGAGTTACTTATTTCTTCAACGAGAGTTAATTTTGAGGATAAAAAAGCACGCCACATAAAAAAAGCAATTTTTATTGTTTCTTTTGTTTTAGGACTATCAAAAGCATTAACAACGATATGTTCGCGAAGACGATTTTTTATGGACGGATTTATTAAAAGCATAACAGAGCACGAAACTTTTCTTGTAATTTTTCTAGCAATAGAGCCAAGATAAAATTTCAAAACATTTTCTCTTTTAACCGCACCGATTAATAAAAGATCAATTTTAAGATCATAACATGCTTTTATTAATATTGGAACAGGCTTTCCATTTTTCCAGCAAACAGAAAAATTCTTGTTTTTTTGAGGGAAGGATTTTATTATACTTTCAATGGTTGATACTTTTTCACTAGTCTTTTCACCAACATGGAAAAAAATAATTTCTGCATTTATAGCAGATGAAATACGAAGCGCTTCATAAATATTTGCTTTAAGGTTTGGAGAAAAAGCAAATCCAATTAAAATTTTTTTAAAAGGCCGAAAATTCAAATTATATTGTTTGTTTAAAAGGTAAAAATTAAGATAAAAAAAGCAAAATAATAAACAATAAAATTATTTACTAACTATTTAATTTAAGCACAGCCATAAATGCCTGTTGAGGTATTTCAACTTTCCCCACTTGACGCATTTTCTTTTTGCCTTTTTTTTGTTTCTCTAAAAGCTTTCTTTTTCTTGTAATGTCACCGCCATAACATTTAGCAGTAACATCTTTTCTAAGAGCCTTAATAGTTTCTCGAGAAATTATTTTAGCCCCTATAGCCGCTTGAATTGGTATATCGAATTGCTGTCTTGGAATAAGTTCTTTTAGTTTTTCACATATCTTCTTTCCTATACTATAAGCATTTTCAGAATGTACAAGAGCGGAAAGCGCATCAACAGGAGAGCTGTTCAGCAGGATATCAATCTTTACTAATTTAGACTCTTTCATATCAAGAGGTGAATAGTCAAACGAAGCATATCCTTTAGAGATCGATTTTAAACGATCATAGAAATCAAAAACTATTTCAGCTAATGGCATTTCAAATGTTAATTCAACTCTTTCAGGAGTGAGGTAGTTTTGATTTTTAATTATACCTCTTTTTTCAATACATAAGGACATTATGCTTCCTATAAAATCTGATTTTGTTATTACAGAAGCATTTATGTACGGCTCTTCAACACGATCTAAAAAAGAAACATCAGGCAAGTCAGACGGGTTATTTATAGCAACAACTTTTTCTGGGTTTTTTTTTGTATACGCCTGATATGAGACATTGGGGACAGTAGTTATTACAGACATTCCAAATTCTCTATCTAATCTTTCTTGAATAATTTCAAGATGAAGCATTCCTAAAAAACCACACCTAAACCCAAATCCTAAAGCCGCAGAACTTTCAGGCTGAAATACAAGAGAGGCATCATTCAACTGCAGCTTTTCCATACTAGACCTCAGATCTTCATAATCATCAGTATCAACAGGATAAATTCCAGCAAAAACCATAGGTTTTACTTCTTCAAATCCAGATATAGGATTGGAGGTAGGCATATCTGAATTAGTTAGCGTATCTCCAACCTTAATCTCTTTTGCTTCTTTTATCCCAGTTATGAGATACCCTACATCACCAGCTGATATAATACTTTTGGGTTCTTTTTCTAACTTTAATGTACCTATTTCATCTGCAAAATAATTTTTTTTTGTAGCTAAAAATTGAATTTTGTCACCCTTTTTAATTTCGCCATTGAAAATTCTAAAATAAGTTTCTATTCCTCTAAAAGGATTATATACAGAATCAAAAATAAGTGCTTGAAGCGGAGCTTTATTATCCCCTTTAGGCGCAGGAATATTTTTTATTACAGAATCTATAATTTTTGGAATTCCTTCACCTGTTTTAGCAGATGCTGAAATTATTTCTTCTCTTTTGCAACCCAAAAGATTGATTATATCGTCTTTTACTTCTTCTGGGTTAGCTGAAGGGAGATCAATTTTATTTAGAACAGGAATTATTTCTAAATTATTTTCGAGCGCTAGAAAAAGATTTGAGATAGTTTGAGCTTGGACACTTTGCGAAGCATCTACAACTAAAAGGGCCCCTTCGCAAGCAGCAATGGATCTTGACACCTCATATGAAAAATCAACATGCCCAGGGGTATCAATCAAATTTAAAGTAAAACTTTCATTATTAACGTGATATTGCATTTGGATAGCATGTGATTTAATTGTGATTCCCCTTTCTCTTTCTAAATCCATATCATCAAGCAATTGATCTTGTTTTTGGCGGGCGGTAATGGTTCCGGTAAAGTCTAACAGTCTATCTGCTAAAGTACTTTTGCCATGATCGATATGAGCTATTATACAAAAATTCCGAATTTTATCCATTTCGTTTTGTGTTTTGCAAAGATAATGACTTTGTCTCTAGGCTCATGCTATTGTATGCTCGATTTGAAAAAAAACCTATTAATACATATTTTTGCTTCTATGATCCAAATTGGAAATATATCCCTTAAAGAGTTTCCTCTCCTTTTAGCCCCGATGGAAGATGTTAGCGACCCTCCATTTAGAGCACTGTGTAAAGAAAATGGTGCAGATCTGGTTTATACTGAGTTTATTTCATCAGAAGGATTAATAAGGAGCGCCTCTAAAAGTATTCAAAAACTTGATATTTATGAAAAAGAACGTCCCGTAGGTATTCAAATTTTTGGAGCTAATCTTGATTCGATGCTTGAGGCAGTTGATATAGTTGAAAAGACAAACCCTGATATTATAGATATCAATTTCGGATGTCCTGTAAAAAAAGTAGTTTCTAAAGGTGCTGGGGCAGGAATACTGAAAGACATTCCTTTGATGGTTAAGCTTACTAAGGAAATAGTTAAGAGAACAAAACTTCCCGTAACGATAAAAACCAGATTAGGTTGGGATGAAAAATCCATAAAAATTGTTGAGGTATCTGAAAGACTTCAAGACGTAGGGATTTCGGCTATTTCTATTCACGGGAGAACTAGAGCTCAAATGTATAAAGGGGAAGCTGATTGGAGGCCTATAGCTAAAGTAAAAGAAAACCCTAGAATGCAAATACCCGTTTTTGGAAATGGCGATTTAAATACTCCAGAAAGAGTAAAAGAAATGAAAGATAAATATGGGCTAGATGGCGCCATGATAGGGAGAGCATCGATTGGCAATCCTTGGTTTTTTGATCAAGTAAAATACTTTCTTAAGTATAATAATCATAAACCGTTACCAAACCTATATCAGCGCATTGAAATGGCCAGAAGACATCTTCAAATGGCTATTTCCTGGAAAGGAGAAATACTTGGACTATTAGAGACACGAAGGCATTACGCAAATTATTTTAGAGGAATTAAAGGTTTTAAACCCTATAGGATATCAATGGTAACTGCTAATACACCTGAGGAGGTATATGATACTTTTGACAGGGTTCTAAGCAAAGAAATATTTGTTTAGGAGTTGAAGCTTTTGTTAATAAAACTTATGTTTTTAACTGTCACAAGAGAAGCCATACTTCCAAAAAAGATAAGTGTAAAAAAGACAAGCAAAAGATTTTCAAACTCTAGAATTACTGGATAAGCTAACTCAGTGCCTGGAACTTTTATAAATTGGAATTCCCTTTGGAAAAGTATAATTATGCACCCAATAATTATTCCTAATACTCCCCCAACAAATGTTATTAAACACCCGACGTAAAAAAATATTTTCCTGAAAGCTAATTTTTCTAAACCTATGGCAGTTAGAATTTTTAATTGCCTTTTTTTATCCATAATAATTATTAGCAAAGCTCCTGAAAGATTAAACAGAGCTATGATTAGAATAAGTGTAAAGATTAAATAAACGGCTAGATTTTCAGTTTGCATCATTTTTTGAATGGCTTCATTCATATCAGACCTACTTTTTATTTTCACATCGGCATTTAAAATCTTCTCAACTTTTTCTTTGAGAATACTTATATCTGTATTTGATTGAGATTTAATTTCTATAAATGAAAAATTATTTTGTTCTAAATCAAAAATATTCTTTGCAAAAGATAAGTTTGTAAAAATATATTTTTTGTCTATGTCTTCACTTACCTGATAAAGACCTACAACTGAAGAAGGAAATGATGTGAAGGGTTTCTTATTGATTAAACTCCGCTTACTGGCCTTGGGTGCAGTAATTTTTAAAAAAGAGGAATAATCATAAACACTTGCTCCGAGTATTTCAGCTATGCCAAATCCAATAACCACTGACGAAGATTCAGGATTAATCCATTCACCAATTGATAGAATAGAATCGATTGGTATAACAGCTTCATAATTTTTACCTACTCCTTTTAGAAAAGCAACATGATTTTTTTCTTCAAAGGACAAAAAAACCTTTTCTTCTATTATTGGAGAGATTTCAACTATTTCAGAAAGAGATTTAAGCTCATTTATTGCGATAGAATCAACATAAATTTGCTTTCCTTTACTCGGTAAGATCCTGAAATCAGGGTCAAAAACATTAGTAAAAGAAAGTCCATAATCTTTCAGCCCTGAGAAGGCACTTAAAACAATTAATAGCGAACAAGTGGCAACCAAAATAATAAATACAGCTAGATTACTTATACGATTAATAACTGTTTGCTTACTTTTAGAAAAAAAGTATCTCCAGGCAATTTTATAATTTACATTATTCATCATCAAATTTTCAAAACCCTCCTTTTATAGGATTAAAAGGTTTCTTAAGGGCCTTATCTATTCCCTCTATATAATCTAAGGAGTCATCTAAATAAAAATTTAATTCAGGAACTTTTCTTATACTAGATTTAAGTTTTTGTGATAGTTTGTGTTTAATCAAGGAAGAATTATTTTTAATTTCTTCTATTTGCCTGGAGCTTAATTCAGAGGGGAAAACACTTATGTATATTTTTGCAATCGAAATATCAGGAGTTACATATACTTTGGTAATTGATAAAATTAAATTTTCCTTATTTTCTTGTCTTATAAGTTCTTGAAAAAGTGATGCCAGTTCTTTTTTAAATAGCGAACCAATCTTTTTTTGCCTATTTGACTCTAAAAATTCCATCATTAACAAAAATAACTATTCCAATGGATTATTTTATATTTTTGAAAGAATGAAAAATATAATCGGAAGATCTAATTACACTTTATTTCTTTTTACAATTGGATGTTTTTTTACTCAATTAAATGCACAAAATAGCAATAAAGAAATCTCTGAACTGATAGTCTATGAAACTAATCTTCTTCGGGCAGAAAAAGACTTACCAAAATTAAAGTTGTTGGACACATTAATGAANCTAGCACAGTATCATAGTGATAATATGGTTAAATATGATTTTTATTCTCATATAGATCATCAAGGATTAGATCCAGTTGAAAGAGCAGAGAGACAAAATATTAAAGCTTGGTCTAAAAGAGGGAATACTTTTATAGGTATAGCTGAAAACATTGCGAACACACCATGGTTTGAAAATGTTATTGGCTGCGGAGACACAAGATCTCCAGAAAAATTTAGCAAATGTGTAGTTAAATCATGGAAAAATAGCCCCCCTCATTATAGTAATATTATGGGAGACTATACACACATTGGTGTAGGTGTAGCTTTTGATAAAAATGGTAATGGATATAGTACCCAGAATTTTAGGTAAGAATAAAGTCTTAGCTATTTTTTAAACCAAACTGTTCGTATAGTTTTTTCTGTCTTTTCTCCAAAAATTTTTTCTTCAAAAACAGTGATAAATTCATAGCCCTTTTCAAGATAATAATTTATTATCTTAACTGAAGAAAAAGACGAAATGTTGGCATTAATTTTATTTTCGCCATCATCCTCATAAACAACAATTTTTTTCTCCCCAGAAATACTTTCTTCTAAAGATATTGTAACTATTAAATAGCTGGGAGGCTTTTGTTCGCCAAAAATTCCTTGTTCTTGAAAAAAGAACCCAACCGAAATAATAAGAAATAAGCTAACGCCGACAATAAATAAAGAGGCTCTATCAGTTGGATTCACAGAAAATCTTTTGATTAACAAATATAATAAATACCGAGGAAAGCTAAATTAAGAACTAAATCAGAAAAAAATTAATATAATGCACTCTTTGCAAAACGGCCTTTTTTATCACGGAATCTCTCTCTTTTCTGGGCTGCTAGAAATTGTTCACGAGTATAACTTCTGCCATTTATGCAGATTTTCTGCGTGCCCTTGGGGAATTCAAAAAACAAAAGGTTTCTTTTCATAATTAAAGAACATTAAATATAGAAAGAAAAAGATTAAAAAATTAAAAAAAAAACTAAAAATTTTAATTATAATCACCATAATGTTCAGAGAGATAATCCATAATTACACTTGATAATACTGATGCAAAATTCTCCACTTGATTAAGATCTTCTCGAACTCCTTTTTTATTTATTTCTAATTGGATAGCATCTATATTTCCTTGCGTCCTTGAACCGTAATAAAATGTATTATACCCTCCTGTAAAATAAAGCTCATTAGCACTTGGATAGTTATCATTTAAGGAAGGAACAGCAGGATAGCCGTTATTATCTAGTAGAGATCCGAATGATTTCTCCCCTTTAAGCAGTTCTGAGTGATTAATCCCTGAGCGATTATTTTCAGCAAGACTCCTAATGGAGCTTAACGATTTGATATCCTCACTGTTTAGGGACTCATCATTTTCAGAAAGGTTATTTTTAGATAAAAGATATCCTAATTCAATTCTTTGAATTGGGTGACCATGACCATGAATGTCAAGAACCAAACCCTTGCCGAAAAGAGTCTCTATTTCTTGCCTATATTCTAATACTTTTTTATGAAAAAGATCCCAAAATTCTTCAGTACTCGTATCTCCACAATTAGAATCTTCAAGGGAGCGGTTGAGATCAATTTTTTTTCTACTCATTTTATTTAAAACAACATAAGGACTAGCTTCAATTAAAGAAAGGAATTCTTGAGTTTCTTTCGCTAACTCATAAGTGTTATCATCTTTAACAGTTACAGCGCCAGGGCAGGATCTGTCAGATATCCATTCTGGAGACATGGTCCCTCCATGGACAGAAATCAGAATTACGGGGATATTACCTTTACTGTATTCTAAAAATTCGCTCCAGTCAATATCATTATCAACAATTAGAATATTTGAATCTTGATCATCGCTTGAAGTTTTATTTGAAGAGCAAGAAAAAAAAATCAAAAAAATTATTAAGAATAGAACTTTTTCAATCTTTATTATAAACATGGAAAGTTTTTCAAGTCTATTAGCCATTTGATAATTAAAATTTCCTCTGAAGATAAAGATTATTTTTACCTTTATTAAATTCAGATAATTAAAAAAATGACAAAAAAAATTTCTTTAACAGCAATAATTTTATTCTTTTCTTTCTTAACTGTCAAATCTCAGCAGAGCATCCGAGAGCAGTTGGAGGCGATTGCAATAATTGATGAAAAAATAATGATGCCGATGAGAGATGGAATAAGACTCTCGACAAATATTTATAGGCCAAAAACTAATGGAAAAGTTCCTGTTATTTTTTCAAGAACCCCATATAATTTTAATTCATGGGGGGATGGAAAAGAAAGAACTAGAACTCTTCAATCTGCTTTACAAATGGTTAAAAAGGGATATGCCTATGTCGTACAAAATGAACGGGGGAGATACTTTTCAGAAGGAGAATGGGATATTTTAGGGGTCCCCTTAACGGATGGATATGATGCATTTACTTGGCTTAGTAATCAGACTTGGTCAAATGGTAAGATTGGAACGATTGGATGTTCATCAACTGCTGAATGGCAAATGGCAGTGGCATCATTAGACCACCCAGCCCATGCCGCTATGGTGCCCCAGGGATTTGGCGCAGGAGTTGGAAGAGTAGGGCAATACTTTGAGCAAGGAAATTGGTATAGAGGAGGCGTTGAGCAATTATTATTTGCTTCCTGGCTTTATGGAGTTGAGCAAGATAAATTTAAACCAAGAATTCCTCCCGGAGCTAGTCAAGAAGATTTGATTAGAATTTCTAGATTTTACGATTTAGCTCCTGAAAATCCACCTGTTAATTGGGCTGAGGCATTGAAGCATTTACCTCTTAAAGACCTCTTGAAAAATGTTGGAGGGAAAAAAGAAATTTTTGATAAAATGATTATAAGAAAACCTAACGATAAGGATTGGTATACAGGCGGGCTTTATCATGATGACATGGATTTTGGAGTGCCAAGTTTTTGGTTCGTGTCCTGGTATGACGTTGCTACTAGTCCAAATCTTGAACTTTTTAATTATGTTAGAAACAATGCAAAAAATAGGAGCGTTAGGGAAAATCAATATTTAGTTATAGCACCTACCCTTCATTGTGGATTTAAAAGAGCCACAGAAAATACAATTGTAGGAGAGTTAAGTGTTGGTGATGCAAGATTAAATTATGATGAACAAATTTCTTTATGGTTTGATCATTTTTTAAAAGGGGAAAAAAATAATTTTGAAAATAAAATACCAAGGGTTCAATATTATACCATGGGTATTAATAAATGGCAGTATTCTGATACGTGGCCCCCAAGAGGAGTAAAATATCTGACTTACTTTCTTGGCAGCGATGGGAATGCAAAAACTATGTATGGAAATGGCTCACTTTCGCTAACAGAAAACTCATCCTCTGAAACAAAAGATTCATATGTGTATGATCCTATGAATCCTGTTAAATCATATGGGGGAGGGGTTTGTTGCACTGGGAATGCTGTTCAAGGAGGTTCATTTGATCAAAGAGTAATGGAAACACGAGCAGATATATTGGTTTATACTTCAGAACCATTAGAAGAGGGTGTTGAAGTGTCGGGATTCATAGAAGCAGATATATATGTCTCGTCTGATGTAAAGGACACTGATTTCACAATTAAAATAATTGATGTATATCCTGATGGGAGTGCATATAATTTAGATGAAACAATACAGAGGGCAAGATATAGAGAAGGATATGATAAAGAGGTTTTTATGAAAAAAGGGGAAGTTTACAAATTGAGTTTTTCTCCAATGTCAACCAGCAATTATTTTAAAAAAGGTCATAGAATTAGAATAGAAATTTCCAGTAGTAATTTCCCCCGATTTGCAAGAAATTTAAATACGGGAGGTAATAATTTTGATGAAAAAATAGGTGCTATCGCAACAAATAATATTCATTATTCTGAAAATTATCCATCACAAATTAGGATCCCAGTTGTTTCAAAAAAGTAACTTTTACACTAGGATAAATTTTATAGAAGAATTTATCTCTAAGTTGTATATTTGCCCAGATAATGGTCCTATAGCTCAGTTGGTTAGAGTAGATGACTCATAATCATTTGGTCCCTGGTTCGAGTCCAGGTGGGACCACGAAAAAGCCCTCTATGTCATTG
>PBWA01000008.1 GCA_002728855.1 Flavobacteriaceae bacterium
AAACGCATTGGGATTTAGCAGAAAATGAATTAAGAAACTTTTACATTGACGTAACTAATGAAATTAGACAATATGATCAAAATTCAATGAAAGAAACTTTTGAGAAAGCTGGCTTTAAATCAATTTCTTTCTCAAAATCTGATCACATCACTCCATCAAATAAAATACAGAAATTTATTTTTGGGGTTTTTAAAAATTCTAATTAAATATGTACTGATAGATTCAATAAAGATTCTTATTTTCGTTGGCCAATGAGATTAAATCTTTACAATTCTGATTTTTTAGGCGTTTTTTCATCAGCCTTATGTATTTGTCATTGTTTGGCAACTCCCTTTTTATTTATCGCTCAAGCTAATGCCGTTAATTGCTGTGAATTTGTCCCTTTTTGGTGGAAAAGTTTTAATTTCTTTTTTATTTTTTTTTCTTTTTTAGCGGTATACTATTCTGCCAGGAGAACATCAAAGAATTTTATGAAAACTCTCTTATGGTCCTTTTGGATAATTTTAACTGGGTTATTACTTAATGAACTATTTGAATTAATCCATCTCGGTGAGCTCCCAATATACATTGCCTCTTTTGTTCTTGCTTTTCTTCATGTCTATAATTTAAAATACTGTCAGTGCGAAGATGATCAATGTTGCATTCATGATTCTAAATAATTTACTACTGAATAACAAATATTGAAATTTGATTTTGAGTAAAATATTCCGAAAAAAATGAATTTTATTGATAAAAATCCAGCTCTTTTATTAATTGATATTCAAAAAGCTTTTCTAGATAAAGATTATCCAGGACTTAAAAGAAATAATCTAAATGCAGAATTTGTATGTGGTGAAATTTTAAATAAGTGGAGAATATTAAATCTACCGATTATCCATATAAGACACAGTTCCAAGAATAAGAATTCAAAATTACATCACTCCAGCAAAGGTTTTGAATTCAATGATTATGTAAAACCTTTAAAAAATGAAATAGTTTTAACTAAAAATGTCAATAGTGCATTCATTGGAACAGATCTTGAAAAAATTCTTTATGAAAACAAGCTTAAAACATTAATAGTAATAGGAATGACAACAAACCATTGCATCTCTTCAACCGTTAGAATGTCAGGGAACCTTGGATTTGAAACTTATTTGGTTTCTGACTCAACAGCTTGTTTCAACACAAAAGGATTAGACGGGAAAATAATTGATTGTAACGCTATTTATGAATCAGCCATTGCAAGCTTAAATGAAGAATTTGCAATAATCATAAATTCAAAGCAACTCTTTGCAATGATTTAGTTAAAATCAGTATCTGGATCCTTTATCTCGAGTTTTTGAATCCATATATTTCTGTATAAAACATGAAATCCTTCAGATTGTAACTTGATTCCGCCTGGTTTATTTGAAATTCCATAACCATCATTGCTCCCTCCATCTAATCCTGAATTTGGACCTCCCCAAACTTTTTCAATAGGAACATTTAAGTGAACCTTATTGTTGTTAAAATACATTGTTACAATTGGTTTTTCTGAAACTGAATCAGCAGTAAAGCGAGCAGCTCTAAATTTAATATCGTAAGCATTCCATTTTCCAGTCCCATTATAACTATCATATGGGGCAGATTTCTCATTTATAACTGCTGCCATTCCGTGAACAGAAGAATCACCGTCAAGAATTTGTATTTCATATCTATTTTGGAGATATACTCCACTATTTCCTTTTGGCTCAGAAACTAAAAACTCAACATGTAATCTAAAGTCTTTAAACTTTTCTTTTGTAACTATATCAGCAGCCCCATATATTCCTCCAATAGCAGCCGGATCAAAAGAACTAACAACAGTTCCTGAATCTATTGGATCATCAACAATTTTCCATTTTATTGGCAACATAGCATTTAATCTTGGACCATCCCAATAAGTCCATTTTTTATCAAGTAAGTATCTACTACCATCAAAAAGAATCTCAGCGTCTAGTGGAGCTATCGCCCCTACACCGATTGTCTTTTTCAAATTATTTTTCTCTTCCCAACCATCTTTTAGATCATCATAAAAATCATCCTTTTGTAAATTTGTATAAAGAAAAAACATNGATAGAAAAATAATACCNCTTATAAAAAAAAGAACTACTTTATTCATTTTGTAATAGTTTAATAATCATAATATAANTTAAGATTTTCNAATTCATTTATGAAAGGTTTATAGCTAATAAATCTTACATGAGCTTGATATCCTGGTTGCCCATTAACTAATAAATTTAGCTTAGATGGAAAAAAATGAGCTGCTAAACTTTTTTCTTTATTTACCAATATTAAGCCCCAAAATGAATTAAATTTAGATGGATCATTCCAATTGTCAGGTTTGTAAAAAATTTCAAATCCTTGACTGATTATAAAATCTTTTGCCGTTTGAAGACAATTTTTTGTAAAATCATAACTGCTCAAATCATTTTGTTTAGTGATAGGAATTAAATCAATCCCGTATAAAAGATTGTATTCGTTATATGAAAAACCTTCTAGTGCAATCTCCCAGTTAATTTCTTCTGTAAAAAAAACCTTACTATATTTTGAGTAATTATTCTGATATTCTGTCAAAACTTGTTCTTTTGTCATTCCTTCATAAAATCCCTCAAATATTGGATTTCCCGATTGTCCATTAACTAATTGAGTTGAATGAAAAATCAAAAAAATAATTAATTGACAGACTCCTATTTTTAGACTTATTATCAAAATATTTTTTTTAATCATTTTTTATTGCCCAGCATTCAATTTCAACTCTTGCTCCAAGAGCTAATCCGGATCCAGCAAAAGCACTTCTTGAGGGAAGCTTCTCTTTAAAATAAGTTCTATAAACATCACTCATTTGCTTCCATTCACTAATATCTGCGAGCATACAAGTACATTTAAAAATATTATCCATGGAACTACCCATTTTAGTCAATGTGTTTTTTATGTTATCCATTATTTGCTTTGTTTCTGGAGCAATTCCCCCTTCAACAAGTTCTCCAGTACTTGGATCAGTCCCTATTTTCCCAGATAAATAAATTACATTATTAACCACAGTAGCCTCTGAGAAAGGATATTTGTCAGAGGTGTTATAGAATTCTATTTGGTCATTTGAATCTAAAATTTGAGTAGTTGTTGTAGTGTTGAAACATGCAACAAAAAATATGGAGAAAACTAAAAGAAATAATTTTTTCATTGTGTTTTTTTAACAATATAATTATTTTTTTTAGCACAATAGTATTCAATGCTTTCCTATATTTGAAGACTAAAAATAATTATATGAAAAAAATTCTTTTACTAAGTACATTAATCCTGGTTATAGGTGCTTGTACACAAAATAAGACAGCCGGCGAATATCTTGGAGAAGGAGAAGATAACGGCAAAAAATATATTTTGGGAGATGATGCCGCTGTCAACACAGTTAAAAATGTTGCTAAACACTACAGTGCTAAAGATGTAGATGAAATGTTTAAATACTATAGCAAAGAATTCACTGAAAAAAACTATGAAAACAATAAAAAATGGCTTGATTCAATGGAATCTATTTCAATGGAACCATATGTTATCGTTCCAGTAAAAATTGAGGGGAGTGATGAAACAAAAGTTCTAACCTGGTCAATTGAAGAGAGAAACTGGAAAAATGGTTCAAAACAAAAACAAAATTTGATGGAAGTTTTCACGGTTGATAGTGACAATAAAGTGAGTGGTTTTTCTCAATGGAGTAGAAATTACCCAACTAATGAATTTGGATTATCTGTTGGCGGAAAATTTTATGGTAAATCCGATAATCAATGGACAGGAAGAGGTCTTGTCTTTTCAAATAGAGGTGAGGTAGAAGCAATTGAAAAACTTGTGGAAAGTTATAATAAAATGGATGTTGAAGGTTGCAAAACAGCGTTTGCCGACAAAGTTAATGTTCAATATGAAGATGGAAGAAAAGTTGTTTTTACTCCTAACATGTGGGAGGGATACTTTAAAGATTATAGGTCCGTCAACTGGAAACTTTATTCAATAGTTCCTCTTAAAATATATGATACTGATCCTGCTTCTGGTGTAGTTGTAACTTCAAGAGAAAAAAGAGTGATGAGAAATGGGAAAGTTTGGGAAAGAGAATTAGTTGAGTGGTTTTACTTCAATCTTGATGGGAAAATTGATAATATGACTCAATTCTCTCGAAAAATCAAATAAGAAAAATAAAAATCAATTTTTTAAAAGGCCTCATCCAGAGGCCTTTTTTTGTTATCTTGAATTAAATTATTTTAAAAAATGATGTCAAGTAAAATATTAAAGAGTTTAAAATCATTAGTTATACTAATATGCTTATTACTGTGGGGATGCAATAATACATTAGGGGAAAAATTACCTCGTATTGCAATTGCTGGTTTAGCTATTGAATCAAGTACATTTTCGCCAGCATTTACTCATGAAGAAGCTTTTCTTGCTAGAGAAGGAGAAGAAGTCTTTTCCTACTATCCTTTCTTATCTAAGGACTCAATTAATAGAAAAAAAGCTGATTGGTTTCCGACAATAAGAGGGCATGCTCTGCCTGGAGGAATAGTAACAAGAGAAGCATATGAATCATTAGTAAATAAGACATTGTCTATGCTTGAAAAAAATCTCCCTTATGATGGTTTGTTTTTTGATATACATGGAGCAATGAGTGTTGTAGGGTTAGATGATCCTGAGGGTGATTTTATCACTCGAATAAGAAAAGTTATTGGAAAAGAGACTATTATTTCAACATCAATGGATTTACATGGAAATGTTTCTAAAGTACTAGCTCAAAATACAGATCTTATAACCTGCTATCGAATGGCTCCGCATGAGGATGCTATTGAATCAAAAAAAAGAGCATTAGAAAATTTATTGGTTAGACTTGAAAATGGAAAGGGTAAACCCGCATATAAAGCATGGATTCCTGTCCCAATTCTTTTACCGGGAGAAAAAACCTCTACAAGAATAGAACCCGGTAAAAGTCTATACGCAAAAGTTAAACCTGCCGCTGATCAAGAAGGAATTATTGATGCTGCAATATGGGTTGGTTATCCTTGGGCTGATGAGCCAAGAAATCATGGAGTAGTAATGGTTACTGGAGATGAAAAAAAGATTGTTTCAGAAACTGCAGAAAGACTTGCTGAGAGTTTCTGGAATGTAAGAAAGCAATTTGATTTTGTTGCTCCCACGACCTCTCTTGAAAAAAGTCTTCAGAAAGCACTTAAGAGTAATAAAATTCCATTTATTATAAGTGATATGGGTGATAATCCAACGGCTGGTGGTGCTGGTGATGTAACATGGACTTTGGAAAAGATACTTTCAAGAAAGGAATTTAACTCTGTAAATGGTCCCTCCGTCATTTACGCATCAATCCCAGGTCCAAAAATGATTGAAAAAGCTATAGAAGCTGGTGAGGGAGGTAAAGTTGAAGAATATGTTGGTGCCTTAATTGATGATCGGTACTCTCCTCCAATTAAACTTTCAGGAACTGTTGAGAAAATTAAATATGGAGATATACATGCTGAAACTGAAGTCGTCATTAAATCAGGAAGTGTTAATGTAATTGTGACAAAAAAAAGAAAGCCTTATCATAAAAAAGCTGATTTTACTGATTTGGGTCTTGACCCAAACAATACAAATATTATTATTGTTAAAATTGGATATCTAGTTCCAGAACTTTATCGAATGAGAGGAGATTGGATAATGGCTCTAACACCAGGTGGGGTTGATCAAGATATAGAAAGACTTGACTATAAAAGAATTAAAAGGCCAATGTTCCCATTTGATTATGAAATGGATAAACCAAATCTTAATGTAAGATTAATTAAATCTTCAGAAAATTTCTGAAATTCTATTCATGAAAAAAAGAACATTCATTAAATCTTTTGGGGCATTTAGCCTAATTCCTTTTTTTAATATCACCTCTGAAGTTTTTGATGAAACTTCCTCTATTGACTCATTGAAAAAAATAAGTGAAGAGAAAGAATTATGGGAAACTGTTCGTTCTCATTACAAGTTAAACCCTGAATACATTAATCTTGAAAGTGGATTCTATAACATAATTCCCTCGCCAACTTTGAACAGTTTTATTGATCATGTTAAAAGAATTAATTATGAAGGTTCATTTTACATGAGAAATTATCTTGAAAAAGATAAAGAGGAGATAACAGATTCTTTAGCTACTCTTGTTGGGTGTAAAAAAGATGAACTAATCATAACAAGAAATACTACTGAATCATTAGATTTAATTATAAGTGGATTCCCTTGGATGAAAGATGATGAGGCCATCTATGCAGATCAAGATTATGGTTCAATGAAGCAGATGTTTAAACAAATTTCAAAACGCCATGGAGTTATCAATAAAGTAATATCAATTCCAAATCACCCCAAATCTGATGAAGAAATAGTCTCACTATATGAAAATCAAATTTCAACCAAGACTCGTTTAATTATGGTTCCTCACATGGTTAATATTACCGGACAAATTTTACCAGTAAAAAAAATTTGTGAAATGGCTCATAACAATGGAATAGAAGTAATGGTAGATGGAGCCCACTGCATTGGTCATTTTAACTTTAAAATTTCAGAACTTGGATGTGATTACTATGGATCAAGCCTTCATAAATGGCTAGCTGCTCCCCTTGGATCAGGTATCTTGTATGTCAACAAGAAAAGAATTTCAAAAATTTGGCCATTAATAGCAAGCTATGTTGAGGATAAAGATGATGTCAAAAGATTAAATCATATTGGAACGCATCCTGTTCATAATGACTTAGCAATCTTAAATGCAATTGATTATCTCAATTGGATAGGATTGAACAGAAAAGAAAAAAGACTGAGATTTTTACAAAATTACTGGACCTCTGCCTTAAGAAACAAGTCAAATATTATAATTAATACACCTATTGAATCTTCTAGAAGTTGCGGAATTGCCAATGTTGGTGTAAAAGGGCTATCCCCCTCTGATCTTGCTAAAAAATTAATGCTTGACTTCAAAATTTTTACGGTTGCTATAGATTATGCGAATGTAAAGGGCTGTAGAATAACTCCAAACGTATTTAATACATTAGAAGATATTGATCAACTAATTTTAGCACTTAAAAAAATATCGCAGTCTACATAAATATTAAAATCAAGTTTATTTAATAGATTTGTTCAATCAAAAAACAAGTGAAAAATTTCATTTTTATTTTATTATTTCTTTCAATCCTGAGCTGCAAGAAAGAATCTATCCCTGATGAATGTGAATCATGTCTTATTAGTCTTCAGGTAACCAACGTAAAATATACTGAAGATGGTATTTTTCTTGGCGTTGGTGATGAATTTGAAGATGCCCTTCTTGAACAATTTGAAGAGGGTGTTGTAAATGTTGATGCAGGAACAGTTAAAATTGAAGTCCCAAATGAATATGCCAATACTTGTAAAGATTTTATTGATTTGGAGGTAGTTTTAAGCTTAAGAGCTACTATAACTTCAGGCTTGTTTGAGGGTGTTAAAACTACTATTCAATATCCTCATACATTTTCCGAGGAAGAAATTGATACTGCTTTATGCTTAGATTAATTATTACTTTATTAAATTTATTTTACATCATTTATCTCAATCCAATAACCAGTAGGATCTTGAATATAAATTTGATTAAAACCATCCGCTCTTAATTGAACTTGATTTTTATTCCCAGGCCAATCTGAAAATTCAATTCCAAGATTTTTCAGGTGATCAATGAAAGAAATCAGATCATCTACTTTATAAGCCATGTGAATATCTTTGGGCAATTTTTCAACAAGCTTTTCTCTGTATATTAAATGAATTTCTTTTCCTTCAGAATTTTTAAACCATCGTTTTGGTGAGCCTCCTGACGCATTATCTATTTCTTCAAATCCTAAAACTTTAATATAAAAATCCCCAGATTTTTTTAAATCATTCACAAGTAAGGCTTGATGATCTATTTTAAGATTTATTTTTTTTGTTTGAGCATTAACCATAAGTGAAAATAAAATTATGACGAATGTAAAAATTTTCATTTTAAAAACTTATTTTAATAAAAATATGAATTTCTCTAAACTTATAATTAAGTTTTAAAAATCAAATAAATGAATGTTTTAATCACACCAGATTCATTTAAAGGGAGTCTTTCAGCAAAAGAGGTTTCTGACAGTATTGCTTTAGCAGTTAAAAATGTTTTTCCGAATTCTTATATTGAAAAAATCCCTTTTTCTGATGGTGGAGAAGGTGCGATTGATTTTTTTAGAAATAATATTAAAGGAAAAATTGTATCCTGCAATACAGTAGACCCCCTTGGAAAATCAATTAATAAGCCTTACTATATTTTTGAAGAAGGAAAATCTGTGTGGATAGAATTATCGCAAGCTTCTGGGATAACATTAATACAGGAATCTGAAAGAAATCCACTAATAACATCTACATATGGTACAGGTATCCAAATAAAACATGCTTTAAAATCTAACTGTAAAAATATTTTTCTTGGACTCGGAGGAAGCGCTACTCATGATCTAGGAACGGGTATTTTTATAGCATTGGGAGGGAGATTATTAAACAAATCTAAATTACCTATTCACTTAGGAGGAGGATATTTGAATCAATGCAATGAAATTAATGACAAAAATCTTATTCAAGAACTTAAAAGTGCCAAAATCACAATGGCATGCGACGTGACAAATCCTCTGCTTGGAGATGTAGGAGCTGCAAATACATATGCTTCTCAGAAGGGGGCAAAACCTGAGGATATAAAAATTTTAGAAAAAAATAGTTTAATTTTTGCTGAGCTTATAAAAAATAAACACAAAATTTCAATTCATAATATTCCAGGAGGTGGTGCTGCTGGGGGATGTGCTGCTGGTATTTTTGGGCTTTTGGGTGGAGTTATTAAAAATGGTTTTGATTTAATATCA
>PBWA01000009.1 GCA_002728855.1 Flavobacteriaceae bacterium
AAAAGAAAGCTGAAAAGAAAGCTGAAAAGAAAGCTGAAAAGTAACTATACCACAAATCTAATTTTTCAACTCAATTTTTCCTCATATTTTTTAAATAGGTAGAATTATACCATATTTGTATACTACTATTACTTATGTCTTTAAAACCATCAATACCTAAAGGAACTAAAGATTATTTGCCAGATAATCTTCATAAGAGAAACTATTTAAAAAAAATTTTAAGAGAAACATTTGAAATATTTGGATTTCTTCCAATAGAAACTCCCTCTTTTGAAAGAAATGAAACTCTTATAGGGAAATATGGTGAGCATGGAGATAGATTAATTTTTAAAATCTTAAACTCTGGCGACAAGCTAAAAAAAGCTGATATTAAATCATTAGAAAAAGAGGATGTGATTAGGTTTTCAAACTCCTTATCTGAAAAAGCATTAAGGTATGATTTGACTGTTCCACTTGCTCGTTTCGTTTCTCAGCATCGGAATGAAATTAGCTTTCCATTTAGAAGATATCAAATGCAAAATGTCTGGCGTGCTGATCGTCCCCAAAAAGGAAGGTTTCAAGAATTTTTACAATGTGATGTTGATATTGTTGGAAGTAAATCTATTTTACAGGAGGTTGAGATAATTTTAATGTGTGAAAATATTTTTAGTAGATTAAACCTTAAAAATATTTCTGTTAATTTAAATCATCGTAAAATTTTGGAAGGGGTTGCTATTTTTATTGGCGTAAAAGATAAATTTTTAAAACTAACTTCCTCCCTTGACAAATTGGATAAAATTGGAATGGATGGGGTGATTAATGAGCTTGAAAACCAAGAGTTTAGTAAAAGATCAATTGACTTATTAATACCATTTCTTGATAATAAAGGGAGCTTCAAATCAAAGATTGATTTTCTTTCCAGAAAACTTAAAGACATTGAAGTTGCAAAGGAGGGATTGGACGACTTATTTTCTATATATTCCAAAATAAATAAATTCAAACTGAATTGCATATCTGTAAACTTAGATATAAACCTAGCAAGAGGACTTGATTATTATACTGGTTTGATTCTTGAGGTAGTTCCAGACAAAGGAGAATTTGATTTTGGATCTATTGCAGGTGGAGGTCGTTATGACAATTTAACTGATTTTTTTGGTTTAAAGGATACTAGTGGATTTGGCATATCTTTTGGTTTTGATCGTATTAATTTAATGTTGGAAAAATTAAAGCTTTTCCCAAAAGATTTATCAAAATCATCAAAAGTTATGTTTGTTAATTTTGAGGATCAGATTACAGATCAATATCTTCAAGAAATTCTTAAATTAAGAGAAAGAGGAGTTGCTTGTGAAATTTATCCAACAAAATCAAAATTAAAAAAGCAATTAGACTATGCTAATCAAAGAAAAATCCCATTTGTTATCATGATTGGCTCAGATGAACTTTCAAAAAAGGAGTTTGTAATTAAGAATATGGAAACGGGCACTCAGTCTGTTCATAAATCAATTAACTTGATTGATGAAATCATGAAATTAATTTAAATTTCTTTTGAGAGAGTAGGCTTCTGGTATTTTTGAAAGGGCTGCACTAAAAGACTTTTAATTCTGCTATTTTTTTTCTCATCTGGAAATACATCAACCCCGTAAATTAATTTTTCTCTATCCAAATCTAAATATGTGCCAAAAATTCTATCCCAAATTGAAAAAATATTACCATAATTTGCATCGGTATAAGGAAGCCTATAATGATGATGAATTTTNTGCATATCAGGTGAAACTAAAAAATAACTNATCACTTTATCAATTTTTCTGGGAAGTTTAATGTTTGCATGTGTAAACTGAGTTGATATTAAAGAGAGTGACTGATATAACATAACAATTCCCATGGAGGTTCCAATAATGAACACGCCCAAAAGTGTAAAGCTAAATCTAATTAGACTTTCAAGTGGATGATGTCTGTTTGCNGTTGTTGTATCCACTTTATGATCACTATGGTGGACTAAATGAATCATCCAAAGAGGCTTTATTTTATGCTCTGTATAATGTGCAAGATATGCCCCTATAAAATCAAGTAATAGCACTCCGATAATAACTTCAATAACTAATGGTAAATTAGGAAGCCATTTTAATACTCCAAAATCATTTAAAACTACCCAATCAGATGTTTGAATAAGAAGAAAAGCCAATAAGAAATTAATTATTATTGTTGTCAGTGTGAAGAAAAAATTTGGCACTGCATGTTTCCATTTTTTGTAATCAAATTTAAATAAAGGAAAAGGTCCTTCAAGAAGCCAAAAAAATGATAGCCCTCCAACTAACAAGATTGTTCTATGAAGAGTTGGAATAGTCTCAAAATAATTAATTATTGTCTCCATCAATTTAAATCTTACTAAATATAGAAAATTTAGTTAAACAAGAAACTGGAATGCATCTTTTCAATTATCCTATCTCTCTATTAAGTTTGTTATAGATGTCAGTTTTAATATCATCTAAACCCTGATTGTCAAATGGATTTTCAATTAAATTTTGAATATTATACAAAGCAACTAATATGAAACTTATAAGTAATGAAATAAACATNATAAGTGAAGAATTAATNAATTCTGTCTGAGAAATATCGTATTGATAAATTCCTGGGACAAAAATGAAAGGAAAAATATAAATAAAGACAAGACAATAGGCTCTTAATGATTTAGGAGTGCCATGCTCAGAAAGTGAGTTTAAATTTTCGGAACACTTTGATAGTTCTTTTTTAAGATTAACTAAACTATCTCTTTCTTTTTCATTTAAAAACTTTGAATAGGTAATTATTTTATCACGTATATCTGCAATTTTATCTCTTACATTGTCTATGGTCTCCCCATCTTCTGTGTTTTTTAATGATCTTATGTTTTGATCAGATATATCTTTTAAAATTGAATTTACTTCATCTACAGCTTTTTTTGGCATCCCATCAGTCACAGCAACTTTAAAGTAATCACTTATGGCGATTAGGTTAGATCTAAAATCAGAAAAGTATTTTATAGCCTCTTGACGCTTCTGAAATGCTCCTGTAATTGTAAAGACTAAAGGAAAAATAATTGCTATACTTATTATAGTAAAATCAGTTTTCAGCTTTATATCATATAAAGAGCACATGTAAAAAGCAAAAAGGGTTATTAGAGTCACTATGATGACTCGGTAGTTAAATACTATAGTCAAGTTTTTCATGATCTTTTCTTTATTCTTGTCATTTAACGACAGGTTTTAGAAATTATTGCGACGAAATTAAATAATATTTTATCTTAAAAGAAATTTACAAAAGGGAACTTTTGATTTGTTTTTACTGCGTTCTAAAGGCGTATACTCCAGAAGAGGCTGTATTTCCATTGGCATCGATGGCAATAACTTTCCAGTAATAGGTTTCATTTAAAACAACATCTGCCATAAATTCGGTGGTATTTCCGCTGATCTCTTTCGCTAGTGTTGTCCCATCTGTTGTATCTAAATACACCTTGTATCCAGCCAAATCATTATCCACATCATTGCACACCCAGCTAAGCTTAACCTGGTTATTACTATCGGGAGTAACCGTTGAGGATGCTCTAGGAGAGACAAGCTCTGGTGGAAAAGGAGCATAATTCACTACGTTCTCACCTGCTAGGTAAAACTTCCATGTTTCACTGGTGAATGGATCACTTCCCTGCTCACCTTGAGCTGTTACATTCCAAGAATAAGGTTCAGAATGAGATAAAGTAACTGAAAGTGATGATTCTGTTGATTGTATGTTTTGAGTAGCACTAGTCATTAAGTTAGTTATGCTTAGAGTATAATTCTGTGCATATAGACTTGAGCTCCACCTAAAACTTACTTGACTTTGCGTATCATTGATTTTTGTTGCGTCTAGACAAGATTCATTGTTGTCAGGATATAATAAGTTAAAGGCTTCTGCTGGCCTTGGAATAGAGTCCTTAGAACAAGCCATTAAAAAAAAGAAAGACAATAAGTAAATCGTATTTTTCATAATCTATTCTTTGATTGCAATAAATGATTGGTTAACACTCTCTCCAGTTACCTTAACAAAGTAACTTCCTTGTTTAAAGTCTCCTGTAAAGAGCTCTATACTTCTACTGATACTATCAAGNCTACAGCTTTCNGATTTAATTAATCGCCCTTCAGAGGAGAAGATCTCAACAAGAACCTCACTATCGTCTCCACCAACATAAATCGAGAGTGATTGATTAAATGGATTAGGTGCAAAAGAGACTCTCTCTGAGTTAAAGTAATTCTGCTCAAAGATTCCTTGACATTCAATGCCTGTAGATATTTTAATATTATTCACTCCCTTTTTAAGTCTTACCGTATAATTAGACTTAGAAGTTTGACTTGTCTCTCCGTTGTGAACAATATTATAAACGTCTCCTCCTGAAAGAGTGTAAGTAACCATTTCATTTGACTCATCAGCCATGGCATAAACCCCAAGAGGATCAGGTTCGCTAATATTGATTTCAAAACAACGCTCAAACTCAGATGAACTAACCCCATCAACAGTCACACAAACAGAGTANTTACCTGCCGATAGATCTTTTAAATCCCAGCGTTCTCCCACAGAGCTGCCTACTGTATTAACTGCACCCGATACAGATATATTATAATTGTGAGAACTTTCAAAGCGCATGGTAATAGAGTTCTCCCCAGCACATTTCTCTGTCTTGTAAAGACTAAAGTTATTTGGTGGAAGATAAAACACCTTACATCCGTTAATGTCAACAACTTTACCCAGTTCAGTATTTGGACATGTATCATTTGGGTTCCAAACGCCATCGTGATCAAAGTCATCAGAGACATCACCAATGCCATCACCATCAAGATCAGTTTGATCTGGATTAGCAACAACTGGACTATTATCAATGATATCAGGGACTCCATCTCCATCTGTATCATCTGTTGGAAGTGCAGGCCTTGATTGAAGTTCGATCGCAGTAGTTTCTCCCTCAGGAACTTGAAGTTGGAACTGAGTCACTGGAATAGGTACTTCTACAGCACCATCTTGAGTATTTATATACTCTACTTCAACTTCATAAATATTGTCTTTATTATGATCTTGTGGGTTCTCATAATCTGGTGGATTAATAAAGTCTAAATAATCTTCTCCCTCACCCTCGTCTGTTTTATCCATTCCACCACCACCAGGAGTTCTAATAGTGAATAACTGTTTATCAGCACCTCCTGCGATTTTCTTTTTAATTTTCCATTTACCAACTCCTCTATTGAATGGATTAAAGTATCTCTTATAATCAACTTTTGCTCCTTGCGCTTCATCNTCATTTGATAAATCAAAAATAGAGATAAAGAAACGACCGGTATATTTTGTATTTGGAACATCAGCAACTTTTATAACAATTATTTTTTCCGAGTAACCAGTTTCATTAGTAGCCATTACTAATATCTCATGGAATGTTGCTTTTTCATAGTCTANCTCTCCAGTAACCTCTATAGTTCCTAATACTTCAGTTCCAGAGACATTACTAGTGATTGCAAAAAGACCTGATTCATCCTCAATTTCAACATTAACAAGACCACCAGCGAGATCATATGCTCTGAAGATAGCTGCAACAGTTCCTACAGGAGCATCTTCACCTACCTCTAGAGTAATCCAGTCAATGACAGGATCAAAATCACAAGCATCACCAAAACCATCTCCGTCGTAATCAAATTGTTTTGGATTTGGAATTTCTATACAGTTATCTTTAACGTCAGGAACTCCGTCCCCATCAGTATCTACTTCAAAAGGAGCACAACCTCTTCTATCTACCTTAGTGTCTGGAGGAGTGTCTGGACAGAAATCAAAATCNTTNNGAACTCCATCTCCATCTCCATCGTTTTGGAAAGCAGAGCACCCAAATCGATCCACTCTTACCCCTCGTTCTGTTCCAGGACATCTATCAAATAAGTTTGTCACTCCGTCTCCATCATCGTCAGGAGCTAAAGGAATCGTTATTGAGTCAGTTGAACTAGTTGGGTTTCCTAACGCATCATAAACTGTAGGAGAAGGCGTTATAGTAATGCTCTGACTGCCATCAACGGATCCTTTAACGTTAAAATCAAATTTAAAGTAAGGACCGTTCATCACATTAGATGAAGCATCATCACTACCTGATAAATTGATAGGATTAGGAGAAACTAAGCTAGCGGTNCCACTGGATGTAGAAAGCCAGAAGTTATTAGGTGAAAGACTTCCGCTAGATGTATTTGTTGAATAGACCTTCTCACTAAACTCTAGCTCAAGAGTAAAGGTTGATGTTCCTGTAAANGTTCCTTCCTGATTTAATTTTTTATACTTAAACGTTACATCACTGCTTGTCTCACTTAAATACTTCACAGCAAAATAATTTCCTTCATTGGTTTGAATAATCCCTGTAAAGTTTGTTGGTGGANCTNCTACACCNNNACAAGCANTATCATTGTCTTCAACATTCTGACAGTAATAATAAAGAGTGATGTCTGAACTTTTCAGTAGATCAAAATCCTTATTAGTAACAACAGCCATATTAGCACCAGCTCCATTCCAAACCAACCTAGCACCAACTGTAGAGTTGTTGTTAAATCCAAATTTTAGATCGAAGTTTGTTCCAGGGTTTTGACCAGCTTGATTGAATAGATTTCCTGACTCAATATCATAGTACTTCTCAAAAGGAATGGTTGTTGAAGTAACAGGAGCAGTTGAGACGTTAGAAGCATCAGCCTGGGGAACCATGGCATAGATTACCATTCCTGATTTAATAAAGGGAGCCCTTCGATCAATTAGATCAACTGTATTGCTTGTACTGCCTAAAAGTCTCCAGGGAGCACCCTTGTCATCCACAGGGGGAGTGTTAGGGTGAGGGGAAACTGAAAGTCTTTCTCCACCAGTAGGTGTGCTTGTAAGGCTTAGCCCTAATCTGTAGGATAAATTTCCTGAATTATTTAAAGGTGTGCCATCAAGCCAATACCATCCGCCAGTCTGAGAAGCGTTCCCTTCAGCATAATCTGGCGCTGAGGTATCTTGAACAAGACCAAACCAACATGATGCAACGTTTGCTCTAATGGAAAAAATATAATTGTATTCTTCCATTGAATTAATTATTAAAAGAGAACCGCCTGTAATTTCCGCCGATGTTTTTGCTGAATCAAAATTTGAGGATCCATTTGATTTGTAGTAAGTACTACCACCAAAAGTTCCAATTTGAGAATATCCAGCTGGGGTGCTAAGGCTAGAATTTAGTTCTAAAACATGTTTTCTTGAATCACTACCCCTCAAATCGTTAAATAATCCACTACCTCCAGAAAATTCACCAAAATTTTCATTAGCGCCGCCATTGGGCTCGCTACCCGCCCATTTACCACTTAAATCTGCACCATTAATCNTAGTTACACTCGATGGTAAAACTGAAGATAGAGTGGCNGTTCCTCCATTTAATTCAAACCTAAAGTTTGATGAAGTTGGAGTTACTAATCCACTTGACGTTTCATTGTAAATATTTTCACTAAAACTAAGAGTAACGTATGCGTTATTTGAATCAATTTGAGTGCTTTTAATAAATGGGAATGTATTCCAAAGCATAACAGTATTACTTGTTTGATTTGTATTTGCAGTATTTCCAAATCGATCAAAAATTGAATTAGCCACTACATTAATTGTAAGAGTCTCACTTCCNGTGGGTATCCCATTAACTCCAAAGTCTAGATAAAAAGTATCTCCTTCTCCACTTATTAAATCAGGAATATTACTGGTTAAGGTCACTGTGCTTCCAGAGACAGTTAATGAAAAGTCGTTTCGATCAAGATTAACATTTGTGCTGCTAATAGAACCAAAAACAGGACGACTAAATTTGATTTTTACTTTCCCTAAAGTAGTACTACCTGTATAGGTGTATGTAGGGTTTTGTTCTTGNATTAGCTCTGATGATATAATCATTGGGGGGCCATCATTTAANATTTCCGTTTGACTTTGAAGTCTATTGTAATATTTAATCTTTTGAATATGNCCATAAAATAAATGATCTGGACCAGTNGCNCTTCCAAAGGAACTAGACTCAGANCCATTNCCGAGCCATCCATATCTTGGAGTCTCATTATAATTTATAGAGTTTACTGTAGCTTCATCATGATTAGAAATTGGTGCATAACTATTGGAGTCTGTGTAAACTAGAGAGCCATCAATATAAAATTTCAGTCCACCTGCTTGATTAGCTTTAAATAAAACAGATACTACATGCCATTTATCATCTCTTAAGTCGCCCGGATAAGATGATGAAATATCATGTACTCCCTGAGAATTTGTAAAATGAAAAACTGGTTTACCAGCACTTCCATTGATAACGTCTGAGCCAATAGAAAATCTAAAGACTGCGGATCGATCAAAACTTAAAATAATCCTCTGATCATTTCCATGGTTACTTGAAGATGAATTCAATTTAACTTTTGCGACAATTGCCATCTCTTCAATTTGATCACTGTCTCCAGTAACATAATTGAGTCCAGAAATCTTAATCCCTTTTTCTGCTTGATTAGTAGCTCCATTAAAATACATCGCATTAAGATTTTGATCATAAGTAACGACATTACTTCCAACTCTAGTCCCATGATAACCATTGCCGCTAAGGTCATTAACATTATTAGGAGATGATGGATCATAAGAGCGTGTATTTGCAAAATTATAATAGAGTATTAATTTGCTGTCAATTCCTGTTGTTTTACTTGCTTGACTCGCAATCATTACATTTCCAGCAAGATCGTATACAGAGTTCTCTTTAGGAATTATAGTGATTCTTTCAGATCCTTCACATGTTCCAGAGATTGTTATTGATCCACGATAAGTATTTGTTGTTCCACTAACAAGGGTCGATGTATTTGCAACAGTAACAACTATACCATTTACATTATTAGCAATAACAAAATTAAAATTATCAGGTGTAACCTCCGAAAATTGCCCATCCGGGCTACTGGTTAAATCCTCACTAAAAGTAATTTCCATTTCAGATATATGAGGATAAATCGATATATTTTCAATAATTGGATTGGTGTTATCAATCTGATATACAATACTTGAAGAAGAGGTAGTTGAGGTAACTGTCCCTGATCCAATGGATACCGTTGCTGTTGCCGTGCCATTATAACTATTAGGTACATCCCACTGATAGGTCCACTGGGATAAATTTGAAGTCCCTTGCATTATCGTATTGGTCACAAGACCTGATATACTGATTGTTGGGCTAACATTAACTGGTTTGTCAAAAGATGCCGTTATTAATATATTGTCATTCCCATTGACCTTAATTTTACTGTTATTATCTGTAAGGCTTATTGATCGCTGTTTAGATTTAGAAACCAGACTGTAAAGAAAACCTCTTTGTAAAATTACTGCTGAACTTGAAATCTGACCTGAAATTGGTTGACCGACTGAACTTATTCTAGTTATTGAAATAGATGCGTCGCCTTGAAAATTTCCCATTGATGAAAGAACTGAGGTCTCCTTTGACTGGGAAAAGACAATTCCTCCAAACAAAAATAATATGTAGAGTATCTTCTTCAATTATAGACTTTTCATTTATCAATTAAAATATTGGGCTCTTATAAAAACTCGACTACCGCCTTCAATTGTAATAAAAATCTTATATGATTCACGTATAGATCCACCTGAACTATTACTTCTAATAATAAGTTCATGTTCTTCTGTTTTATAATGACTTAAAGATCCTACTCCACTGTAATCTGATCCAGTCCAAAAAAACAAAACATTATCCCAGCTGTTATCGTTGAATCCTCTTGAATTTGTATGCATGGATATACCTGCTGTAGCACCAGAGGCATTATTTGGAGTAATTATCCTGGTATATCTTTGAGCATCTAGGGAACCTGAAATAGTTTTACCTTCTAAATGACCATCAACGGAATTTTGACTATATCTAAACTGCATGTTACCTACAGTTACTACAGAACTCGCAACTGCTGTAGCAAAAGGAGTAAAAGAGGAATCAAAATATGGGGTTCCATAGGATGTTAGAGGAATTGATGACGAAAGATTTGTTAATCCTGATCCATCACCTGAAAATGCAGTAGCAGTTACATGAGTAGTTGATATTGGAGCAGTGATTAAACCTGTAATTGCTCCTGCTGTAATATTACTCAGTCCTGATCCGTTTCCAGAAAATGTAGTTGCAGTTACATGGGTAGTTGATATTGGAGCAGTAATTATGCCTGTTATTGCTCCTGCTGTAATATTAATCAGTCCTGATCCGTTTCCAGAAAATGTAGTCGCAGTTACATGGGTACTTGATACTAAACCAGTCATTACACCCTTAATTGCACCTGCTTTAGCAGCATAATTTGCTACAGGAACAGCATAAATACGCCCCGTACCGAGTGTAGCAAAACCAGATCCAAGGTTTACTTCTTCTTTTAAAAATAAGGGCTTCCCCCAATCTATTGCGCCCCAGCTGTCTCCTGTTTGACTTGTCGGAGCTCCGCTACCAATTACAAGATTTACAAGACCGTTAACACTTGTGCTTACTGTGTGGGTCTCTTGATAGGCTAAAGTACCATTTGCAGCATCATAGATAATGCTGAACTGCATCACTACGCTCTGACCAGATACAGCCATGCCGTTTGAGCCCTTGATTATGGCCTGATAATTAAAGTCTGTTTGTTGTGAGAAGGTAAACAAACTGAATAATGCAAAAAAGAAGAAGATAAATTTTTTCATGATGTTAATATTTATAATAGTTAAGCTGCCAGAAAAGTTCTGTGACACTCTTTATAATATAATGTTTTTTTTCAAATAATAAAAATTGGACGCCTAAGTTACTGATTTAATGCACACTAACCCATATTGACCATATAATTAATAAAGATTTCATAATTTGTAAAAAAAAAGATTAAGAATGAAAAAATTAATAAAACTTATTACAGCTCTAATGATTATCAGCTCGTGTAATCAAGAGGTTAAAGAACTTCAAAAGTATTCGATAGAGACATTAATGTCTAATAACAGAAGCTCTGGTGGTTATTTTTCAAAAGATGCAAGTAAATTACTCTATAGTTCAGATAAATCTGGAGTTTTTAACCTGTATGAAGTAGATTTAAGTTCGCTAAAAGAAACTCAAATAACAAATTCTAAAGAGGAATCCTATTTTGCAGTCGCCTACTCTCCTCTTACAAATGAAATTATATATAGCGCCGACAAAGGAGGAAATGAAAATTCACATCTATACCTAATTAGAGGTGGAGAATCTATTGACCTAACCCCTGGTGATAAAACAAAGGCTTCATTTCTTGGATGGACACAAGATGAAAAGCAAATGTATTTTCTCTCAAATGCAAGAAATCCAAAGTTTTTTGATCTTTACAAAATTAATATGGATGATTTATCCTCAAAAATGATTATGGAAAATAATGAGGGTTATAGCTATTATCCATTATCAAACAATGACAAATACCTTGTCATGGTTAAAAGACCATCGAGAGATATCGATCAAATGTATTTATTAAATCTTGAGAGTAACGAAAAAATTGAAATATCAAATCAAGAATCAAACTTTTGGGGTCAAGGCTTTGATAAAAATGATGAAAATTATTACTACAGTACAAATTATGACAATGAATTTCTTTATTTAATGTCTTACAACATAGAATCTGGAAATAGAAGTCTAGTTTATAAAACTGACTGGGATGTTACAAGACATTTTTTAACTAAAAATGATAAATTTTCTGTTATCACTGTTAATGAAGATGCGCAAAGTCAAATAATTGTTAGAAACAATAAAGATAGTTCAATAGTTAATTTTAAAGGGATTGAGAATTTAAATATTAATTCTGTTTCTTTCTCTGATGATGAAAAAATGGTTAGAATTAATGCAGGAAGCTCAAACTCACCAGGAGATATTTATACTTATAACATAGACTCTGAAGTTTTGAATCAAATTACTTCTAACTTAAATTCTGAGGTAAATCCTTCAGATCTTGTAAATGGAGAAGTAATCCGGTATAAATCATTTGATGGATTAGAAATACCCTCCATTTTATATAAACCAATAATGGCAAATAAGAAAAATAAGGTTCCTGCCCTTGTATGGGTTCATGGTGGTCCAGGTGGCCAATCAAGAATTGGATATCGTGCCTTGATTCAATACCTTGTTAATCATGGATATGCTATTCTTGCTGTAAATAACAGAGGAAGTAGTGGTTATGGAAAGACTTTTTATTCATTAGATGACAGAAATCATGGAGATAAAGACTTAAAAGACTGCGTTTGGGGAAAAAAATGGCTTGAAGAACAAGATTATATTGACTCAGACAAAATTGGTATAATAGGTGGTAGTTATGGAGGATTTATGACAATGGCGGCAATGACCTTTGAACCTGATGTTTTTAAAGTTGGTGTTAATATTTACGGGGTAACTAATTGGATTAGAACGTTAAAATCAATTCCACCATACTGGGAAGCAGCAAGAAAGCAGCTCTATAAAGAGATGGGTGATCCTTATTCATCTGATTCAATAAGACTTTACAATATTTCTCCATTGTTTCACGCTAAGAATATTAAAAATCCCATAATGGTTCTACAAGGCGCTAATGATCCAAGAGTATTACAAATAGAATCTGATGAGATTGTTGATGAAGCAAGAAAAGCTGGAGTTTATGTTGAATATGTATTATTTGATGATGCAGGTCATGGATTCATAAAAAAAGATCAGCAAATTGAAGGGAATGAAAAGATTTTAACGTTTTTAAATAGCTACCTCAAATAAAGTCATTGATTAAAAAATGATATACCTAATTTATGGTGTAGCGGCAAGTGGAAAAACTTCTGTTGGAAAATTATTAAGTAAAAAACTTAAAGTTCCATTTTATGATGCTGATGATTTTCATCCGACATCAAATATCAAAAAAATGAAAAATGGAATCTCATTAAATGATTCCGATAGAAAACCCTGGCTTAAAACATTAAGAAAAAATATTGAATCTTGGCAAAAGAATGGATCGGCAATTCTTGCATGCTCAGCCTTAAAAGAATCATATCGATCAATACTTATGGGAGATATGAATATCCCTATTCAATTTATTCTTCTACAATGTCCAATCTTAACTCTCAAAAAAAGATTGGAGTCAAGGAAAGAACACTTTATCTCCCCTACTCTTTTAGAATCACAAATTAAGACACTTGAAGTGCCAGATTACGGGATTAGATTTGATTCTAACATAGAATTGAAAAAATTAGTCAAACAAATTATAAAAAAAGTTAAAAAAGCATGTGATTTGGGAATTATCGGTATGGGCACAATGGGAAAAAATCTATCCCTAAATATATCTGAAAAAAAATTTTCAGTATCTATTTATAATAGAGAAATTAAGGGAGAAGAGGAAAATATAGCTGATGAATTTGCTAAAGAAAATAAAGAATTTAATTTAATGCCGTTCAATTGTCTACCGGAATTTATAAACTCATTAACTGTTCCTAGGAAAGTTTTTCTAATGATAAACTCAGGTGACCCAACTGATGAAGTTTTGACTCAATTAATAATGATTTTAGATCCTGGAGACATTATAATTGATCTAGGCAATTCTTATTATAAAGACTCCCAAAGAAGGTCTAAATTTTTAGCACAGAAAAAAATTCATTTTTTAGGGATTGGTGTATCTGGAGGTCATCATGGAGCAAGAAATGGGGCTTCATTTATGGCTAGTGGAAATAAGTATGTTTATCAAATGATTTCTCCTATAATTGAAAAAATTTCAGCAGTTGATAATAATGGAAACCCCTGCTGTAGTTACCTAGGGGGTCCCGGTGTAGGACATTTGGTAAAAACTATTCACAACGGGATTGAATACTCAGAAATGCAATTAATTGCTGAAGCTTATCACCTTATGAGGTTTCATTTAAATATGAATATTGAAAAGATCTCAAGTACATTTAAGAAATGGAACAACAATGATTTATCTAGTTATCTATTAGAAATTACTTTAAGAATTTTAAATACTAAGGTAAAAGGTGTCCATATTATTGATCTAATTGATGATAAAGCTTCAAGTAAAGGAACTGGCGCATGGGGTTTATTCAATTCAGTAGAGACAAATGCACCCTTTGATACCCTTGCCTCCTCTTTAATGTTCAGATACTTATCCTTAATGTCAGATGAGAGGCAGATTGCAAGTAATGCTTATCAGATTAATTCAAAAAAGGGAATGATTGATGAGAAAATTATTGAAAAAGCTTACTCTGCAGCAAGAATAATTAATCACAGTCTTGGATTTAATTTACTGGAAAAAACTTCATTAAAATACAATTGGAATCTTAACCTATCTGAAATTGCCAGAATATGGACAAATGGTTGTATTATCAGATCTAACTTGATGAATGATTGGATTAAAGTACTATCAAATAAATCATTAAAACATCCCCTACTTCACAAGAATATTGTAATGAAATTAAAAAAACTTTATCCCAGCTTATCAGAAATGGTCTCAGTTGCTATAAATCTTAATTGCACTTTGCCAGTTCATTCGTCATCACTTAATTTCTTTTTATCATTTACAAACAAATCATTGCCTTCAGTAATGATTCAAGCTCAAAGAGACTTGTTTGGTATGCACGGTTTAAAATTTAAAAATGAACCTGAAATGAAAGATTTCAATCATCAGTGGTAGCATTATTTTTTATTATATTTATCTGTAAGATAAAAGAAAATGAATAAGTACAATGATCATGATGACATTCCTGGAAACCCATCCGTAGCTAAGACTAGTGAGGTAAAACTGAGAACACATGCTGACAAGGATAGTTTAAGAGTTCTAAGTATGGAGCAATGGAATTTTTGGTTAGAGAATGGTTACGTTGTAATTAAAAACGCAATCTCAAAACAGCAGGCAGCTAAAACAGCATCATTTTTATGGGAGTTTGAAGAAAAAGATCCTAATAATAAAAATACATGGTACACTAGCCCTAGAGCAGAAATGCAAATGAAAGAATTAGCTGGTACTGGAATGGTAGAGGTCTATAATAATTCGTATTTATGGAATAACAGACAGGAAAAAAGAGTTTATGACTCTTTTGTTGATATCTGGGGTACTGATAAATTATGGGTTACAATAGATCGTGCAAATCTTAACTTTCCAATAAGACCAGGTTTCGAATATAAAGGATTTATTCATTGGGATTACGATCCTGCTACTAAGCCGCAAAATGTTCAAGGCGTTATTGCCCTGGCTGATCAAACAGATCAAAATATGGGTGGCTTTCAGTGTATTCCTTGGCTATATAAAAACTTTGATAAATGGAAATTAACACAACCAAAGAATCGAGATTACTTTAAACCTGATATTAAGGGGTTAGAAAATAAAATTGTCAAGGTTCCGCTCGAAGCCGGTGATCTATTAATATTTCATAGTGCCCAACCTCATGGAATTAGACCAAATTTAAGTGATGATAAAGTTAGAATTGCTCAATATATATCAATGATGCCAGCTGAAGAAGAGAATATAAAGCTCAAAGAATGGAGAATTTCCTCATGGAAAAATAGAATCGCTCCAAAAGGATATGCCTTTCCAGGAGATCCAAGAAATTGGGAGCAAAAAAAATATAATACTGCAAAATTATCATCTCTCGGAGAAAAACTACTTGGATTAAAAAAGTGGTAGATTTTAACGTTTATTTAATTGATTCTAAAATTTTTTTAGAGTTTAATTTAAGTTTGTCATAATCTTTACTTGAAATAATCTGATCATTAATTAAACTACTTCCTATACCCAAAACATCTGCTCCTGAATCTAACCATTCTCTTGAGTTATCAGTAGTTATACCCCCTGTAAGCATTAAGGGTATTTTAGGTGCAATAATCTGTAAGCTTTTAAAATTTTTAATCCCAAGAAGATTTGCAGGAAATATTTTAATCATATCTGCTCCAGCATGATAGGAATTATAAATTTCTGTTGGAGAAAAAGCCCCAGATATAATTGGAAATCTATTATTTTTCAAATAATTGATGACTTCAATATTATATATAGGCATAACTATAAATTCAGCTCCTGCATCTATAGCTCTTTTTGCACCATCAAGATCAGTAACTGTTCCCGCTCCCAAAAGAATTGAATTTTCATAATTATTTCTTAACTGTTTTATTATAGATAATGCATTTGGTGTTGTTAAAGTGACTTCTATCGAATTTATTCCTGATTCCACAACAATATCGATAAATGAAATTAAATTCTCACTTACGGTTGATCTTATAACAGCTATGATTTTATTCTCAATGATACTTTTTAAAACATTCATGTTCTTTTATTTCCAGTTATTTCTTAAAAATCTGATAAAATTTTCACTCATTATATTTTCAATATCTGATTTAGAGTAACCCCTCTCTTTCAAAATTTTAGGAATTTTTTGAAGATCAGCTATTGTATTTAAATCTCTTGGGCATTGTTCATTTCCAAAAGCACCATCTAAATCTGAACCAATGCCTACATGAAATGAATTGCCTGAAAGCTGACATATATGATCAATATTATCAACAACGTTTTCTAAACTAACGTTTAATGATTCAGGAGAAGAGACACCTCTTTTCCAATTTGGGACAAGCATCCAGGCATCTAGTGCAACTCCAATGAATGACTCCCTATTGATTAGCTCTTTAATTTGATCGTCTGAAAATTGTCGTTCATGATTGACAAGTTTTCTGCAATTATTATGGCTCGCCCATAAAATTCCATTATAAATATTGATAGTTTCCCAAAAGCTTTGATCGCACAGATGAGTAACGTCTAATATCAAATCAAGCTCTTCGATCTTTTTAAGAAGCTCTTTACCTTTCGACCCAATTCCACCTATTGAATTTGTACCATGTGCATAAATACCTTTTCCATAATGAGCAGGACCAATCGCTCTTAATCCTTGACGATAGGAATTTTCTAATGTTTGCATGTCAATGATTGAATCCGCTCCCTCTAGACTGAGAATATATCCAATCGCTTGATTATCAACGTTTTGAATCCACAGCTCCAGATGATTGTTTAATTCATCAAGAGAGGTTATTTGACGCATCTCTCCTAATTCTTCCATGGCTTTATACCAAGCTAATTGACCCTGGGTTTGAGCCCAAGCCTGATGACTTGAGCTCCAACCTTGAAGATTTTCTCCTTTCACACATCCAGCTATTTGCGTAGCAACGCACAAACCGATATTTCCTTTCCTCATCGCCTCAAGTGAAACAGTATTATTACCTCTATCGGGTTTATCATTCATGCCTGATTCACTATTTCGAATATGCTCAACACTTAGAGTTAAATCTCTGTTCCATTCAACGGCATTCATCGCCAAATCTAGATGTGAATCAACTATTAACATTAGCTTTTAATTAAAATTTAACTCGAATAATCAAATATTAATTTTATAATCTCTTGCAATTACTTTCCAATTCCCCATTACTTTATTATTTTCAACTGTTATAACATCATTATATTTTGGGACTGTTGGACAAACATGCTGAGGAATTGCATAGCATATATCTCCAATATTATATTTGCTGCTATCTAAACACTCAACAACTAGATGTTCTTCACTTTGACCTATTTGATTTGTATCACTGTAGTTAAGAAATTTTAACCTTGGGAAGTTCATTTCAGCAGCAACTGATTTATGACCCAAATTGAAACAGATTAAATTATTTTTTGGTTTACTAATTAATCTTCCAAAAAGAACTGCTGCTGGTAAAAATTTTAAATCTTTAAACATACTTCCATATCTCTCATCCCATAGCAATGAAGTTCCTGGGCTAACTTCAATATTTTTTCTTTTTGAATGAATAGGAAATGTTGGAGTTCCTCCAGCTATAACAGTTTTAATGTCCAAATTCAAATTTTTAAGATTTTTGATCAACTTCTCAACTTTTTTAAAATCCTTATCACATTCTCTTTTTCTTAAATTAAAATTAGATTCGCGAATATGTCCATCATATACATGAAGTCCATTTGCGATCAAATTTTTGCTTTCGGAAATTTTCACATAAAGATCAATTGCCTTCTCATCTGGAAGTACACCAGTTCTATTCATGCCATTATTTATGTCCAAAAATAAAGGGGTAATAACCTTATTTCTGCTTGCTTTTCGGTCAATCTGGTCGATAATATCCTCACTGTCAACAATGGTTGAGAATTTAGATTCAGGATATTTTTTAATCAAATTAAAAAATCTATCAATATTAATTCCAACAGGCTGAATAGCTAAAAGTATGTCTTTGACTCTACTCATAGCTAAAAGCTCAGCCTCAGCAATAGTTGCACATTTAAACTTATTTATGCCATGATCAATCTGAAGCTGAATGATTTCTTTGATTTTGTAGGTTTTAATGTGCGGACGTAATTTTTTTACATCCCCTGAGATTTTAATCATTGTTTTAATGTTTTCCTCTACTCTACTTGGGAAAACTAAAAGTGAGGGAGAAATTACTTTTTCTGGGCTAATAATTTCAAACCATTTATATCTCATGGTCTTTTAATAGATTTCAAACATAGCTTCTATCTCCACTGGTATTCCATGAGGCAGAGTCATTCCTACAGCGCTACGAACACCAATTCCATTATCCTCACCAAAAATATCAACCATTAATTCACTAAATCCATTAATGACTAGAGGTTGTTTGGTAAAATCATCGGTACAATCAACCATGCCTAAAACTTTTATCACACGTTTAATTTTATCTATGCTTCCAAAATGGTTTTGAATTGAAGATAGCATAGTTAACCCAACTTGTCGTGCAGCTAATTTCCCTTGCTCAAGATCAAGGTCTTTCCCAACTCTACCTTTAATTAGATTGCCATCTAATTTCATAGGGCCTTGTCCCGAGACATATAAAAACTTGTCAACTAAAAGTGTTGGCCTATATACCCCTGCTGGCTTTGGTGCTGGTGGAAGCTTTAATCCTAATGATTCAATTCTCTTGGTTGGTGATTCATTCATAACTAAAATTTAAACAAATATATTTAATATTAAAACACCCATCAATCCCATTAAACCAACTATTCCCTCCATAACAGTCCAGGTAGACAAGGTATCTTTAAGTGAAAGATTAAAATATTCTTTAAACATCCAAAATCCAGCATCATTTACATGAGAGAGCATAAGGCTTCCTGAACCAATAGCTAAAACCATTAGCTCTGGACTTACATCAACTATTTGTATCAGCGGAAGAACAATTCCGGCAGCAGTTAATCCAGCAACTGTGGCTGAGCCAACACAAACTCTCATTACAGTAGCAATCAACCATGCTAAAATAAGTGGGGGTAAATTTGATTCTTTTAAAAGAAGACCAATGTAATCGCTAACACCGCTGTCAATTAGAATTTGCTTTAATGCTCCTGCGCCAGCAATAATAAGCAGAACCATTGTAATGCTGGAAACAGATTCAGATATTGATTTCATCAAATCATCAATTTTAATACCTCTAGATATTCCTAATGTATATATTGCAACTAAAACTGAGATTAACATTGCAATTACAGGATTTCCTATAAAAATGATCACCTCTTTAAAAATAAAATTTCCTGAAATGAAGTTTTCTATAAATGAAGAGATCATTATCAATATTACAGGAAATAAAGCAGTAAGAGTGCTAATCGTCATACTAGGAATCTGTTCATCACTCATAACCACTGGATTATAAAATTCTTTTAATGGAGATGCTTTAATGTGCTTAATCGATCTTGAAAATAATGGCCCTGCAACCATAATAGTTGGAATAGCAATAATTACACCATAAAGTAATGTCTTTCCAATATCAGCATTAAACATTGCAGCTATTGTCGTTGGGGCAGGATGAGGAGGTAAAAATCCATGAGTAACTGATAATGATGCAAGCATGGGTAGGCCAACATAAATTAATGGCAGACCAGTTGATGATGCTATTGTAAATACCAATGGAACTAGAATCACAAAACCGACGGAATAGAACATTGGAATTCCAACTATGAATCCTGCCAATACCAATGCAAATTGAACATATTTAAGCCCAAAACTTGAAACAAGTTTAGTAGTAATTCTTTGAGCAGCTCCACTATCTGCAACTAATTTACCAAGCATAGCTCCAAAGCCTAATATCATAACTAAGAATCCTAAGGTATCTCCAATTCCCTCTTGTATGGATAAAATGATATCATCTAGGGGCATACCCTGAAACAGCCCTACAAAAAGACAGATAATTACAAATGAGATAAAGGCATTTAATCTTAATAGTGATATAAGAATGAAGAGTAAACTTATTGATGTGATTACAATCAATAAAGGCATAAATTATAATAGTTAAATGAATAGATTAAACAATAAAAAAAACCCCTTTCGGGGTTTTTATTATTCGCCCATAGCTAAAATTTCTTCAAAAACTTTCCAACTGTCTGGGCATTTCTCTTTCATTGATGACTCCATTTGTGCCTGAGTGACTGAACTGTATTCATCTTCTTTAGATGTAACATCCATCATTGCAATAGCAGCATCCATTAAAGAGGAAAGATCACTTGTATCTACTCCACTTAAAGCTTCACACATTTCATTAGTCATCTTGTCAACTGTAGCTTGATCTGCACCACATGATGAAAGTGTCAAAAAGCCAACTAAAATTATAATATATTTTTTCATTTTATATGATTTGGAATTTATGAAATGTTAATATAGTAAAAATTGGAATATTAAAGTATTTAATTATTGTAAATCAGGTGATACCAAACAAAAAAAAAGTTAATCTTTTAGCCTATTTTGCGGAGGGACTGGGATTCGAACCCAGGCAACGCTTACACGTTGACAGATTAGCAATCTGCTCCATTACCACTCTGGCACCCCTCCTGTTTAAATGGAGTGCAATTTAATCTTTATTAAAAAATTAAACAAGTGTAAATCCTTAAAGAAAAATCATTTGGGATATTCAATTCTCAAATTGTAGATATTCGTTAATTTCTTAATCAAAACTTTCTTAACTGTTTCTATATCTGCAAATGTAATTTGACATTCTGAGAACTGCTTTTCTTCAACTTGCTTGTCAATGATTGAATTGACAAAATCAGTAATTTGATTGATATCTGGATCTCTTAAACTTTTTGATGCGGCTTCTACTGAGTCGGCCATCATTAATACCGCTGTTTCTTTTGAAAATGGTTTAGGTCCATGATATGTAAAATCATTCTCATCAAATTTAATGTCTTTACTATCGATGGCCTTTTTAAAAAAATAGTATACTTTACTTGTTCCATGATGAGTTCTGATAAAATCAATAACACGATTTGGCAATTTATTCTTCTTTGCAATTGAAACACCATCGCTTACATGATCGATAATGATTTTAGCACTTTCAATTGGTGTGAGTTTTTTATGTGGAGAATATCTGCTTGTTTGATTTTCGGTAAAAAAACTTGGATTATTTATTTTTCCAATGTCATGATAAAGAGCGCCAACGCGTGCAAGAAGTGTATTTGCTCCAATAGCACTGGCAGCTGTTTCAGATAAGTTAGCAACTTCAAGGGAATGATGAAATGTTCCTGGAGCTTTATTTGATAAATCCCTTAATAAAGGTGAGTTGGTGTCAGAAAGTTCTAATAAAGATACATCTGAAACCAAATTAAAAGCTTTTTCATACAAATATATAAGAGGTTGAGCAAATAATGTCAATAGTCCATTGATTAAAAATAAACCGATTATATTAGGATTTACTTCACTTATGCTACCCTCTCTAATTAAGGTAAAAGCAACATATCCAACAATATAAATTAAAACTATTTGTGCAACAGTAATAAATAAATTTGCCCTGTTTTGAAGTTGAGTAACAGATTGAATTATTACGATTCCAGCAATTATTTGCAAAAAGACAAATTCAAAACTATTTGGAACAATAAATCCAAGAGTTAAGATTGCAATTACATGAGCAAAAAGACCTAGCCTTGGATCAAAAAATGTTTTAAGAATTAGAGGTAATATACATATTGGAATAGCAAAAGTATAATCAGCGTTAAAATTAACAACAAGTGTTGTCAGGGAGATCACAGCAACAACATTTAGAAATATAAAAGTTACTTTTTTATTACTTAAATAAAGCTCAGAGCGATAATTATAAATGAAAAGCAATAGAGTTAAAAATGTAATTACTGCTAGAATAGAGTATCCCAAAATAATCCAATAGTAGCTGTATTCTGACCAGAGTTGAGATTCATATTCTGTTTGTAATGATAATAAGACCTGTAGGTTTTCACCCATAACAATCTCGCCTTTAGAAATAATTATTGAATTTTCTGGAATAATTCCCCGATATGGAGAAATATTATTTAATAAAGATTCAATTATGTTTTCAGTAAACTCTTTTTCAAAAAAAATATTAGGCTGAATAATTTCAAAAAAAAGGGAATAGAAAGAGTCACCAAAACCATTAAAACTCTGATTACTTACTTCTTGACTAATCCAATTTTTTAAATCTTCAATTTTAAAAAAATCATTAATATCTATATTAGTCTCCGTGTTTCCTTTAACTAAAAAAATAATATCATTTCCATTATTTTCGAGGCCTAGTGGAAGGACTCCGATGGAATATATCTCTTCAAGTAAACTCAATCCATAATTATATGCATCCATATAATTTACATCAGATGCTGGAAGTAAAACAAAATTTGAAAAATTGTTTTCATAAGAAAGTTTAACCTGTTCAAAAATACTCTCATCGTAACGATAATAATTACTGTTTTTATTTAATAATTCATTTTTTTCTATTTCTAATTCCTCATCTGATTTTAAAATGGCAAAATCAAATGGTGCATAAAGAGTATTATATTGCCATGGCCTTCCCTTCTGAAAGTTATATTTAAACTTTCCCCCGCTAGGAAAAAAATACACAGTCAAAATGCTACAGCTTATGATTAAGAATATCTTATAGATAGAGTCTTTATTATTCAAAAGAAAGTTCCAAAAAGCTTTAACCATTTTAAACAAATTGAAATGTAAATTTAATAAAAGGAAGAGTATAAAAACTATTCTTCAAGAATAGCTTTCATTGATTTAAATCCAGCTGTATCCCCTATAGTTCCATAAATATTCATCAAAGTCTTGACAGCTTCTTTATTCTTATCAATTTCAATAATTTTTAATAAGATTGGTATACACTCTCGATATAAATCTTCTCTTTTCTCTTTTAACAGGTCATACCTTCTATTTTCAGCATTAGAAGTGCCTAGACTATTCATTTCCTCAACAATAGCAGATTCACCTTCAAGAATTAAGGATACTAAATTTAAATATGCATTTTCAAGGTTTGGATCTAACTCAATAGCCTTTTCATAATATTCTCTTGCCAAGCTTAGATTTCCAAGATCCCTAGTTACAACACCCAAATTATAGTATAAATTTCCATTATTTGGATCCATTGAAATTGCCTCACTCATTAACTGTCCAAATTTTTCTTTTTCATCTAATTCAATATAAATGTTTGCTTCAGTTAGAATCAAATTAATATCATTTGGATTTTCTTCTCTTGCTTTTTTTATGGCAGCAAATGCTTTTTCATTATCACCTTTTTGAGCGAAAATGAGGGCGATATTTTTAACAATTTCTGGAAATTTAGACTCTGTTTGCTCTTCTCTGAAGTCTTTATATTGCTTTGTTTTTTTATAGAGATCATATTCTGATTTAGCAACTTCAATTTCATTTTCAGATTCAACTTCTGTGACAAAGTATTTTGTTGTAACACCATCATATTTAATCTCTTCTAGCATTAAATAGTATTCTAAGGCTAAATCATAATCTTTTGCATTTACAGCACCAGATGCAGCAAAATATAAATAATCACTATTTGTTTCTGGCGATATAGAATAGGCTAAAAAAAGCTTTTTTGCAGAAGCAGAAAACTCCTTTATTTCATTGTCTTTAATTGCACTATTTATTAAATCATTTGTTAATTGATTTAACTCATTGGAAACATCAGTTTTAACAGAGGGAGAGTTTGTTATTGGAGATAAAAAATCATATGCTTTTTTAAACTCTGATTTGGATCTAGCAATCTTTGCAAGAAGAAGACTGTAACTTGCTAATGTTTTATCATCAGCAGCATCAAATAAAGCATCATTATCTTCGAGCATTTTAAAAGACTCATCAACTTTTCCTTCGCTAAAAAGCTTTTGAGCTTTTCTTAGCTCCTTCTTTTGAGCAAATCCTGATACCGATATTAAAAGTGCAATTGCAAAACAGATTCTTATCATAGAACAAATTTATAATTATTTTACAATTGTGTCATCTTCGACTTCAATATCATTTACATCTTCAACCTCCTCATCATCTTTCATAACTTTAGCCACTGCAGCAATAGAATCATTTTCTTTAATATTTATAAGTTTCACGCCTTGAGTAGCTCTACCCATAACTCTTAAATCTGATACAGCAATTCTTATGGCTATTCCAGATTTATTAATTATCATAAGATCATCTAGATCAGTCACGTTTTTAATTGTAACTAGATCACCTGTTTTTTCAGTTATAGAAATTGTCTTGACTCCTTTTCCTCCTCTATTTGTTATCCTGTAGTCTTCAAGATTTGATCTTTTACCATAGCCATTTTGTGAAACCACCAGAATATTTGTATCCATATCATTAACAGAAACCATTCCAACTAACTCATCATTCTCATTTGCAAGTCTTATACCTCTAACTCCTGAAGCATTCCTACCCATGGGCCTTGTCTTACTTTCTTCAAATCGAATGGCCTTTCCAGACTTTACAGCTAAGAAAATCTGACTATTACCATTTGTTAACTTTGCTTCTAAAAGTTCATCATCGTCCCTAATTGTTATAGCATTAATTCCGTTGGCTCTTGGTCTAGAATACTTTTCAAGTGAAGTTTTCTTAACTTGACCTTTTTTTGTAGCCATAATCACATAATGACTATTTATATAGTCCTCGTTCTTCAAATCTTGAGTGCAAATAAAAGCTTTTACCCGATCGTCTTGTTCTATACTGATTAAATTTTGTATTGCTCTTCCTTTAGATGTTCTTGATCCCTCTGGTATTTCAAAAACACGCATCCAAAAACATTTTCCTTTTTGAGTGAAAAATAACATGTACTGATGATTAGTGCCTACAAATAAATATTCTAGAAAATCTTGATCTCTGGTTGTAGATGCTTTAGCTCCAACACCGCCTCTATTTTGAATTTTGTAATCAGAGAGTGGTGTTCTTTTTATATAGCCAGCATGAGAAATAGTGATTACAACTTTTTCATTGGGTATCATATCTTCTACACTGAAATCACCTCCAGCATAATTAATTTGAGATCTTCTTTCATCTCCATATTTTTCTTTGACTTTTAAAAGCTCATCTTTAATTATTTCCATTCGACGATCTTTTTTGTCTAAAATATCTTTAAGATCTGCTATGGTCTTAATTAATTCACTATGTTCAGTTCTTAATTTGTCTTGCTCAAGTCCAGTTAACTGCCTTAGTCTCATCTCAACTATCGACTTTGCCTGTATCTCAGTTAATTTATATGTTTTCATTAACTTTTCCCTAGCTTGATCAGCATCAGAAGAGGCACGGATAATTTTGATAACGTTATCAATATTGTCTGATGCAATGATTAAACCCTCTAATATGTGAGCTCGTTCTTCAGCTTTTTTTAGTTCAAATTTTGTTCTTCTAACAACCACATCATGTCTGTGATTAACAAAATAATGAATGAGCTCTTTAAGGTTTAAAAGTCTAGGTCTTCCATTAACTAAGGCTATGTTATTAACACTAAAAGATGACTGAAGCTGTGTGTATTTATATAGTTTATTAAGTACGATATTAGGAATAGCATCACGTTTGAGTATGTAAACAACTCTCATGCCTTTTCTATCAGACTCATCCCGAATATTACTAATACCCTCAATTTTACCATCATTGATCATCTCAGCAGTCTTTCTGATCATCTCTCCTTTATTAACTTGATAGGGTATCTCTGTCACTACTATGCATTCACGATCATTTATTGATTCAATTGTAGCATTAGCTCTTATCACTACTTTACCTCTTCCTGTTAAAAAGGCATCCTTAACACCTTCATAACCATAGATAGTGGCACCTGTTGGAAAATCTGGCGCCTTTATTTCCTGCATAAGTTCTTCAATGGTTATATCATTATTTTCGATATACATTGTAATTCCATTAATAACCTCTGTTAGATTATGTGGTGGCATATTAGTAGCCATCCCAACTGCTATTCCTGACGCGCCATTAATTAATAAATTTGGTATTCTGTTTGGTAAAACTGTTGGCTCTTTTAAGCTATCATCAAAGTTCAATTGAAGATCAACAGTATCTTTATCTATATCCGCTAAAAGATCTTCAGAAATTTTTTGCATTCTGGCTTCAGTATATCTCATTGCTGCAGGACTATCTCCATCAACAGAGCCAAAATTACCTTGCCCATCAACTAACAAATATCTAAGACTCCATGTTTGAGCCATTCGAACCATCGAGTCATAAACAGAACTATCACCATGTGGATGATATTTACCCATGACCTCTCCAACTATTCTTGCAGATTTTTTATATGCAGAACTTGATCTAATACCCATATCATACATGCCAAAAAGAACCCTTCGGTGTACAGGTTTCAGGCCGTCTCTTACATCAGGTAATGCTCTTGAAACAATTACAGACATTGAATAATCAATGTAAGACGACTTCATCTCATCTTCAATATTTATTGGTATTAGTCTATCACTTTCACTCATAATCTATGTGTTATATATTGCTAAATTAATTTAATAGCTAAGATTTAATAGTCATCACAAAATCCTTTATTAACCAATTTATTAACATATTAATCTAAAAAAACGATACATTTTTTTTCTAAACTATTTTTCTAAATGATATTTTTTTTGTCAATTAGCAGCAAATAAATTTTGGATCAATCATTTATAGATAAATTTATATGGATGATAATTTTTCAGCAAGAGTCAAAGATGTAATTTCTTACAGCAAGGAAGAGGCTTTAAGATTAGGGCATAGTTTCATAGGTACTGAGCATCTGATGTTGGGCATTCTAAGAGATGGTGAAGGTAAAGCCATATCAATATTAAAATCAATAGATTTAAACTTAGAGGATCTCAGAAAGAAAATTGAAATTTTAAATCCCTCTTCTATTGAAGCTCCAAATGAAATTAATCATAAAAAAAATCTGCATTTAACAAGACAAGCTGAACGTGCATTAAAAACAACCTTTTTGGAAGCTAAGTTATTTCAGAGCGAACTAATTAATACAGTTCACCTATTGCTTTGCATACTTAGAAATGAAAATGATCCTACAACAAAATTACTGTTAAACTTAAATGTTGATTATGAAACCGTAAAGGAACAGTTTAAATTAATGTTAGCTAGTGATGATAATGATTTTGAAGAGCTTCCTTCTTCATCTACCTTTTCAGATGAAAAAGAGGATCAACCAAAAGAAAACCCATTTATTCCTTCTCCAGAATCCAGAGGAACTACAAAATCCAAAACTCCTGTACTAGATAATTTTGGTCGTGATATTACTGCACTAGCTCAACTAAATAAGCTTGACCCAGTAATAGGTAGAGACAAAGAAATAGAAAGAGTTTCTCAAATTCTCAGTAGAAGAAAAAAAAATAATCCTTTGTTAATAGGGGAACCAGGTGTTGGTAAATCAGCTATTGCTGAGGGATTAGCCCTTAGAATAATTAATAAAGAGGTCTCAAGAATTCTTTATGGGAAGCGGGTTGTCTCATTAGATTTAGCAAGTCTGGTTGCAGGAACAAAATATCGAGGGCAATTTGAAGAAAGAATGAAAGCTTTGATGAATGAATTAGAAAAAAATGACAATGTTATCTTATTCATTGATGAAATTCATACAATCGTTGGTGCAGGAGGTGCTACTGGAAGTTTAGATGCATCCAATATGTTTAAACCTGCTTTAGCAAGAGGAGAAATTCAATGTATAGGAGCTACTACCCTTGATGAATATAGACAAAATATTGAAAAAGATGGTGCGCTTGAAAGAAGGTTCCAAAAAGTACTGGTAGAGGAAACAACAGTTGAAGAAACCCTAGAGATTCTTAAAAATATCAAAGAGAGATATGAAAATCATCACAATGTAACATATTCAGAAAAAGCAATAGAGGCTTGTGTAGATTTAACAGATAGATATGTTACTGACAGATATCTTCCTGACAAAGCAATTGATGCGCTTGATGAAGCTGGCTCGAGAGTTCATATCAACAACATGGATGTTCCAGAGGAGATCATAAAACTTGAGGAAGAGCTTGATAAGGTCAGAGATGAAAAAAATTCAGTAGTTAGAAAACAAAAATATGAAGAAGCTGCAAAACTTCGTGATGATGAAAAACGAGTTGAAAGAAAACTTAAGGAAGCACAAGAGCGTTGGCATGAAGAATCAAAAATGAATCGTGTTTCTGTCGATGAAGAACACATTGCAGATGTTGTATCAATGATAACTAATATCCCAGTAACCAAAATTGTAAAAAGTGAAAAAAATAAGTTAAATAATCTGTCTAGTTCAATTGAAAGTAAAATTATTGGTCAAAGTGAAGCTGTTGCAAAAGTTTCTAAAGCTATACAAAGAAATAGAGCTGGATTAAAAAATCCTGAAAAACCAATTGGTTCATTCATATTTCTTGGTCCAACAGGAGTAGGTAAAACACATTTAGCTAAAATATTGGCCAAAGAAATTTTTGATTCAGAAGAAAACCTAATTAGAGTTGACATGAGTGAGTATATGGAAAAATTTGCTATCTCTCGATTAATTGGAGCTCCTCCTGGATACATTGGTTACGAAGAAGGTGGGCAATTAAGTGAAAAAGTTAGGAGAAGACCTTATTCTGTGATTTTATTAGATGAAGTTGAGAAAGCTCATCCTGATGTATTTAATATGCTCTTACAAGTTCTGGACGACGGGTTTCTTACCGATAGTTTGGGAAGAAAAATTAATTTTCAAAATACAATTATAATAATGACGTCAAATATTGGCGCTAGAGAAGTAAAGGATTTTGGGGCTGGTGTTGGCTTTGAAACTTCCACAAGAAAAGCTCAGGCACCTGAAATTGAAAAAAATCTAATTAGAAATGCACTTAAAAAAACATTCTCACCTGAGTTTTTAAATAGAATAGATGATGTAATTATTTTTAATACATTAGAAAAGAAAGAGATTAGTAAAATTATTGATTTAGAACTAGACAAATTATTTGCTAGAATTAATAAAATAGGTTATGGGCTTGAGCTTTCTAAAAAGGCAAAAGATTTTATTATACAAAAAGGCTACGACAGAAAATACGGTGCAAGACCATTAAACAGGGCAATCCAAAATTATGTAGAAGATCTCTTGGCAGAGAATGTCGTTGCTAATAAAATAAAAGAGGGAGACATCATTACTTTGGATCATAATGAAGGAGAAGAAAAGTTAAGTTTTACTATCGGAAAAAAAAGAATTGGGGCTTAATTTAGCTAAAATTTAATCATTTCTAATATTTTTGCAATTATGATCAATTTATATCTGTTAAAATTGAACTTGTTTATCTCATCTTTAAAAGGCCTAGAAAATTTTAATGTATCGATCTCATCAGAAACCCCTATGGGGTAATCTTTTAATTTATAGTTCATAAATATTTATCTTTTTGTCATCATAAATTTGATAAAATATCTCATTAATTTGTAAAAATTATAAAAATGAAAGTACTTAAATTTGGAGGCTCATCAATTTCTAGCTCAAAATCTATTTCAAATGTTATTGAAATCATAAAAAATGAAAGTGATAAACTTTGCATTGTTGTATCAGCAATTGCAAATGTCACAGATCATTTATTAGATTGCCTTGAATTAGCTAAAACCCAAAAAAAGGATGAGTATAAATCATTAATTTCAAAAATTGAAAAGATAAATCTTGAGCCAATAAAAGACTTCATTCCATTTGAATATCAAAGTAAATCAATCAGTTTTGTTAAAAAGCATTTGAATGAAATAGAGTCATTATTAGATTCCATTTCTTTATGGAAAGAAATAACAAATAAAAATTTATATACTATTTCAGGTTATGGTGAAATAATGTCCAGTCATATAATCAACGAAATATTTATTCATAATGGCATCGAATCTGAGCATAAAGATTCTCGATTATTTGTAAGGACAAAATTAGAAGATGGAGTTCAAATTTTGGACGATGAGTTTACAGGTAAAAAATTTAGTGAGCATTTTAAATCAGAATTAAAAAATGTCCTTGTTTTTCCCGGGTTTATTTCAAGTGACAGAAATGATGAGATAACTACACTAGGACGGGGAGGATCAGACTTTTCAGCCGCAATAATTGCAAATCATTTGAATGCAGATTCTTTAGAAATATGGACTGATGTAAGTGGAATGTATACAGCAAATCCAACTATAGTGAATCAAGCAATACCGATAAGTAAATTAAGCTATTATGAGGCTATGGAACTGTCTCATTTTGGTGCAAAAGTAATATATCCTCCATCAATACAACCACTCATTAATAAAAGAATTCCCCTATTAATTAAAAATACTTTCAGCCCAAAAGATCCAGGAACAAAAATAAGTGAGATATCTTCTCACAATAAGGTTGTTGTTAAGGGCATTAGTCATATTGATGATGTTAGTTTGATAAATATAGAAGGAAGTGGAATGGTTGGAGTTACTGGTTTTGCTAAAAGAATGTTTGATGCATTATCTGAAAAAAATATCAATGTTATAATGATTACTCAAGCCTCATCAGAACATTCTATATGTATTGCAGTAAAAACAGAGTTTGATGAAAATGCAAAAAAGACTCTTGATAATAAATTTTCAAACGAAATATCATTAGGTAAAATTAGCCCCGCACGTATTGAAAAAAATATGGTAAATATTGCAATTGTGGGCGATAAAATGAAAAATCATCAAGGAATAAGTGGTAAGTTATTTAGTACTCTGGGTAAAAATAACATAAACATTAAAGCAATAGCTCAAGGAGCGTCTGAAAGAAATATCTCATTAATTATTAATAAAAAAAATCTAAATAAAGCACTTAATTCTTTACATGAAAGATTTTTTGAGTCACAAATTAAGCAATTGAATTTATTTATCATTGGTGTTGGAAATGTTGGTGGAAAGTTATTGGATCAAATAAAGTTCCAGCAAAATTATCTCAGGGAATTTTTAGGTTTAAAGATAAGAGTACTTGGTATTTCAAATTCAAGAAAA
>PBWA01000010.1 GCA_002728855.1 Flavobacteriaceae bacterium
ATGATATGTTTAGAGCTAATTTAGTTGATAAAATTATAAAAGAGCCATTAGGTGGAGCTCATAATTTTAGAGAAAAAACATATAAAACCGTCAAAAAACAGATTTTAGAGTCATACAAGAAATTAGTTGAAATTGAACCTAGAAAAAGAATTCAACTAAGGAGAGAAAAATTTTCAAAAATGGGTATGTTTAAAGATTAGACCATTATTCTTTTTTTAATCTTATTAACATTTTTAATTTTTTATAAACATCTATTTTGTTCAATTTCATATGATAAAAGTTTTATTATTAATTATTTTGATTTGATAAAGAGGCTAAATTTACAGTATGGAAAAAAGCAGATCAATTGATATTAAAAATGATGATTCAGGAACGGTTATCAATTTAAAAAATGCTAAACTACCCCCTCAAGCTTTAGATTTAGAAGAAGCAGTTTTAGGTGCTATGCTAATTGACAAGAAAGGAGTTGATGAAGTTATTGATTTACTTCAGCCAGAAGCTTTTTATAAAACTGGACACAAGCATATTTTTGAGTCAATTCACACTCTTTTTCAAAATTCTGAGCCCATAGATTTACTAACAGTTTCGTCTGATCTTAAAAAAAAGGGGAAATTAAATATTGTTGGGGGGGATTATTATCTAATAAATCTTACTCAAAAAGTTTCTTCCTCTGCCCATATTGAATTTCACGCAAGGATTATTTTACAAAAATTTATTCAAAGAAGTTTAATTAAAATTTCAAATGAAATAATTGAATCTTCATATAAGGACTCTGTAGATGTATTTGATTTATTAGATGAATCTGAATCAAAACTATATGAAATAACACAAGGGAACATAAAGAAATCATCTGATACTGCCCAAAATTTAGTTTTTTTAGCTAAGAAAAAAATTGAAGAAATAGCTAATCAAGAAGGATTAAGTGGTGTAAGCACAGGCTTTGAAAGACTTGACAATTTAACTTCTGGTTGGCAACCTAGCGATTTAATAGTCATTGCTGCAAGACCTGGTATGGGTAAAACAGCTCTTTCTTTATCAATGGCAAGAAATATTGCAGTTAACGTAAAGGTGCCAGTTGCTTTTTTTTCATTAGAGATGTCATCTGTTCAGTTAATTACAAGACTTATTTCTGCTGAAACAGGTTTATCATCTGAAAAATTAAGAACAGGAAAATTAGTGGATCATGAATGGAAACAACTCAATGTTAAAGTAGGGGATCTTGAAAAAGCTCCACTTTTTATAGATGACACTCCAGGTCTTTCTATTTTTGATTTGAGGGCAAAAGCCAGAAGATTAGTTTCTCAGCATAAAATTAAGCTTATAATAGTAGATTATCTTCAGCTTATGACTTTGGGTAATAATAATTCCGCGGGAAACAGAGAGCAGGAAATTTCAAATATCTCAAGAAATTTAAAGTCTCTTGCTAAGGAATTAAATATCCCTATAATAGCTCTCTCTCAATTATCAAGAGCAGTTGAGACAAGGTCTGGACCAAAGAGACCTCAGCTTTCTGATTTGAGAGAATCTGGTGCTATTGAGCAAGATGCAGATATAGTTTCCTTTATCTATCGTCCTGAATATTATGGAATTCAAGAATGGGATGATGATGAAAGATCTCCTACAAGTGGTCAAGCTGAACTTATTGTTGCTAAACACCGTAATGGTGGACTTGATAAAATAAGATTAAAATTTGTAGCAACTTTAGGAAAGTTTGAAGATATTCAGAGTTATGATTCGTCTGATCACTTCGAATCTAGAATGAATCCAAATGATTTAGAAAATTCTGATTTAAATTCTGGTAATAATCCTGAGGATGACAATATGCCCTTTTAGGAGCAAAACTATATTATATTTAAATTTTTTAACTCAATTTCAAATTCATCAGGATTTTTATAATGAATTCCTTTAATTTTTAAATTTTCAGCCGCTTTTATATTTCTTAAATTATCGTCAATAAAAATACTTTCAGTAGGTTCAATTTTAAACCTATCAAGGGCGATTCTGTAAATTTTTTCAAACGGTTTTCTAGTCTTCTCATCTCCAGAAACAACTATCCCTTCAAATAAACCTAAGAAATCAAATTTCTTCAATGCTTTTGGAAAAGTTTCTCCGCTCCAATTTGTAAGAGCAAAAACACGAAATTTATTTATTTTTTTAATTCTTTTTAAGATGTTAACACTATGATTAATTGGGCCTCCAAGCATTTCTTCCCAGCGCCCATAATAAATTCTTATTAAATGTTCATATTGTGGAAATAATTTTACCCTTTCTTCAGTTGCTTTATTTAATGGATATCCAGCATCTTGATTTTCATTCCAATCAAAGGTGCATATATTATCAAAAAACCATTTCATTTTTTTTCTATCATTCTTAAATTCTTTTAAGTAAACATACTCTGGATTCCAATCAATTAAAACTCCACCTAAATCAAAAATTATATTTTTATATACAGACATTATTATGTTATTTTTTTTTTGAACTCATTAAGTAACTCTTCAAAAATATATCTATGTCTCCATTCATTACATTTTCAATCTCAGTTGTCTCAATTTCAGAACGCAAATCTTTAATTAATTTATATGGGTGCATTACATAGTTTCTAATCTGTGAACCCCATTCAATTTTCTTTTTTGCAGATTCAATCTGTTGTCTTTCAGAATTTTTTTTATCAATTTCAATTTGATATAACTGCGATTTAAGTAATTGCATAGCTTTATTTTTATTTTCCAATTGAGATCTTGTTTCAGAATTTTCGATAATTATTCCAGATGGTGCATGTCTTAAGCGAACTGCTGTTTCAATTTTATTAACACTTTGTCCTCCAGCCCCACTAGATCTCATTGTTTCCCAAGAAATATCAGATGAATTAATTTCTATTTCTATATCACTTGTTATAAAAGGATAAATATATACGGATGCAAATGAAGTATGTCTTTTTGCATTACTATCAAAAGGAGAAATACGTACAAGTCTATGAACACCATTTTCTCCTTTCAACCATCCAAAAGCATAATCTCCTGAAATCTCAAGAGTAACAGTTTTTATTCCCGCTACATCTCCAGCTTGATTATTTAACTCATTTATTTTAAAACCTCTTTTTTCAGACCACATCAAATACATCCGCATTAACATTTCTGCCCAATCACAACTCTCAGTTCCACCTGCTCCAGCTGTAATTTGAAGAATAGCATTTAAAGAATCATTTTCTTCAGAAAGCATGTTGCAAAACTCTACTTCTTCAAATAGTTTGATTATGTTCTCATAATTTTTAAAAACTTCATTTTCATTGATCTCTCCTTCTTTATAAAATCCAATTAAAACCTCTAAGTCATCTATTTTTTCTTTTAATATGCTGTAATCATGAACCCATTTTTTTAGCCCTTTAATTTGACGCATAAGCTCTTCAGCCTTTTTTGAATTATCCCAAAAATTTGGCTGTAGAGTAAGATTTTCTAAAGAGTTTATTTTATTTGTTTTTTCATCAATGTCAAAGATACCTCCTTAACGCACCAAGGCGATCAATAAGTTCTTTATGTTGATCTGAAGTAATCATGTTGTATATTTAAGCAAAAATATATAAATCTATTTTCCTATTTTTAGCTGAATATAATTATTTTATAACTTATTTCTAATTCTAATGTGTCATAAAAATATTTTTTGGCTTTTCTTTTTGTTGATCCTAGGTATTGGTCATTCTCAAAAAATTAAAGATAAATCAGAACCTAGTGACTTTAATATTTTTGACAATACAAAAAAAAATAAAGGGTTTTTCACTTTTTTTCTAAAAGAGTCTACAAATGAAGTAATACTTGAGATAGATGAATTTAAAAAAGAGTTTCTTTATGTTAATAGCCTGAGCACTGGTATTGGTAATAATGATATAGGTTTAGATCGAGGGCAATTAGGTCAGGAAAGAATAGTTTTCTTTGAAAAAATTGGCAATAAGATATTTTTGATTCAACCAAATCTTAAATTTCGAGCTGTCACAGAAAACAAGTTTGAAAAACAATCTGTAAAAGAAGCTTTTGCTAAGTCTGTTCTTTATGGATTTGATATTGAAAAAGTAGTAAAAGGTAAATACTATATAAATCTTACTTCTTTTTTATTACAGGATGCACATGGAGTATCACTGCGATTGAAGAATATAGGAGAAGGTAATTATAAAGTTGATAATTCTCGTTCTGTTATTAATCATAAAAAAACTAAGTCCTTTCCTAATAATGTTGAGTTTGATGCAATGTTGACTTTTAAAGGCGATCCAAAGGGTTCTTTAATTCGATCTGTAACACCAACACCTCAAGCTGTGACAGTAAATCAGCACCATTCATTTGTAAAATTACCTGATGAAAATTTTAAGCCAAGAAAATTTGATCCGAGAAGCGGTGCAATACCCTTTAAATATTTTGATTATTCATCACCAGTAAATGAACCTTTAATTAAAGATTTTATCATAAAACATCGATTAGAGAAAATAAATCCTGATATGCCTTTTAGTGATGTAATAAATCCAATAGTTTATTATGTAGATCCAGGAATTCCAGAACCGATAAAATCTGCAGTTATAGAGGGAGGTAGATGGTGGAATGATGCTTTTGAAAATATTGGATTTAAAAATGCCTTCAAAATAGAAATACTTCCAGAGGATGCAGATCCATTAGACGTGAGATATAATGTTATTCAATGGGTTCACAGGTCTACTAGAGGATGGAGTTATGGCGCTAGTGTAATTGATCCAAGAACAGGTGAAATTATAAAAGGACACGTTAGTTTAGGCAGCCTGAGAATTAGACAGGATTTTCTCATAGCACTTGGTTTAACTGAAGATCCTTATCTACTTAATGAAAATAAAGATCAACAAATATTGGATTTAGCACTTAGCAGAATTAAGCAGTTATCAGCTCATGAAATTGGACACACACTTGGTTTTGCTCATAATTTTGCTGCAAGTGCAAAAAATCGTGCATCTGTTATGGATTATCCCCACCCAAAATTAAAATTGATTAATGATAAAATAAATTATGAAGATGCTTACAAAGATGGAATTGGTGATTGGGATAAAATCTCAGTAGCCTATAGTTACAGTCATTTTCATGAATCTGTTGAAGAGGATAAGGCCCTGCAAAATATAATAGAAAAAAGCATTAAAGACGGGTACAAATTTATATCAGACTATGATGCAAGAGCAGTTGGTGGAGCTCATCCATCTGCTCATTTATGGGATAATGGAGATAATGCAATAGATGAATTAAGCAATATTTTAAAAATTAGAAAGATAGCATTAGATAATTTTTATATAAACCATATAAAAGAAAATGAAACAGTCTCTTTATTAGAAGACCGTTTGGTTCCTATTTATCTTCTGCACCGATATCAAATTGAAGCAGTCACAAAAATCATTGCTGGACAAGAATATAGCTATGCAGTTAAAACTAATGGAAATGTTCCAAAAACAGAAATAGTAAATAAAAGTTTTCAAAAAGAAGCCCTTCGTTCAATTCTTTCAACTCTTAAACCAAAAAATCTATCGTTGCCCGATCGCCTTTTAGACTTATTTCCAGGACGCGCCTATGGTTTTTCAAGAAGTAGAGAGAGTTTTGATTCTCAAACAGGACCTATATTTGATTACCTTGGAATTTCTAGTATGTTAAGTGATAAAATTTTAAAACTTTTACTTAATCCAAGTAGAGCATCAAGATTAGTCCAACAAAAAGCTCTAGACCAATCTCATTTTTCACTTCATGAAATGATTGATCAAATTTTCGAATCAACTATAAAGAGCATACCAGATGATTCATATGATAGAGAGCTTCAAAATGTTGTGAATTTTAATGTTTTAAAAAATTTAATGAATTTAGGCGCAAGTGACTATCCGTATCCGCAGGTAAAAGCTATTATTTATGAAAAACTATTAGAGATTAGATCATGGTTGAATGAAGATAATCAAATTGATTACAAACTCTATTTAATATACGAAATAGATCGATTTTTTAAAAATCCTGAACTTTATAAAGAAATTGATTCATTGAGAATGCCTGATGGCTCTCCAATAGGAATTTATGATTGTGATTTAAATCTTTTATGGAAATAAATTTAACTAGTGACACAATAACTCGTCCATCTAAAGAGATGCTTGATGCTATGAGAAAGGCTTCTGTTGGAGATGATGTTTTCAAACAAGATCCAACGGTAAATTTATTAGAAAAAGAGTTATCTAGGCTTTTTGGAAAAGAATCTTCATTATTTTTTCCCTCAGGGACTATGGCAAATCAAACTGCAATAAAAATAAATACTGAACCAGGTGATCAATTAATTTGCGATAGTAATTCTCATGTATATAATTATGAAGCTGGCGGTGCAAGTTTTAATAGTGGTGTTTCTTGCAGATTAATTTTTGGCGACCAAGGAAGGATTTTCTCCCATCAGATAAAAGAAGTAATTAATCCCCAAGACTTTTATCATTCCCCTAAAAGTAAACTAATATGTTTAGAAAATACTTCTAACAGAGGTGGCGGAGCTTTTTATGATTTCAAGGAAATCATAAAGATTAAAGAATTAGCAATAAAAAACGATTTGAAACTCCATCTTGATGGAGCTAGATTATGGAATGCTCTTGAGGAAACTACTGAAAAGCCTAAGGATTATGGTGATATTTTTGACACAATATCTGTTTGCTTTAGCAAAGGATTGGGATGTCCAGTTGGATCAGCATTAATCGGCAATAAAGAAGATATGGAAAAAGCTCTTAGAATCAGAAAAGTTTTTGGTGGAGGAATGAGACAATCAGGGTATCTTGCTGCTGCTGCTCTTTTTGCACTTGAAAAAAATCGATCTAGATTAAAAAAAGATCATATGAGAGCTAAAGAAATAGCCTCAGCTCTGAATAAATTAAGCTTCATGAAGAGTATTGAACCTGTTTCAACTAACATAATAATTTTTTCATTAATTTCTGAAAAAACAGAAACTAAATTTGTCAATTTATTAAAAGAAAAAAACATTCATATTATTAGTCTTGGAAAAGGTAAGTTAAGAATTGTGACGCACCACGACTATACAGAAAAACACCATGAGTATTTTTTGAATTTTATAAAAAAAATAAATCTTTAGCTGTTGTTTAACTCATATAAAATCATTTAATCTAAATTTCACAATAAATATTTAGTTCTTGTTTTACTATGAAACTGGATAAAAAAAATCTTCCTCCTTATGCCGATATTATTCCACACCATCATATGGAGCATGGTAATGAGAGAGTTGACAACTATTACTGGCTAAAGGATATAAATAATCCAAACGTTAAAGAATATCTCATAAAAGAAAATAGATATTACGAGCAAGAAACAAAACAAACAAATAATTTTAAGAGAAAACTATATAACGAAATGCGTTCAAGAATCAAGGAAGAAGATACTTCAGTTCCATATTTTATAAATGGATATTGGTACATTACCCGTTATGAAACAGGAAAAGAATATCCTATATATTTAAGAAAAAAGAAAACTCTTGATTCAAAAGAAGAAATTTTATTTGATTGCAATGATATGGCTAAAGGTCATGAATATTTTAACTTAACTGGAATCAATGTTAGCCCTAATAATCAAAAGGTAGCTTATGCTGTTGATACATTATCAAGAAGAAAATATAATATCTACATTAAAGATTTAAAAACCGGTAAAATTCTTGAAACAAAATTAATTAATACAACAGGGTCAAGTGTCTGGGATAGTGAAAACAGATTCCTTTTTTATGCTAAAAAAAATGAAAATACACTTAGGTCAGAAACTATTTTAAGGTATGATACTTTTAAAAACATTGAAAAGAAAATTTTTCATGAAGAAGATGAAACTTTTTCAGTTTATGTAAGCTTATCAAAATCTAGAAAATATATATTCATATCATCATACAGTACTTTGACAAGTGAGCATAGATTTATTAGGGCCGATAAACCTTATGATAGTTTTAAAATTGTAGAATCAAGAAAGAAAGGTCTAGAATATGATATCTCTCATTTTGAAAACTTTTTTTATATACATACTAATAAAGATGGCGCAAATAATTTTAAATTAATGAGAACTTTAATTTCGTCACCATCAAAGAAAAATTGGACTGATTTTATTCCTCACCGAAAAGATATTCTTCTAGAGGATTTTGAGCCATTTGAAAAATATTTTACTCTAACTGAGAGGATAAAAGGATTAAAACGAATTAGAATTGTTTCATGGGATGAAATTATAGATTATTATATTCCATCAGAGGGTGAAACATATTCAATAAATATTGGATATAATCCAGAATTTAAAACACATTTACTTAGATATCATTTTACTTCACTAACCACACCTTATTCAGTTGTTGAATTTAATATGAAAACTAAAGAAAGTAGAATTTTAAAAAAACAAGAAGTTTTGGATAATTTTTATGATGAATGTAATTATGTTTCAAAAAGATTATGGGCTAGATCAAGAGATGGTATAAGAATTCCAATTTCAATTGTTTATCATAAAAAGACTGAATTAAATTCCAANACACCTATATTACAATATGCATATGGATCATATGGAATGACTATAGATCCAAGTTTTTCATCAAATCGATTAAGTTTATTAAATAGGGGATTTGTTTTTGCGATAACACATGTTAGAGGGGGAGAATATCTTGGACGTAAATGGTATGAGAGTGGAAAGTTATTTTATAAAAAAAATACATTTAATGATTTTATAGATAGTTCTATTTTTTTAATTAATAAGGGATTTACTTCTCCAAAGAGCTTATATGCCTATGGAGGATCAGCAGGTGGTTTATTAATTGGAGCCATTATTAATTCATCACCTGAATTGTATAATGGTGTTATAGCTGCAGTACCATTTGTTGATGTAATTACTACAATGATGGATGATAAAATACCATTAACTACCTCTGAATATGATGAGTGGGGCAATCCTAAAAACAAAAAGTATTATGACTATATACTTTCATATTCTCCTTATGATCAAGTAAAACATCAAAACTATCCAAATATGTTAGTTACTACAGGATTGCACGATTCACAAGTTCAATATTGGGAGCCTGCTAAATGGGTCGCAAAAATTAGATCAATGAAAACAGACTCTAATTCATTGTTTTTAATTACAAATATGAGAACAGGGCATAGCGGTTCATCAGGAAGATTTAATTATTTAAAAGATTTAGCTAAAGAATATACTTTTCTTTTAGATTTAGAAGGTAAAATAGATTAAAAAAAATAAACTAATTTTGCACATTGCAAATTAAAAAACATGGTCCAAAAAGGACACANTCATAAAAATATTCTGGATTTGATAGGGGATACTCCAATGATAAGATTGAATAATAGTGTTAAATCATTTCAAGGAGAATTTTTTGCTAAGTACGAAGGTTTTAATCCTGGTCATTCCAGTAAAGATAGAATAGCTCTTTTCATTATTGAAGATGCAGAGAGAAAAGGATTAATAAATAATGAATCTACAATCATTGAAACTACTTCTGGTAATACTGGATTTAGTCTAGCTATGGTTGCACTGGTTAAGGGATATAATTGTATTTTAGCAGTTTCAGATAAATCTTCTAAAGATAAAATTGAAATGTTGGCTGCAATGGGAGCTAAAGTCTATGTTTGCCCCTCAAATGTTGGCCCAGACGATCCTAAATCATATGTAAATTTTGCAAAAAAAATTCATAACGAAACTGATAATTCAATTTATATAAATCAATATTTTAATGAACTAAATGTAGATGCCCATTATTCCACTACTGGTCCTGAGATATGGAAACAAATGAATGGTGACATGACACATTTTATTGCCTGCTCAGGAACGGGTGGGACAATTTCAGGCGTTGCAAAATATTTAAAGGAAAAAAATCCAAACATAAAAGTGATTGGAGTTGATGCATATGGATCTGTTTTAAAAAAATTTCACGAAACGGGAGTTATTGATCAAAATGAAATTTTTCCATATAAAGTAGAAGGCTTAGGTAAGAATTTTATTCCATCTTCAACCAAATTTGAATTAATTGATTCTTTTGTTAAAGTATCTGATAAGGAAAGTGCTCATTCTGCTCTTGAATTGACAAAAAGTGAAGGGATTTTTTTGGGATATACGTCAGGGTCAATACTCCAAGCCTTAAAACAACTTTCTGGAGATAATGAATTTAAAAAAGATAGTAGAGTAGTAGTTATTTTCCCTGATCATGGATCAAGATATCTGAGTAAAATCTATAGTGATGAATGGATGTTTGAAAATGGATTTTATGATAAAACAAATACTGATATAAAAAAGATAAAGTACATTTGACATTTTTATGAATAATGGTTAAAGATTTATTTAGTAAAATATATAAAAATAAGGGGCCGCTTGGAAAATGGGCTTCCCTGGCTGAAGGATACTTTGTTTTTCCTAAACTTGAAGGTCCAATTTCTAATCGGATGAAATTCAATGGAAAAGAGGTTATAACTTGGAGTGTTAATGACTATCTGGGTTTGGCTGCTCACCCTGAAATTAGAAATGTTGACGAACAAGCAGCTAAAAAATTTGGTTCAGCATATCCGATGGGAGCAAGGATGATGTCTGGACATACAAAGCTTCATGAAGAATTGGAAACAAAGCTAGCTGATTTTGTAGGCAAGGATTCTTCATACGTACTTAATTTTGGATATCAAGGAATTTTATCAACTATTGATAGTTTAGTTTCAAAAGATGATGTAATTGTTTATGATGTTGATTCTCATGCTTGTATTGTGGATGGAGTTAGACTCCATTTAGGCAAAAGATTTACTTTTAAACATAATGATGTTGATAGTTTAGAAAAAAATTTAAATCGTGCAATAAAAGTTTCATCCCAAACAGGTGGTGGAATATTAGTTATCTCAGAAGGAGTTTTTGGTATGAGGGGTGAACAAGGAAAACTTAAAGAAATAGCTAGATTGAAGAAAAAGTATGGATTTAGATTTTTAGTTGATGATGCCCACGGCTTTGGAACTCTAGGGAAAAATGGCTCTGGAACTGGAGATGAACAAGGAATTCAAAATGAAATAGATGTTTATTTTGCAACTTTTGCAAAATCTATGGCTTCAACAGGTGCTTTTATTGCAGGCGATACTGAGATAATTGACTACTTGAGGTATAATATGCGCTCTCAAATGTTTGCTAAGTCACTTCAAAGTCAATTAGTGGTTGGTTTGATTAAACGACTTGAGGTTATAAAAAAATGTCCAGAACTTAAGGAAAGACTATGGGAAAATGTAAATTTTCTTCAAAATGGGCTCAAAGAAAATGGCTTTGATATTGGAAATACTATGAGTTGCGTAACTCCTGTTTATTTAAAAGGGAGTATACCTGAAGCAATGACTTTGGTTAAAGATCTTCGAGAAAATTATGCAATTTTTTGCTCAATAGTTGTATACCCAGTAATTCCAAAAGGTCTAATTCTTTTAAGGTTAATCCCAACTGCATCACATATAAGAGATGATATAGAGATTACATTAAAAGCTTTTTCTGAAATAAGAAATAAATTAGATAAAGGTTTTTACAAGACAGAATAGGTATTTAGCTGCACTTTTATTTAAAATTATTCGTTAAGCATGACAGGCATGACAAGCATTGTTATATCTTCAGCTTTATCCTCATTGTCAATTGGAGAAATTATCCCAGCTTTATTAGGAAGAGACATTGAAAGATTAATTTCATCACAATCTATGTTGTTCAACATTTCAAGAATGAATCTTGAATTAAAACCTATTTCCATATCATCACCCTTATAATCACAATCTAATCTTTCTTCAGCCTTATTACTAAAATCAATATCTTCAGCTGATATATGTAATTCAGTACCAGCCATTTTTAATTTGATTTGATGTGTAGTTTTATTTGAAAAAATACTTACTCTTTTAATAGAATTTAATAAACTTAATCTATTTATTTTTAAAACATTAGGATTCTCTTTAGGAATCACAGCTTCATAATTTGGATATTTACCATCAATTAAACGACAATTAAGACTATAATTCTTGAATAAGAAAACAGCATTATTTTCATTGAATTCAATTGTTACATCTTTTTCCACATCTTGAAGAATTCCTCTAAGTAATTGAAGTGGTTTTTTAGGCACAATAAATTCCGTTTTTTCAATAGTTGTAGATTCCATTAATCTTTTATATTTAACTAATTTATGTGCATCAGTCGCAACAAAAATAATTTCATTATCATAAAATTGAAAAAAAACTCCACTCATAATTGGTCTCAAATCATCATTTCCAGAGGCGAAAAGAGTTGAGTCAATTGCTTTTCCAAGTAAATTTCCTGAAATTTTAGTATTTGCTGGGTCCTTTACTTGAATAGGTTTTGGAAATTCTTCTCCATCAAAATATGCTAAACTATATTTTCCACTATTAGCACTAATTTCTATGGTATTTTTATCACTTTTAATAAAAGTTAGAGGTTGATCAGGAAAAGTTTTTAACGTATCAAGAATCAATTTTGCAGGTATGGCGATCATTCCCTTATCATTTGATTCTACATCTATGGATGAAGACATTGAAGTCTCCAAGTCTGAAGCAGATAAAATTAACTGATTAGTGTTTAAATGAAATAAAAAGTTATTTAAAATAGGCAGAGTATTTGTATTATTGATTATTCCGCCAAGAATTTGAAGCTCTTTTAACAGTTTTTCACTTGAAACAATAAATTTCATCCGTTAATTATTATTACTCAAATATAGCTTTTAAGAAAAAAATAATGAACTTAACTTATCAAAAGTTATTTACTAAATTTTATTTTTCTATTTATTATTCCAATTATTCCGATCATATAGACGAAAACAGGAATTATAACAAGCATAAAAAGTTTCCAAAAAAATCCATTAGCTAAAACTTTAGACTCACTTAAAAGACCAATATTAGTTTCTTTATTTTTAATTTTAAGTAATGATTCATTTTTCATCAAATAATGAACACAGTCAATTAGAAAGTTCTTGTTAGAATAGAAATTATTCGTCCATTTATCATAACCTAACTCTAAAGCAATATTTTTCTCTATTTGATTTTCTGCTAATTCTCCATCACCAATAATAATCATTTCACTTTCACCAATTTTATGCTTTGAGTCGGTTATTTTATCTGGCCTAATTTTATTTTTATATGCTGATTCAAAAAGGCCTCTAACTAAAACTCCAAGAAATTTAGATTCAGATTTAAAATTTGATAAGGAAAAACTTGAGATAGACTCTTCAAGGGAGATTAAAAAAGGAAATTTTTTAATTCTAGATAATTTTGAACTTTCAATTAAAATTTCTTTATCTAAAGTATTTTTTAATGTATCTATACTTATTGGAAATCTTAATAAAACTTCACTATTCCCTTTGCCAATTAAATTATTTTGAATTGGTCTGGATAGAGGGTAATAACTAAATGGAACTGGAATATATTCTGATTCATTATTTTGACCTTTAGCTAAAACAATTGGAGCACAAAACATATCCTCAACAATATTTCTATTGAGGCGAATTCCATATTTAAAAAAAATGTCATCTAGATTGAGATCATTATATAAGGCCATAGATTCTCCTCCAATTTTAAACAAACTGTTTTTATCTAAACTAAAATTATTCAATAGCCAAATACTTTTACCTCCTCGAATAATATATTGATCAATTATATATTTTTCTTTGTAATTGAATTTTTTTTTGGGATTTGAAACAAGAAGAAGTTCAAATCGATTTAAATTATTCAGGGTTTTTTGGGGATCACTCTCAAGAGCATTTAAATCAAAAGATGCAACTTGATAATATTTTTGTAAACTTTTAATAAAATCAGCTAAAAGAATATCCTCAGATGTTTCGTGCGAAGTTAATACTGCAATTCTTCTTTTTTCTTTGAGGTTAATCCTTAAAAATGCTTCATAGAAACCCTTTTCAAGTTCTCTAATGGATCTATTTATTTTTTCAATTTTATTATCTCCCAAGTTTCTTTTTGTTAATGGAACCAAAACAGATTTTTTATTATTACTTACAATGGCCCAAGGAAAGAAAATAGTTCTTTGAATATTTTGAGCATTATTCTCAAAGGAAATCTCAGGTGAAATACCATATTTTTCCATTTCATTGATTAATGAATTTGCATCTTCTTCTCCATCAAAAGGATCAATAAATTCAAAAATAATTTTTTCAGATTTTTGATTCATTGATTTAAGTAATTCCTTTGTTTCTCTTCTAAGGCGATGATATTCAGCAGGCATTTTACCATGTAGAAGAATATCAATTTTGATTGGTTCTTCAAGATCTTTTAGAATGAGCTCTGTTTCATTTGAAATTTCAAATCTTTTATCAGATGTAGAATCAAATCTATAAGGTATTATTTGTCCAATAAATAAGATAAAAATTACACCAAGAAAAATTTTTAAGACTTTCATTATCTGAATTATTTAATCATTTTTTGATTTTATTTAAGTAAATAATACTTAGATGAATAAAAAGATAGTTTAGAGCAAAAAAGTATGAAATATCTTTAGCTGATATTATCCCTTGATTTAAACTAAAATAATGCTCTTTGATACCAATATAATTGATAACATCATAAATTTTTGGATCTGATATAAAGTCAGCAAATTCATTTATAAAAAAAAGAAAAAAACAAATAAAAACTGATGAGATAAATGAGACTATTTGATTATTAGTTAGAATAGAGCTGAAAATAGAAATAGAAATAAAACTACAGCTTAGTAGAAGTAATCCAAAATATGATGTAATTGTACTACCAATATCAATTAATGCCACCTCATCTTTTAACGAATAAATTCCAAAAAAATAAATTAAAGTTGGAATTATATTAAAAAAAGAAATTATGAAACAGCCAATAAATTTTCCAATGATTATTTCATTATTCCTTATGGGTTTAGAAAATAGAATTTCAATTGTTTCTGATTTAAACTCATTGCTAAAGCTTTTAATACAAATCGCTGGTAATAGAAAAATAAAAATAATTGGGCACAGAGAAAAAAATGCATTTAGGTCAGCAAAACCAGCATTTAGCATATTAAACTGAGTATCTAAAATCCATGTAAATAATGTTGTTGTTGTTAAAAATATAGTTATAATTGTGTAACCTAACCAAGTTGAAAAAAAATCATTTATTTCTTTTTTAGCAATTATCCACATTTTCATTCAAATTTAACGGTTATAGGATCTCTATAGTCCAGTCCAAATAAACTTGCTGCACTCCCATAGGTTTTAGGATTACTTTTGTATATACCTAATTCGAGATGATTTGCAGAATTAAATATTGCAATTTTTTTCCCATCTTCTTCTCTTTTTTCTTTTGGACTTGAAAAATCAATTGCATCACTGTAGCTTTCATAAATATTTTCAAACTTAACCGTTCTAGCAAAAATTATAAAATCTCTAGATTTTCCAATTTCATTGAAAAATTTTCTATTAATATTTGTCACTACATTCCCATAGTTGTCAATATAAATTACGCTTCCTAAAATTTGATTTGATTTGTTGTTTACAACTGGATTTATATTCGTTATTTGTTTAATTGATTTCACAGATTTACCAATTACTTCTAATTTACCCATTCTTGATAGATGAGCTGCTACTTTAACAAAAATATCAAGTACATAAAAAGAAGACGATTCTTTTTCATGAATATTGATCTCTACTATTTTTTCAGCCTTGAGATCATCTTTAATCATCGAGAAAATTCCATTATCAGATCCTATAAAATAATGCCCTTCAAAAACCATTGCTATATGTTTATTTTCAGGAGTTAGTTCAGATTCAACACCTATAATATGAATGGTTCCTTTTGGAAAACTCTTATAAGCATTTTTTATAATATAGGCCGCCTCCGAATGATTGTATGGTTGTATTTCATGGGATATATCGATAACTACTGCGTTTTTTACTTCAGTGAGAATAGCCCCCTTTACTGAGGCGACAAAAAAATCCTTATTACCAAAATCAGTAGTTAGAGTTATAATTGACATTAATTATAAAAATTAATTAAATTTGAATATTAAGAGAACAATAAGCAAAATTAAATATTTTTAATTCACTAGCGCTTGACGGAACTAAAAATTGAACTTGAAGAGTTAAACTCACAAGATTTTTTCGGTCAACAAAATCGTAATATTACTAAACTTCGATCTTGTTTTCCCAATTTAAAAATTGTTGCTAGAGGAAATTCTATAAAGGCATTTGGAGAGGAAAAGTATTTAAAAAAATTTCAAAAAGACCTTATTAAACTTATTGAGCACTTTAATAAGTACAATGTTTTAAATGAAGAAGCTATAGAGGGAATAATACTTGAAAATGATATAGAGAATAATGGTCTTAAATCAAGTAATGAAAAATTAATTTTACATGGAGTTAGTGGGAAAATTATAAAAGCTATTACAAAGAATCAATCAAGTTTGGTTAGTCTTTCCGAATCTAATGATTTAGTTTTTGCAATTGGCCCAGCAGGAACTGGTAAAACCTATACAGCAATTGCAATAGCTGTTAAAGCATTGAAGGAGAATAAAGTTAGAAAAATCATTCTCACAAAACCTGCAATCGAAGCTGGCGAAAATCTTGGATTTTTACCAGGAGATCTTAAAGAAAAATTAGATCCTTATATTCAACCACTCTATGACTCTCTATATGGAATGATATCTTCTAACAAACTCTCTGCCCATATAAGAGATAAAACCATAGAGATTGCACCACTAGCATATATGCGAGGAAGAACTCTTGACGAGGCCTTTGTAATACTAGATGAAGCCCAAAATACTACAAAGGCACAGATGAAAATGTTTTTGACTAGAATGGGTAGAAATGCCAAATTTATTATTACTGGTGATCCAGGACAAATCGATTTACCTACAGGTATTAAATCTGGACTCAAAGAAGCTCTGATTATATTAAAAAAAATAAAAAACATAAGTGTTGTAAAATTTAATGATACTGATATAATAAGGCACCCATTAGTAAAGAAAATTATTAAAGCATATGGAGTTAATAAATAAATATTGATTTATGAATACATTAATGAGTACATCCTATAATTTTCCTGGGCAAATTTCAAAATACACAGGTAAGGTCAGAGATGTATACTATCTTGAAAATAATATTATAATTATAATTTCAACTGATCGACTGTCTGCTTTTGATGTAATAATGCCAAAAGGAATTCCGCATAAAGGTCAAATTTTAAATCAAATAGCAGCAAGGATGATTAAATCTTCAAGTGATTTGGTGCCAAATTGGATGAAAAGCTCGCCTGATCCTAATGTGTCAATAGGGGTCGCTTGTAAACCTTTTAAAGTGGAAATGGTGATTAGAGGGTATTTGTCTGGCCATGCCGCGCGGGAGTACAAAATGGGCAAAAGAACCATATCCGGTGTGCTAATGTCTGAAGGAATGAATGAAAATGATCCTTTCCCAGCTCCAATTATTACACCTTCAACAAAGGCGGAAACAGGACATGATCAAGACATTTCCAAGGAAGAAATAATATTAAATAAAATTGTTTCGGAAAGTGACTATTCAAAACTTGAAAAGTACACACATGATCTTTTTAAAAGAGGTACCGAAATTGCAAAGAAACAAGGCTTAATTCTAGTTGACACAAAATATGAGTTTGGATTATCTCCTGATGGTTCTATTCTTTTGATAGATGAGATTCATACGCCTGATTCTTCTCGCTACTTTTATATGGACGGTTATAAAGAAAGGCAAGAAAGAGGTGAACCCCAAAAACAACTTTCAAAAGAATTCGTTCGCCAATGGTTAATTTCAAAGAATTTTCAGGGTCTTATGAATCAAAAAATCCCAAATATGGATTTTGCTAAAGTTGAATCTATATCAAAAAGATATATAGAGCTATATGAAAAAATTCTTGGTGAAAGCTTTATTATACAAGAAAGTAATTCAATTGAGAAACGAATTGAAAATAATATTCTTAATTATTTAAAGAGTATTTAAATTTTTCTGATGTTGAAAGATCATTAATAATTGACTGAACTTTTATTTCATTTATAAAATTATATTTAAAATTTTTCTTAAACCATGTTAGTTGTTTCTTTGCATACCTATTTGTATTCTTGACAATCTGATTTTCCACCTCCTCTTTACTTATTTTTTTATCAAAAAAATCAAACCATTCTTTATAACCTATTGTTTGCATTGCAATATTATTTTTATACTGATATAACTTGCGTGCTTCTTTTTCTAGTCCTTGATTAAGCATTATTTTAATTCTTGACTTTATTCTTTCATGGAGTATTTCCTTTGGAA
>PBWA01000011.1 GCA_002728855.1 Flavobacteriaceae bacterium
TCACGGCAAGTAGTCCTGGAAACACGGGAGATGTTACAGACTTTAGTGATAATGGCAATGATAATGATGGAAATATTTACAATGACTTTACTGTGGTTCAAACCTCTGCTGAGGCTTCAATAAATGTGATCAAATCAGCAACAGTGAGTGACACAAATGGCAATAGTCTAACAGATGCTGGAGATATTATTACATATACAATAGTTGTTTCTAATACAGGAGGTGTTCCACTTCAGGGACTGACTCTTAACGATACACTAAAAGATGGTAATAATTCAAATCTTGCCCTTGATAGTGGACCAACATTTGTTTCAGCGACGACAAGTTCGACTTCATCGACATTAGCAATTGGAGGCACCTCTTCATTTACTGCAGTTTATACTATTTCCCCTGATGCATCATATACAGGGAGTATTAAAAACCAGGTGGTTGTTCAAGCAACCGGTCAGGGAGGTAGCGGATTAGTGAATGATACGAGTGATGATCCAAGCACTGCTGCTGTTGATGATCCTACCATTGTTACAATCGATCCAATAGCTGCAATAGAGGTTACAAAGACAGCATCAGTAACTGATGAGGGAGATGGAAATATAGGAGCGGGAGACGTAATAAATTACATTATTTCTGTTAAAAATAATGGAAATGTTACTCTCACAAGCTTAACCATAAGTGATGTTCTTACCGATGGCAATGGAGAAATAATTCCTATGAGCTCAGGACCTTCATTCTCAGGATCCGATAAAGGCTCTAATACTGGAACATTACTTGCTGGAGAGACCTCCAAATACATTGCTTATTACATAATAAGTGACCAGGCTGCGGCTACAGGGTCTATAATAAACACTGCTTCTGCTACTGCAAGTAGCCCAGGTCAAAGTGGAAATGTNTCNGATACTAGTGATGATCCAAATACAGCTGCAGCAAATGATCCTACTGTTGTTAATATCACTCCTCTTCCTTCCATGGAGATCACAAAGACAGCTACTGTCAGTGACGTTAATTCAAACAGTGCGAATGATCAGGGAGATATTATAACTTATACAATAGTAGTTTCAAACACAGGGAATGTTACCCTTACATCAATTAATCTAACAGATACTTTGACCGATGCAAANTCTGGGGCNTTGAATTTGAATTCAGGATTGAATTTTGTCTCTGCAACTGCTAGTTCAACTTCTTCAACAATTCTTGTGGGAGGATTTGTCACCTATACTGCATCTTATACGATTCAACAGCTTGCTGCAAATACGGGTAGTATCATCAATACAGTTTCAGCTACTGCCAGTAGTCCAGGCAACACAAATGATGTGACTGACATTAGTGACGATGGTGATGACACAGATGGCAATACAGAGAATGATCCAACCATTGTAATCACTATCTCAGATGCATCAATTGAGATATCAAAAACAGCGACTGTCACACAAAACGATGGTAACACGACCAATGATACAGGAGACGTTATTGTCTACACCATTGTTGTGACCAATACAGGAAATGTCACCCTATCTAATCTTAACCTNGTCGANACATTAACCAATGGAANCGGGGGATCACTTACATTAACTAGCGGACCCACCTTTGTTTCTGCTAGTGCAGGATCAACCTCTACCACACTTGCTGCTTCAGGAGNTGCATCGTTTACTGCTCAGTACACAATNTCTCAGGCNGCTGCAAATACTGGTAGNGTGAATAATACCATTACCGTTACAGCAAGTAGTCCAGGTCAGACCAATGATGTGACTGANGTGAGTGATGATGGCATTGATGACGATGGAAATGTACTTAATGATCCAACGGTTATTTTAACNACTACAGATATTTCTATTGAGGTNACTAAATCCTCTTCNGTAGTTGATAATAATTCAAATGGNAAAACAGATCAGGGAGATCTGATCAACTATACGATCATTATTCGAAACACAGGAAATGTTAATCTNACNGGTCTTAATTTATCAGATGTTNTAACCGATGGCAATGGAGGTTCTTTAAGNCTTAATGCTTCTCCAACGTTTGTATCAGCAAGTGCAGGATCTACCTCTTTAACCATTGAGTCAGGAGACACGGTTACTTATAGTGCTGCTTATACTATCAGCGGTGCAGCTGCAAATACGGGAAGTATAATTAACAGGGCTACTGTTACAGCAAGTAGTCCAGGTCAGAGNAATGATGTGACTGATACCAGTGATGATCCAAACACCGGGGCTGCCAATGATGCGACGGTTGTTAACATTACTCCNATNCCTGNNATNGANGTNACNAANNNNGTTACTGTGATTGAAAACGGCGATGGATCACTTGGCNTNGGTGATACNGTNAANTATACNATTNCANTAGAGAACAAGGGGAATGTTGATTTAACCTCACTTGTGATTAGTGACACATTTGTTGACATGGCTAGTAGCACACTTGCACTTACAACAACCCCTACTTTTGACTTTGCTGATTTAGGATCATCGGAGGGGACAATTGCACCAGATGAGACTGCTTATTATGTGGCAACATATATAATTGATCAATCTTCTGTTGATATTGGAGGAGTGATCAACAGCGTGACAGTTACTGCGAGTAGCACAGGGGGAGTGGTATCAGATACTAGTGACGACGGCATTGATACAGATGGTAATACCACAGATGATGTAACCGTATTAACCATTGATCCAAACCCAATAATTGAAGCGACCAAGACTGCTGTAGTGTCGGATGTTAATTCAAATGGAATTAATGATTTAGGAGATGTTATTACCTATACAATTACAGTTGAGAATAAGGGGAATGTCACTTTGAGTGGCCTTACAATTAGTGATACACTAACCGATGGAAATGATGCTTCTCTTACTTTGACAAGCCTTCCTTCATTTGTCTCTGCTAAAGCAGGATCTTCATCAACTACTCTTGCCGTTGGCGGAGTTGTTACCTACACGGCGACGTTTAATATTGATCAGCAGGCAGTTGATAGTGGAAGAGTAATTAATAGTGCTCTTGCCATTGCTAGTAGCCCAAGTAAGACAAGTGATGTGAGCGATCGAAGTGATAATGGAGATGACACCGATGGTGAAACTCAGGATGATCCAACAGTTGTTACAATTACTGCTGATAAGTCATTACAAGTTATTAAAACGGCATCAACAACTGATCTGAATTCAAACGGTGTTGTTGATCTAGGTGATCGAATCACTTATAGCATCACAGTGGTTAACACGGGGGCACTTACATTGTCAGATGTCACTCTTGTAGACACGCTCACAGATGCTAATAGCGCCACACTGAGTTTAGATAGTGGGCCAACTTTTGTAAGCNCGACGACTAGTTCAACTTCTAGCACTCTTCAAGTCAGTGGNGTTTCCACATACACTGCAATCTATACGGTTAGTCAGCAGGCAATNAATAGTGGAAGTGTGATCAATAAGATCAGGGTAACGGCAAGTAGTCCGGGTCAGAGCGGGAATGTATCCAATACGGATCAGGTAACAACTAGTTTACCTGCCTCTCCATCACTGGAAGTTACCAAAACGGCTAGTGTGACTGATAATGGAGATGGAGTAACAGGAATAGGAGATATCATTAGATATACAATTAATATCAAAAACACTGGGAATATTAGCTTATCGGGATTAGCCCTTACCGATAACTTGAGTGATGTTAATGGAGGAGCACTTAGTTTAAGTAGTGGCCCATCCTTCTCAGGATCGGATCAAGGGTCACCACAGGGGACTCTGAAGGTAAGNGAGACAGCTACTTACATTGCTTTCTATATTGTTCAGCAGTCAGCAATCGATGCGGGTGGTGTTTCNAATCAAGCAGTAGCATCNGCNAGTACTCCACAGAGTGTTACGGTGACAGATACGAGTGATGATCCAACCACAGGAGCGGCTAATGATCCAACGGTGACAACCATTACAGGATCACCATCGATAGAAGTGACTAAAACAGCTTCAGTAACTGATTCTAGTGGAGATGGTAAAACCGGAGCTAATGATTTAATAAAGTATGATATCTTAATTGAGAACAAGGGTAATGTTACTCTAAACAATCTAACAATAAATGATATTCTCACTGACGGCAGTGGAAATTCACTAAGTCTATCTGTTCCTCCAGCTTATCAGTCAACAACATTGGGATCTTTACCAGGAACTCTTAAGGTAGGAGAGATTCAGACTTATTCCGCATATTATACAATTACTCAAGCAGCTGAAGATACGGGGAGTGTTGTAAATAGCGCAATTGTTAGCGCCACTGGGCCTGGCAATACCGGAAGTGTCTCGGATACTAGTGACAATGGTGATGATACAGATGGAAATACAACTGATGACGCAACTGTTGTTGTAATGTCAACAACTACAACGCAGGTTTTCCCTCAATTAGAAGTTACCAAGACAGCAGTAGTTTCAGATGTTAACTCAAATAGTATTAATGATCTAGGAGATATTATCACTTATACCATAAGAATAGAGAATAAGGGGAATGTATCGCTAAGTGCATTGACAATTAGTGATACCCTCACTGATGGTAATGCAGTCTCATTAACTCTGACAACTACTCCGACATTTGTTTCAGCAACTACTGGCTCTACTTCTACCACTCTTGTTGTTGGAGGAGTTGTAACCTACACTGCTATATTTAATATCAACCAACAATCAATTGATAGTGGAAGAATAAATAACAGTGTGATTGTAACTGCAAGTAGTCCAGGAAATTCTAATGATGTTAATGATGTTAGTGATGATGGAAATGATTCAGATGGTAATACTATTAATGATCCAACAGTCACTTTTACTAGTTTCCAACCAAATATTGAAGTAACAAAAACAGCTACAACAACTGATAACAATAGTAATGGATTGATTGATTTGGGAGATACGATCTCTTACACAATTCTAGTTAAAAATACAGGAAACACAAGTTTATCAGGGATCAATATTACTGATAATTTAACTGACGCAAACGGGGGAACCCTTAATTTGACTAGTGGCCCCACTTTTGTAGGATCAGATCAGGGATCAGCACAAGGGAATCTTAAGGTTAGTGAAACAGCTAGTTATACAGCAAGCTTTATTATAAATCAACAATCGATTGATAGAGGCGCTGTTACAACTGGAGGGAATCCAGGTCAGGTAGGTGTTATAATTAAAAATAGTGCAATTGCCAAAGCAAGTAGTCCTGGAAACACAAATGATTTAACTGATGTGAGTGACGATGGAGACGATGGTGATGGAAATACTACAAATGATCAAACAGAAGTAAATCTATCACCCATAATCCCATCAATTAGAGTCTTGAAATCTGCTGAAATTATTGACAATGGAGATGGAGTTAATGGGAAAGGTGATTTAGTCAAATATACAATTACGGTTGAGAATACATGCGGAGTAGCTCTATCAGCACTTACAATTTCTGATACTTTAACAGATGGAAATAGTAATACTTTAAATCTTGATAGTGGGCCTTCATTTGCAGGATCAAGTCAAGGTTCTGCTCAAGGGAGTTTAAAAGTTAGTGAAACAGCAACTTATTTAGCCTTTTATCTAATTGATCAACAAGCGGTTGATAGCGGAAGTTTTGAAAATCGAGCAACAGCAACTGCAAGTAGTCCAGGAGCAAATAATAATGTAACTGATGAAAGTGATGACCCAAGTACTGCTGCACTTAATGATCCCACAGTCATATCAATAACTGCAACACCCTCAATAGAGGTGACTAAAACAGCATCGACGACAGATAATAATAATAATTCAATAGTTGACACAGGAGATACAATTTATTACACATTTACAATTGAAAACAAAGGCAATGTTACTCTTTCAGGACTAACAATTAGTGATACATTAACTGATGGCGACGGTAATGCTTTGAGTTTAAGTCAGCAGCCATATTTTGTTTCAGCTAGTTTAGGCTCAGCACCCGGAACAGTTAAAGTTGGTGAAACATTAATCTATAAGGCATTTTATACAATAAATCAATCAGTAATTTCTTCTGGAAGCGTTGTCAATGTTGCCTCGGTTATAGCAAGTAGTCCAGGTAATTCAGCAAATGTTTCTGATACTGCTGATGATGGAGATGATACAGATGGAAATACAACTGATGATCCTACTATTGTAGAGGTATTCTCTGGCGCATCAATGAAAGTTGTTAAAACTGCAATAGTCGTTGATAATGGAGATAATTCAGTTGGAACGAATGATAAGATTGTTTACACAATTACTATTAGAAATACAGGTAGTGTTAATCTTACGAATTTGTCTTTTGTTGATAATCTTACGGATGGAAATTCTGCTGTCTTATCTTTGGATAGCTCACCAATTTTAGCAAGTGCATCTGCTGGATCAAATTCACAAACAATTTTAAGTGGAGGTGTTATATCATTCACAGCTACATACACAATTAGTCAACAAGCAAATGATAGCGGAAGTATAAGAAATAGTGTTACTGCAACAGCAAGTAGTCCTGGAAAAACTAATGATGTTACCGATGTTAGTGATAATGGAAACGATACAGATGGAAATACAACTGATGACCCAACAATTGTTTATACAATTTCTCAACCTGGAATGGAGGTTACTAAAACTGCAACAACACAAGACAACAATAATAACTCCATTGTTGATGCAGGAGATACTATCTTGTATACGATAGTTGTTGAAAATACTGGAGCAGTCACTCTGACAAGCTTAAATCTTGTCGATACACTAACTGATGGTAATTCTCAGGCACTGAATTTAACCACAAGTCCAACTTACTCTTCTTCTACTTCAAGTTCAGCTCAAGGCACTCTTGTCGTTGGAGAAAAAGAAACATATACAGCAACATATATCATTACTCAAAATTCAGCTGAGACAGGTACAATAAATAACTCTGTATTAGCTACAGCAAGCAGTCCTGGAAATAGTAATGATGTCAGTGATGTTAGTGATGATGGAGATGATACTGATGGAAATACTTCAGATGATCCTACACAAGTTACCATTTCATCAGTTCCATCAATGGAGGTTACAAAGTCTGCTGTTGTTGTTGATAATAATAATAATTCTCTAAATGATTTGGGAGATACAATTAATTACACAATAGTTGTTCACAATAAAGGGAATGTTACCTTGAGAGATATTTCATTAACGGATATCTTAACAGATGGAAACGGTAATTTACTAAGTCTAAATAGCGGACCTACTTTTGTTTCTGCCACGAATGGATCTAATCAAAATCTGTTATTAGTTGGAGGCACAAGTACATTTACGGCAGTGTTCAATATAACAAACCAAGCATTGAATTCTGGAAGTGTAATTAATACTGTTAGTGCAACAGCTAGCTCTCCTGGAAAAACAAATGATGTTAGTGATCAGAGTGACGATCCTAATACTGCTGTACTGAATGATCCAACAGTTGTTCAACTTTCAATTGTAAAACTTATTGAAGTCACCAAAACAGCATCGGTTACTGACAATAACTCTAATGGATTAAATGATGCAGGCGATACTATTAATTATATAATTACTGTAAGAAACGGTAGTAGTATTAGTCTGACGGGAATAATCCTTAATGATACTTTAACTGATGGAAATGGAACGGAAATTTTACTGACAACAAGTCCAACGTTTAGTTCTTCAACCTCAAATTCAGTTGAAGGGACTCTATTAAGTGGAGAAATCGCTACTTACACAGCAAGTTATATTATTTCGGAGTCTTCATTTGCTTCAGGAAGAGTAATTAATACTGTTACTGTAAGGGGAAGTAGTCCTGGAAATAATAATGACGTTATTGATATTAGTGATGATGGGGATGATACTGATGGAAATACAACTGATGATCCAACAATTGTATTAATGGCCTCTGGAGAAATGGCTATTGAAGCCACAAAAACAGCTGAGGTAACTGACAATGGAGATGGAGAAATTAATAGGGGAGATATTATTACATATAATATTCAAATTGAAAATATTGGTGAAACAATAGTTACTAATCTTAGTATAATTGATAATTTATCTGATGGTAGTGGAAATATTCTATCACTTAATAACGGTCCTTTCTTTACAGGATCTGATCAAAATTCAATTGAAGGAATCCTTAAGCCAGGAGAAGTAGCAAGTTATATAGCATTTTATATTATTGAACAATCAGCTGCTGACTCTGGTAAAATTTTAAATAGTGTTATCGCTACAGCTGGAACAGAAAGTACAAGTACAGTTTCTGATGTTAGTGATGACGGAGATGACAGTGATGGAAACACTACCGATGATCCTACAGAAGTATTTATTGCACCAGATCCTAAGTTAGAAGTTACAAAAACAGCAGAAATAACTGATCAAGGAGATCAAAAAATAGGTAAAGGAGATATAATTACTTATTCAATTGTTGTAACAAATACCGGGAATATAACTTTATATGATTTAAGCATAGTTGACAAAATAACTGATGGGAACTCAAATGAATTAACCCTAAGTAATGGACCTTATTTCTCAGGTTCTAGTCAAGGATCAAATGAGGGTATTCTCCAAGTAGGGGAGGCAGCTACATATGTTGCGTTTTATATAATAGATGCTTCTGCTTCTGATACTGGAAGAATAGTAAATACTGTAATAGCAACTGCTAGTTCACCTGGTAATATTAATGATGTATCCGATGTGAGTGATGATGGAGATGATACCGATGGAAACACCATTGATGATCCCACTGTAGTTGAGATATCACCCTCACCATCAATTGAGGCTACCAAAATTGCTGAGGTCTTAGATGATAATTCAGATGAAAAAACTGGCCCAGGAGACACCATCAACTATACAATAACTATTGAAAATACTGGGAATATAGAGGTTACAGATCTTAATTTGATTGATACAATGATTGATGGAAATGGAAAACCAAGAACTCTGTCTACAGGTCCTACCTATGTAAGTTCAAGTCTTAACTCTCAAAGAGGAACTCTAAAAGTTGGAGAAATTGCAAACTATATAGCAACTTATAAAATAAAAGACTCAGATGTTGAAGGAGGTAGAATTGAGAATTCAATCCTTGCTATTGCAAGTAGTCCAAACAATAGTGGTGATGTAACTGATGTTAGTGATAATGGAATTGATACTGATGATAATACCTTGGATGATCCTACAATTACTATGATAACTTACGTAAGGAAATATTTTGAAATATTCAATCTAGTTACTCCAAATGGTGATGGATTAAATGATTATTTCGAATTGAGAGGTATTGAAAANTTTGGNCCAAATGAAGTGAAAATTTACAACCGATGGGGNGTGCTTGTTTTTGAGACAGAAAACTATGGAAATACGGCTGGTTCTGACAATGTATTTAATGGTTATTCTCAAGGAAGAATAACAATAGATAAAACAGTTAAGCTTCCACCTGGAACTTACTTTTATGTTATTCGATTCTCTGGAGAAAATCCTGGTAGAAGAGCTTACAGTGGTTATCTATATTTAAATGAATAGCTGATTAGAATATTTATGAATAGACTGAGAAAACATATAAGAGTAAAATCAATTAGAAATCTAATACTAATTTTCTCTGTCATGCTAAATATAAATTTATTATATCCTGTCAATTCTGTTCTTTTAATTGAAAATAAGGAACAAAATTCATCAAGATCCAATTATCATGTCATAACAGGTTCATTCAAACAAAGATCATTAGCTTATGATCATATCAATGACCTTAGAAATAAAGGATTTAAGAAGGCAGAAATTTTACCTGTTACTAAAACTGGATATTTTAGGGTATCAGCAGAGAGTTTCAGTGATATAACTCTTGCTAAAAAACTTAGAGATATTCTTATAAAACTTAAATACAAAGATGCTTGGATTTTGAAAATGACCTCACAAAAGGGTAAACTTGATCCTCTAACAGGAATTAAGAAAGCTAATAAAACAATAAATTCAAAAAAAATAAGCAGGGGGGCTGATGAAGTTATTAGGAGGGTGTTGGCTAAAAGACAAAATATACTTGGGAAAAATGAAATAAAAAATAAAGTAGATAAGGAAGAAAATAAAAAGGTTGAGTCAAAATCTGATTCAAAAACTTCTCCTGAAATCATAATTGTAGGTGATCAGACAAATAGTTCTCAAGAAAATGACATTTCTGTTCAACCTAATGATGCTGAAGTAAAAGTAATCAATGAAAATAATGTTGTAATTATTAATGAATCTGATATTCAGCAACAAACTAATACTTTGATAGAATTAGAAACAATTAATGATTTAAATCAAGATTCTAATCAGCAAATGGGGAGAATAATAAGTGGCAACTTAAAGAATGACCAAGGGAGACCTATTCCAGGAGCAGAGGTAATTGTTTTAGGAACTTCTGAGTCAATAATTACTGATTTTGATGGTAATTTTAAAATTAGAGTTTCTAGTGGTCAAAAATTAGAAATTTCGAGCATTGGTTTTTCAAGGCAAACAATTGAAATAAATGATCAAGAAGATTTAGATGTTACTTTAAAATTAAAAAAACAAGAGAATGAAGAAACTGATTCCTCTTTGACTAGTAGGAAAAGAAGAAAAGATAATTTAGATAAAAATATTTTTATTGCTAGAAAGCAATATTATCAATATGATTATGACATTGTTCAGCAAAAATATTTGGACCTAATTAATTCAGGTAAAGAAACAAAAGAATCACTAGAGTATTTAGCTAATTCATTTTTTAACAATAGTGAATATGACAGGGCAGTTATATGGTTCAATAGATTAATATCTAAGTATCCAGAAGAAATATCACCTGAAATTTATTACAGAGCTTCCTTAAGTTTTAAAAGCCAGGGTTCTTATGAGATATCTGACGATTTACTCAGAAAATATATTTCATTGACAGATAATCTTGTCATTAAAAGTTATTATGAAAATAATCCTGATTATTTAGAAAAAATTTCACAAAATGCAGAAAATTATAGAATTCTAAAAACTAAAATAAATACTGATGGTTCAGATTTTGGGCCATCTTTTTATGGAGATGATAAAATTATTTTTTCATCCACAGCAAGTAGTACAGGTGATGATTTGTATGAATGGTCAGGTGAAAGATTTTTAGATTTATTTATTGCTGATATGGATTCAAACGGAAATCTTATTAATCGGGAATCCCTATCTGGCGAAATAAATACAGAGTATCATGAGTCATCTGCTGTTTTAACAAAAGATAAAAAGGTCATGTATTTTACAAGAAATAATTATTATTCAGGGAAATTAGGGTTTGATAAAAACAAACAGGTTAATTTGAAAATATATAAAGCTGAAAGTGATGATGGAGAGGTGTGGAAAAATATCGAAGAATTACCTTTTAATAGTGATGAATACTCTGTTGCACATCCAGCAATAAGCGTCAACGAGAAAAGACTCTATTTTTCTTCTGATATGCCTGGTAGTTTTGGATATTCTGATATATGGTATGTAGATATTTTTGAAGATGGTACTTACAGTGATCCTATTAATTTGGGGCCCCAGGTTAATACTGAATTTAGAGAATCATTCCCCTTCATCAGCGAGGAGGGTATACTTTATTTCTCTAGTGACGGAAGGATTGGTTTGGGAGGGTTTGATGTTTATTTATCAAATCTTGATTCAAGAGGTATGCCTACAACCTCAAAAAATCTTGGCCCACCAATTAATAGCAGACTTGATGATTTTGGATTTATTTTTAGTTCAAATAGAGGATTTGGTTATTTTTCTTCAAATAGAAATGGAATAGAGGGAAGTAGCTCAGATGAGGTTTATAGAGTTGAGCTTGGAGATGAAAATATTATTTATAATCGATTTGGAGAACCAAATGAAAATACAAATTTAAAATCGGTTGATTTTAAAACTGACAATTTTAAGACTAACGATTGTTTGGAAGTAGATTGTAGTTATTTTTGCAATGTTTCTATCCAAGGCATTTTAAAAGACAAGAATACAAGAAAAATACTGAGAGGTGTATTAGTTTCTTTAATTGATCTAAATGGGAACATATTGTATGAACAATTAACAAGAGAAGATGGTTCATATAGTTTTATAAATGAAATTGATTGCTCAAAAGAATATTTCATAACTGCATCAAAACCAATTGGATATTCTGATCATGAATCTGTAATTCGAATTCCAAGTATATCAAAAGAAATAAAAAAGGATATATTTCTAGAATGGAGAGATAACTGTTTGCCAAATGACTTGGGATGTTTGTTAGATATAAATCCTATTCTTTTTGATCTAGATAAACACTACATTACATACAAAGCTTCCAAAGAACTTAAAAAAATACTAATTGTAATGTTCAAGCATCCTAAAATCAATATTTCTATAGAATCTCATACAGATTCTAGGGGATCTAATGCATACAATGAGGCTCTATCTGATAGAAGAGCTAAAGAAACAAAAGCTTGGTTAGTCAAAAGAGGTATTAATGGTGATAGAATATTTATAAGTGGTTTTGGCGAAAATAATTTGGAAAATTATTGTCAAGATAATGTAAATTGTCTAGAGGAAGAACATAAAATCAATAGACGCTCTGTATTTAAAATTTTATAGATTCAAAATTAGAAGGAATCTACATTTTTATAAGCATTAATAACTGCGTTCTCTCCTTGGATACCCTCTAGTGAATTTCCATGTTCCATTCCTAAAACTCCATCATATCCTTTTGAGGAAATAAACTTAAAAATATTTGAAAAGTTTATTTCTCCTGTTGTAGGTTCATTTCGTCCTGGATTATCTCCTATCTGAAAATAAGCGATTTCTTCCCAACATTTTTCAATATTTGGGATTAGATTACCTTCTTGTATTTGTTGGTGATAAATATCAAATAATATTTTACATGATTCAGAATTCACAGCTTTACATATTTCATAGGCCTGGGGACTTTCAGTTAAAAAGAGACCAGGGTGATCTCTAAAATTTAATGGCTCTAATACCATAATTAACCCATGGGGTTCTAATAAATCCGATGCTAGTTTAAGACTTTCAATTACATTTGCTGTTTGATACGAAAGTTTTTTTCTTAAATCAAGATGGCCAGGAACAACTGTCATCCATTTAGCATTAACTCTTTTTGCTACCTCAATGCTTTTTTTTATTTGCTTGAGGAAAGCAATCCTCATATTTAAATCACCACTTGCAAGATTTGGTTTTTTCCATGCAATTTCATGAGCAACAAAAACGCCCATTTTCATATTACGTTTTATCATAACCTCAGCAATTTTATTTTGCATAGAAATGGATCTATTTTTCATACCATTATCCTCAAAAGCACTAAATCCATTATCAGCCATAAAATTTATTTGATCAATAGGATTTTCACCCGCAGAGTGTTTAAACATTCCAATATGGGGAGCATAGTTAAGATTAAACCCTTTAGTTAATTTTTTTGGAGACTTGGCATAGGAAGGTATTTTTGTCGCAAGACCTATCCCTAGAAGTGAGGAAAGCAATGTAAATTTTCTTCTGTTCATAAAAGTTTTTTAGTGGTACCTCGCAGAATCGAACTGCGGACACAAGGATTTTCAGTCCTTTGCTCTACCAACTGAGCTAAGGTACCATAGGCTGCAAATATAATTTGCTTTTTTTATTTCTCTAAAATAAATACCATAAAAAATCTTTGCTTAAATTTATAGTTTAAAACCTTTAAATGTATTTGACAATAGATATTGGCAATACAAACACTAAATTTTTTTTGTTTTCTGATGATAGACTTATTGAAAAAGGAAATTCAGAAAATGAAATCGGAACCAAAGCTATACTTGAGATTTTTAAGAACTACAAAATAGATGCTGTGATATATTCTAATGTTTCAGGTCATAATCGAAGTGGTTTAAAAAAAATCTTTAAGAATTATAAAGTTTATAATGTAAATAAGTATCTCAAACTGCCATTTACAAATGAATACAAACCTCAATCAAGTCTTGGTTCTGACCGTATTGCTCTAATATGTGCTGCAATAAACAAATATCCAAATAAACATATACTTATCATTGATTTAGGTACCTGCATTACATATGATTTTGTTTCATCAGATAAAATTTATATGGGGGGCGCAATTACTCCTGGATTAATGATACGTTACAAATCTCTAAATATATTTACAGCTGATTTACCAATCTTAGATTTTAAATTTCCGGAAAAATATTATGGAAATTCTACTTTTGAGTCAATTCATTCAGGAATTTATTATGGGATTATTGATGAAATTAAAGGCAGAATAGATTATTACAAAAAAAAATTTAAACATCTAGAAGTAATTTTAACAGGAGGCGATTCTTATAAGTTGTCTAATAGTATAAAAAACACCATCTTTGCTGATTCAAATTTTATTGGAGAGGGCTTACTTTACCTTTTAAAGTTTAATTTAAAAACATGAGAAAGAGTATTACGCTTTTGATTTTTTTATTACTAAATTATCTCGCTTCATCTCAGATTGGATCTAGCTCCCCATACTCATTTGCTGGAATAGGAGAATTAAACTTTAGAGGGAATCAAATTAATAGATTTATGGGTGGTATTGATATATATAATGATTCGATTCATGCAAATCTAAATAATCCAGCTTCTTATGGAGATCTTAAAATGGTAACTTATTCACTGGGATTAAACTATAAGGTAACTAATTTATCCGATAAAGAATCCTCACATCAATCAAGTAATTCTTCACTCGACTATCTTGGAATTGCAATTCCAACAGGAAAATTTGGTTTTGGTTTTGGATTAGTTCCATATTCATCAGTTGGTTATCGTCTAGAAGGGAGAAATGATCTTTTGGACATTAATTCTACAAATCAATTCGAAGGATCAGGAGGAATTAATAGAGCTTTTTTTTCATTTGGATTTCGATTAACAAAATACTTTTCAATAGGTACAACCTTTAATTATGGTTTTGGTGAGATAACAAACCGAACTACAAAGCTTATTGATGATATTGAATTAGTTACAATTCTTCAAAATAAATCTAGTATTTCTGGTTTAAGTTATCAGTTTAGCTCTAATTTCAAATTACCCATAACTAAAGAAATAGATTTTCATTTAATGTATTCTTTATCACCAGAATCAAATGCAAAGTCTAAAAATTCAAGAGTTTACTTGACTGATTCACAAAGTAATATAAATATTGGATCAGATTATGAAGAAGTTGATTTAAGTGCAGATGGTTTAACCACAACCAATATTAATCTATCAAAAATGTCTTCAATCGGACTTGGATTATCAAAGGATAAGAAATGGTTTTTTGGAGCTCAATATTCTAGAATAAATTCTGAAAACTTCAGAAATGATTTCATAAATATTCCAAATTTGACATATCAAAATGGATCAAGAATTTCGTTTGGAGGTTTTTACATTCCTAATTATTCTTCTTTAACTGACTATTGGAAAAGGGTTGTTTTTAGATTAGGATACAGAAATGAATCAAGTGGGATTATCGTCAATAATTTTGTATTAAGAGAAACTGGTATTACATTTGGGTTTGGTTTACCTATGTCAGGATACTCAAATACTAATATTGGCTTTGAGATAGGCAGACGTGGATCAACAGAAAATAATTTAGTAATGGAAAAGTATTGGTCCTTGAGAATAGGCTTTTCACTTAATGACATTTGGTTTATAAAAAGACAGTATAATTAATGAAACACAGGTATATTTTACTGGCATTAACTTTTTTGTTTACTATAACAAATACAATATTAGCTCAATTAAGCAATGAAGAGTGCATTCAAAATCTTTCAATTTTTGCTGAATCTGCAAAAGTAAAAAATTATGAAGCCGCTTATGAACCATGGATGAAAGTCAGAGAAGAATGTCCTTCCATTAATTTGGCAATATATTCATATGGGGAAAGAATTTTGAAGTTCAAATATCAAAATTCAACAGATGAAGAAAAATCTTCTTATGCTAATGATATCATAAAACTTTATGATCAGTGGCTAGAATATTTTCCGACTAAAAAAAATAAAAAAGTTGTTGGGGATATAATAAGTAGTAAAGCTCAGGCAATGATAGATTATAAAGTTGGTGACAAGAGCCTAATCTACAATACTTTTGACAAGGCATTTACAACTGATCCCAATAGCTTCACCAATCCAAAAGGACTATATAATTATTTTAAAATATTTTATGATTTGTATAAAGAAGGGGCAGATCAAGTAACTATGGAAAAACTTTTTGATAAATATGAGGAAGTTTCAGAAAAATTTGAATTTGAAGCAATCAAATTAGCAAAGAATTTAGATGTCATCTTAAAAAAAGAGGAATCAGGGTCACCCCTAACTAATAGAGAAATCAGAAGTAAAAAGGTATATGAAGTTAATAGTAATGCTATTGGTATCATGCTTAAAAATTTAGACGCAATTATTGCAAAAGAAGCTACTTGTGAAAATCTGATTCCATTGTATAACAAAAATTTTGATGAAAATAAAACTGACCCGTTATGGTTAAAAAGAGCTGCAAGTAGAATGGATAACAAAGAATGTTCAGATGACCCTTTATTTGTCACACTTGTTGAAGCCTTGCATAACTTAGATCCCTCTGCTGATTCGGCATATTATTTAGGATTATTAAATGACAAAAGAGGTAATGGAGCTGAGGCCTTAAAATTTTATGAAGAATCAATCAAATTGGGTACAGATCCTTATAAAAAGGCTAAAATTTTATACAAAATCGCTTTAAAATTTAAAAATGCAGGTAGAAAATCATCTGCCAGGAATTATGCCAATAAGGCTCTATCTTATCAGCCATCATTAGGGAGAGCATACTTATTAATTGCTAGTTTATATGCAAGTAGTGCAAATGATTGTGGCAATAACCAATTTGAAAAAAGAGCAGTTTATTGGTTAGCTGCTAATGTTGCACAAAAAGCAGGCAGAGTAGATGCCTCAATTAGAAAATTAGCCAATTCAACAAGAGCGAGCTATTTAGGACGTGCACCTTCTAAAACAGATATATTTACTGAAGGAAACGAAGGGGCTAGTATTAAATTCAATTGCTGGATAAATGCTAGCGTTAAAGTTCCTAAATTATAAATGAAAATTCCAAAAGCAGAAATATTTGAAAAAATTATAGTTCTGGTTTCAATTTTGTTTTCTATTTCTTGTGAAAATCCTGAATTAGATTTTAATACAGACACTAATTTTTTTGAAAGCCCTCTTGGAATTGCATCTAATTTTAGACTAGTATACACAGATTCCACAAAAATTCAAGCAATTTTAACTGCACCTATTCATTTAGATTATAATCATTTAAGCTTTAAATACTCTGAATTTCCTGAGGGTTTAGAGGTCACCTTTTATGATGATAACGGGGAAGAAAATAAAATATATGCTGATTATGGTATATTTTACAAGTCTACTAAAATAGTAGATCTTAAAAAAAATGTAAAACTGATTTCAAATGATGGATCTGAACTATTTACTCAGCAGCTTTTTTGGGATGCAGAAAATGAATGGTTATTTACTGAGGAGAAATTCACTTTTAAAAATATAGATTATGATATTGATGCGATTAGATTAGATACTAATAAAGAGTTTAGTCAATTTAAAACAGGAAAATTGACTGGACTATTAAATTTTACTGAAATTAAAGACTCATTGCAATAATGAAAAGCTATAAAATTTCAGAGATAATTTATTGGTGTATTGCAATTGTATCAATTGTTGAAGTTTTTTTAACCTGGGATTCTAACCGAAAAAGAGCATATATATTTTTTGGGTTTGCTATAATATCAATTTTAATGGCACTTTTCAGAAGATATTATCGAAATAAATTTAGTAGACAAAAAAATAGAAAATGATATTATCTGATCTAATTATTTTAATATGTGTTCTATTATCTGCTTTTTTTTCAGGTATGGAAATTGCGTTTATATCTTCTAATAAAATTTTTATTGAGGTTGAAAAAAACAAACTGGAATAAATGCCAAATTTTTAAATTTTGTTACAAAAAACCCCTCAAGATTTATTGCAACAATGTTACTTGGAAATAATATTTCATTGGTTATATATGGAATTTTTATGGGTGATAGAATAATAGATTTTATTTTTCCCGAAGTCAATTTGAATGGAACTATAGATTTTAAGATTTTTTTTATTCAGACAATTATCTCAACATTAATAATATTATTAACTGCTGAATTTTTTCCAAAAGTCTTTTTCAATATTTATGCTAATGCATTGATGAAATATTTCACTTTTCCAGCAACGATTTTTTATATCCTTTTTTATCCACTTACTTACATGATTATCAAAGTTACTGATGTTATACTGATTAATTTTTTTAACTCTAAATCAGAGAAGACCAAACTTTTATTTTCAAAAAATGAATTGGGGGACTACATAGACCAACAACTTGATGCTTCACAAAATAAAGATAATGTTGATTCTGAAATTGAAATTTTTAAAAATGCACTCGATTTTTCAGATTTAAAAACAAGAGAGGTAATGCTTCCTAGAACTGAAATAATTGCTGTAGAGTTAAATTCTTCTATTAAAGAAATCAAAAAATTATTTACCAAAACAGGATTGTCAAAAATACTAGTATATAAAAAAACAATAGATAATATTATTGGATATGTCCATGTTTTTGAGATTTTTAAGAAACCCAAACAAATAGCCTCAATTTTAATTCCAGTGGGTTTTGTTCCTGAGACTATGCCTATTAGTATTGTTTTAAAAAAGCTTATAAAGCAAAGAAAAAGTATAGCAATTGTTTTAGATGAGTATGGTGGTACCTCTGGTATTATAACTGTTGAAGATATAATTGAGGAATTATTTGGTGAAATAGAGGATGAACACGATAAAATAGGATTTCACGAAAAATTTATTAGCGAAAATGAATATGAATTTTCTGCACGTTTAGAGGTAGATTATCTAAACCAAAAATATAATTTAAAACTGCCAGTTAAAGAATTTTATGAAACTCTTGGAGGCTTGATAGTTAATGTTACTGAAAAAATTCCAAAAAAAGGAACAAAGATTAACATAGGAAATTATCAAATAGAGATAAAAAGTGTATTATCAACTAAAATTGATATAGTAATATTAAGGTTGATTGATGATGATTAAAATTTTAAATTAAAAATTGTATTTTCGCACCTTAGAAAAAAACTTTTATGGCTGTATTAGGGCAAATTCGTAAGCGATCTTTTTTTTTAATTCTAGTAATAGGTATGGCTCTTTTTGCTTTTGTTATTGCCGATGTTTTTAACAGAGCTGGACCTAATTCATCCTCTGATGAACCAATAGGTATAGTTAATGATGCTGATATAGATTTAGATAATTTCAGAAGACTTGTTGAACAAACTGAAAGGAGTTATAATTTATCTACGATGGAATCAGTTAATACTGTTTGGGATCAGTTGATTAAATCAACAATTTTTAATGAACAATTTAAAAATCTTGGAATCGATGCTGGTAAGGAACAAATTGAAATGATGCTAAGTCAAAATGAGTCAATTATAAATGATCCTCGTTTTCAAAATTCCTCAGGAATCTTCGACTTTGGACTTTTTGTAAATTTCTTATCACAGTTAGAGGTTGAAAATCCTGTAGCTTTTCAAGATTGGAAATTACAAGAGGAAAGCATAGTTGCAATTGCTAAAGAAAACATTTATTTTAATCTTATAAAGGCAGCTACTGAAGTTACAGAGAAAGAAGGTAAAGATTCTTATCATCTTGACAATGATAAAATAAATTTAAAATATGTAAGTATATCATATAAAGATATAGATGACACACTCTTTTCTATAAGTGATAATGAAATCAAAAAATATATCAATCAGAATAGAAAAGAATATGAGATTAAAAGTTCAAGAGGATTGAGTTATATACTTTTTCCAGAAATTCCCTCCAAATCTGATGAGGATCAAATAAGATCTCAACTTGAAAAACTCCTTAATGATAGAATTGAATATAATGATGTTTCAAAACTTACAGATACAATTCCCGGCTTAAAAGACGTGAATGAAATATCCGAATTTGTTGATAGATATTCTGAAGATCCTTTTGATTCTTTATATAAGCCTAAAGGTAATTTATCAAATGAATATGCTGACATACTATACGGATTAAACCCAGGAGATGTTTTTGGCCCATATAAAGATGGTAACAAGTATAAAATATCTCGTTTTCTTGATAGAAAAAAAGGTGGTTCAATAAGGGCTAGTCATATTTTAATTTCATATCAGGGCGCTACAAGAGCAAATCCATCTGTAACAAGAAATAAAAAAGAAGCGGAAGAGATTGCTAATAAAATATATTATAAAGCTAGAAGAAATATTAAAAATTTTGCCCAATTAGCAGCTGAAAATTCTGATGGTCCATCTAAAAATTTAGGAGGTGATTTGGGGTTTTTTCAAGAAGGGACAATGACTGAAAAATTCTACTCTTTTTGTGCAAAATCNAGAGTTGGAAGAGTTGGGTTGGTTGAAACAGAATTTGGCTATCACATAATNCACGTNACTGATAAGAAAGATATTGTTCTCATTGCAGATNTTACAAGGGAAATAATACCCTCTGAGGAAACTTCAAATAAAGTTTTTATGGATGTAACTAGATTTGAAATTGAAGCAAAGGAAAAAGATTTCTTAACAACAGCAGAAAAATATAAATATAAAGTTCAAGAAGTTGATAAAATTGAAGTTTTAGAGGAAAATCTTCCAGGTCTTTTTAGACAAAGAAGTGTTGTTCAATGGGCTTTTGATGAGCAAACTAAAGTTGGTGATATCAGAAAGTTTTCAATAAGTAATGGAGGGTATGCGGTTGTTTTATTGGATAAAGTTTTTGAGACTGGAGATATAGATTTTGAAAACAGTAAAGAAGAGGTTAAAAATTTATTAATAAGGAATAAAAAAATTAAGTATATAAATGATAAGTACTCTGAAATTAAAACACTGGATGAATTCTCCGAATCCCTTGATAAAGAAATTCAAACTGCATCTGCATTAACTCAGAATAATACTGTTTTAGTTGGTTCAGGTGAAGAACCTTACATTATTGGTGCAGCTTTCTCAATGGATTTAAATCAACCCTCCAAACTCATTGAAGGTGAAAATGGTGTTTATATGATAGAGGTAAGTTCTAAGGAAAAAGCTCCAGATCTGAGTAATTATACCGCATATAAAAATGCTCTAAGAGCTTCAAAAAGAGCTGAAATTGCAAGTTCTTTATCAATTTTTGATGCTTTAAAGTCAGCTTCAGAGATAGTAGATAACAGAAAAATTTATTATTAAATAATAATATCTGAATAATCAAAGATTATTTTGAACCCCTTCTGATAAAAATATTTTTTGTTGTTTTGATCTCCTGTAGCTAAGATAAAGTCTCCTCCCCATGCCCCAAGACTTTTTATTGATCCATTAAAATCAGAGAAAAACAAATCTTTTATAGTCTTTTTATTTAAAATTCTTTTAGTTATTTCTTCATGTTCATTTATTAGTTTTTCAAAATCCTCTAATTTTCTAGTATTGACTATTTCCTTTGAAATAGACGATATTTGTCTACAAGAAAATTCAGGAATCTTTTTCATTTGCATGAATCTTTTTAATTCTCTCCTAGTATTTTGTTTTTTGTTTAGATAAACAAAAAATAAACAATCTTTGAAGGGAGGGTTAAAATCATATTTAACAATTTTTGGCGTTGATTTTTTAAAAGAATAAATAAGAGGCTTATCTGATTTTGCACATGCAATATCATAACCGCTTCCGCCGAAAGTTTTTTCTGATAATTTATAGGGGTCAACATCAGCCCATTCAGAAATATTTGAAATTAAGGTTGAAGAGGAACCTAAACCCCAATTAATATTAAATTCCAATTTAGTTTTAACTTTTGCCCCCTCTAGAGCAAGAAATTCAGGATTAAGCTTTCTCACAGTTTTTAAGATTTTTAAGAGAGTTCTGGAAACTTTTTTATTAGTTGAAAAAATAGTATTGAAATTTTTGCAACAAATTTTAGTTTTGAACCAGATATTATCCTTTTCATCATAACTTTCCCAAAGAAGATATTTTTCCCTTTGTGAACTATAAAATAATGATTGTCCAAATTTTGAGGGAAGAGCAAATGCTTTTGCTCCAATTTTTACAAAATATTCTCCAGTAAGTAAAAGTTTTCCGTGACTATAATATTTCAAATTATTAATTGGATTTTAAAAAGTTTGTTACGCCACTATAAGTTACTAGTTTATTTTTAAAAAATTCTAAGGCTTTTATTTTTTGTTTTTTAGTTGCGTTATTTTGATTTAATATATTTAATAAGTGCATTTTCATGTGTCCAATTTGAATTCCTGAGGTAATAAGAGATTTGAGTGCGCCAAAATTTTGAGATAATCCAACAGCAGCAATTATCTGCATTAATTCATTGGATGATGGGCTTCCAAGTAATTCTAATGACCATTTAACCATAGGATGAAGCTTTGTTAAACCACCAACTGTTCCAATTGATATTGGTATGGTAATTTCAAAAATAAAATCTTCTTTTTCTTCATATGCATTACTCAAGCTGGTGTATTTTCCATTTTTTGCAGCATAGGCATGAATACCAGCTTCAACAGCCCGAAAATCATTGCCCGTGGCAATTAAAATCGCATCAACACCATTCATTATTCCTTTATTATGAGTAACGGCTCTATATGGTTCATTCTTGGCAATTTCAACAGCTTGAATAAATTTTTTTGCAAAGTGTTTTGCCTCCATACCATTTTGATTTCCAAGCTTTTTAATTGGTGATCTTACTTGAGCTTTAGCTAGGCAATTGGGGACATAATTTGACATTATGCTCATTACTATATCTATTCTTTTGTTTTCATTAGAAAATATCTTATCGCCATCTATTTTTGATTTAAAGGATTTTGCAATTTGTTCAAGGCATGAGTTAATAAAATTGGCGCCCATAGAATCTATGGTTTCAAAAACAACATGTATTTGATAATAGTTCTTGATCAACGAAGTTTTATCAACAAGGTTTATTTTTTTAATTCCCCCACCTCTATTTCTCATATTGCTTGTTATATGATTTGTTGAATTAACTAGATTTTTTTTATTGTCATTAAAAAAAGAGATTAAATTCTTATAATTTCCATAGAACAAGAAATGAATTTGTCCAACTTTCTCTTTACTTAGGATGGTACAACTAAAACCTCCTCTTGAAGACCAAAATTTTGCAGTTTTTGATGCAGCTGCAATAACAGAACTCTCCTCAATGGCCATTGGGACAGTATAAAGTTTATTATTGATCAAAAAATTAGGAGCTATACCAAATGGTAAAAAAAAATTTGAAAGAGAATTTTCGATGAATTCATCATGAATTTTTTGGACATCTTCTTTTTGATGATTGTATGATAGAATTATCTCTTTTGCTTTTTTAGGTTCTTTGAAATGATTACTTACAACCCAATCAATTTTTTCTTTTTTCGTTAGTTTAGAAAAACCTTCAACATTTTTTAACATGTATATACTTTATAATTTAAAGATACATTTTTAAGACACTAAATTAAAACTGATTTCTTTGAAACAAAGCAAGATTTGTTATTATTTTAACNATCACTTAATTTGCTNNATATTAAGAAGTTTAAATATATATATCTTTACCNATCAAAATAATTTNAAAAATTTAAATCTAATCCGAGTATGNAAAATAAAGTAATTAATCAGACATTGTCATACCAAAAAACAATTTTAGGTCATCCTGTTGGTCTTTTCATCTTATTTTTCACTGAATTATGGGAAAGATTTAGTTATTATGGAATGAGAGCGATCCTTGTTTTGTATTTAGTCTCAGCAACAAACTCAAATAATCCTGGTCTTGGATGGGAAAACCAAGATGCTATTGCTCTTTATGGCTGGTATACTATGTTTGTATATTTAGCTACTATTCCAGGTGGTCTTTTAGCAGATAAAATCTTAGGTCAAAGAAAATCAGTTATGCTTGGTGGTTTTCTTTTGGTTATTGGCCATAGTATTTTAGCATTAGAGGCTATGTGGGCATTTTACTCTGGATTAGCTTTTATTGTTTTGGGGGTAGGTTGCTTAAAGGGAAATATTTCTACGATGGTTGGTGGTCTTTATAAAAAAGGAGAAAATGATAGAAGAGATCTTGGATTTTATATCTTTTACATGGGAATAAATATAGGTGCAGCTAGTGCTGCTCTTCTTGTTGGATATGTTGGAGAAACAATAGGCTGGCATTATGGTTTTGGATTAGCAGGATTAGGAATGGCTTTGGGTCAGTTAGTATATTGGTGGGGACAAAAATTTATAATACATGTAGGGAATATTATTCAGGATAGTAAAGTTAAAACTAATTCAAAAATCAATTTAGTTTCAGAAATTTTTAAAAAGACTAATTCAATCATTGGATTCTTTTTCATGACACTTTTATCTTTAATCGTTTACTATATATTTGGAGCTTGGGATTATGCATTATTATTATTTGGATTAGCTTTTGCTGTCGGAATAGCAATAGTTATCTACAATGATGGAGATCCAATTGAGAAAGACAGGATTTTAGTTACTTACCTTGCCTTTTTAATTGTAATAGTTTTTTGGGGAGCTTTTGAGCAAGCAGGAGGATTAATGAATGTATATGCCAAGCAAAAAACAGATTTATCTTTATTTGGTGTTTTTGATGTTCCTGCCAGTTGGTTTCAATCAGTGAATGCAATTTTTATAATAATTTTTGCTACTCTAGTTGGATCATTTTGGGTTTGGTGGAAAAATAAAGGGAATGAATACTCTTCAATTTTTAAGATGGCAATAGGAGTAATTATAATGGGATGGGGGTTTTTCTTTATGTCGATTGCAAGTAGTGAGGTTGCTTACGATTTAAATTCTATTATAACTCAAAAATCAGCAATGTATTGGTTGGTTTTTGCCTATCTTTTTCATACAATCGGTGAGTTATGCGCTTCTCCTGTAGCCCTTTCTTTTATTACAAAATTATCTCCCTCACGGTGGGCAGCATTTATGATGGGTGCTTATTTTGCAGCAACGGGTCTTGGAAATAAAGTTGCCGGTTTAATTGGAGAAAATGCATCTAATATTGGAGATTTTTGGACTTTTACAGGGATTGGAATTTTTTGCTCTATTTTTGGCCTTCTGGTAATTTTGATAATTAAGCCATTAAAAAGACTTGTCCACGATGCTGAATAAAATAAAGTATAAAATTTTAGTAAAGCTCTTTTTGAATTATTTATTGTTTTAATTTTGATTAGAAAAATAAACATGAAATCAATTAAAATATTCAGTATTGTTTCACTTTTTATTTTAACCAGTTTAACTGATGCTATAGCTCAAGAAATTAAATGGCTTTCACTAGAACAGGCTTTAAAAGCACAGAAAGTTGTCCCTAAGAAAATATTTATGGATGTTTTCACAAAATGGTGTGGTCCATGTAAGATTTTAGACAATAGAACCTTCAAAAATCCTGATGTGGCAAGGTATATAAGTCAGCATTATTATGCTGTAAAGTTTAATGGTGAAGGTCAGGAAAAAATCAATTTTTTAGGCAATGTTTTTACAAATCCAAATTATAACCCAGACAGAGCCAATCGAAGAAATTCTACTCATCAATTCACCCAATTTTTAGGTATTAGAGCATATCCTACAATGGTTTTTATAAGCGAAGAAGGAGATTTGATAATGCCTTTACAAGGCTATCAGACTCCACAGCAACTGGAGCTTTTTTTAAAAATGATAAAGCAAGGAGATTATCAAGTTTTCTCAAACTCAGACGATTTTCAAAAATACCGTAAAAATTTTATACCAAAATTTAGAGGATAGTTCATCATAATTATTTTATTGAACTTACAATTAACCTAGCAGTTGTTTTACTTGCGCTTTTGGCACCTAATTTTGAAATTATTTTTCGATATTCTTTTTTTATAGTATTTTGATTTTTTTCAACAAGAATTTTTTCAAGCGTAATCGATAGATTATTTGTAGTAAATTTTTTTTGTATCAGTTCCTCAACAATTTTTTTATTTAGGATTAGATTGACTAGTGAAATGAATTTTAATTTGACGAGTCTTTTTGCAATTTGATAAGTAAAAAAGTTTGTTTTATAACATACAACTTGTGGAACTCCAATTATGGCAGTTTCCAGTGTTGCAGTGCCACTTGATACAATTGCTGCTTCTGAAGCCTTTAACAAATCATATGTCTGATTTTTAACTATGATAATATCTGTATTGTCAATAAATTTTTTATACCAATTTATTTCAATCCCTGGGGCAGCAGCCAAAACGAATTGAAATTCTAAAAATTTTTTTGATGTTTCTATTAATGTTTTGATCATTCTTTTAATTTCTTGTTTTCTACTTCCAGGGAGCATAGCAATTAATGGTTTTTTTTTAGAGATTTTATTTTTATTGAAAAAGTTTGAGGATACTTTTTCTTTTTTAAAATTTTCTAGAAGTGGATGACCAACAAAATAAACTTTGAAATCATGTTTTCTTTTATAATAATCTTTTTCAAAAGGAAGAATAACATACATTGAGTCGATATTTTTTTTAATTATGGAGATTCTATTTTCATTCCATGCCCAAATTTGAGGACTTATATAATAATGATTTTTATATCCCCTTTTTTTTGCCCATTTAGCAATTCTTAAATTAAATCCAGGATAATCTATGTATACAATTACATCTGGATTGAATTTTTCAATATCTTTTTTACAAAACTTTAAATTTTTTAAAATTGTTTTAAGATGCCTCAATACTTCAATAAAACCCATGAAGGCAAGTTCTTTATAATCTTTTACTAAAGTTCCTCCAGCTTTTTTCATCAAATTTCCACCCCAACATCGAATATTTGCATGCATATCTATATTTTTAATTTCTTTTATGAGTTTAGATCCATGAAGATCTCCAGAGGCTTCTCCAGCTATCAAGTAGTATTTCACTTCAATTTTTTTTTTTGACGTTAACTAAAATATCTTTAGAAAGGTTATAACTACCACAAAAATTAATGAAATTAAAATTAATCCAAGCGCAAAATCATATTTTTCCTTTTTAATAGCTATAAAGAAAATTGGCAAATTTATAAGAGCCCCCATACTTATGAGGCTTCCCAGTCTTTCTTGATGGTACAGTTGAATTAAACTCTCCTGCAATGTGACTTGAGAAAAAATTACAGAAATTATTATCATTCCTGTAACACTTGCAAGCAAACCAGAAATAAAACCATTTGTAATATTTTTAAATTTCAAATGACCAGGAATTTAAATTTTTAATATAGTGATGAGCAGTCAGATCAAATTGAATTGGCACTATCGATATGTAACCTTTTTCTAAGGCCCATTCATCAGTATCTTTTCCTCTATCTTCATTAACAAATCTACCAGTTAACCAATAATATTTTTGTCCCATTGGATTGATTCTTTTATCAAATTCCTCAATCCAGTGAGCATTTGCTTGACGACAAATTTTAATTCCCTTTATGCCTTTTTTGTTAAACCTAGGGATATTTACATTTAAAACTATATTTTTTGGCAGATCATTTTCCAAAACATTTATAGTAATTTTTCTAATATATTTTTTGGTATGCTCAAAATTCGCATTCCATCTATAGTCTAAAAGAGAGAAACCAATTGAAGGAATTCCTTCAATTCCTGCCTCAATTGCTGCGCTCATAGTTCCAGAATAGATTACATTTATTGATGAATTAGATCCATGATTTATCCCAGAAACACATAGATCAGGTTTTTTTTCTAAAAGTTCATTAACGCCCAATTTAACACAATCTGCAGGCGTCCCTGAACAACTATATTCAGTTTGAGGACCACTTGAAGATCTTATCTTGTTGCAGTGTAAGGTAGAGTTTATTGTAATGGCATGACCTTTAGCAGATTGAGGTGTATTAGGAGCAACTACTACAACGTCTCCTATTTCATTCATTATTTCTATCAATTTTCTTAAACCAGGAGCAGTGATTCCATCATCATTTGTAACTAAAATAAGAGGTTTTTTACTCATCTGGTTTAATTTATGAGGCTAAATTAATAAATTTGTTTAGCCTGAAGTATTTTAAATTATTCAAAAAGTTTGATACTTCATAGAAATGGGTTAATCCTTTTTTTTACTTTTGCCTTAATGATTAATTTAATTAGACATTTACCGAAAATATTTCCCTTTGTCCTTGTTTTAGGAATATTTCTAAGTTTTTCGATTCACAAAGAGACTAATCCAAATAAAGATAGACTTTTATTAGAATTAGTTTCGTATGTATTAGAGAGAGGACACTATAATCCAAGACAGATAGATGACAATTTTTCTAAGAATGTTTTTAATAGTTACATTAAAGGATTAGATAATCAAAGAAGATTTTTCCTGCAATCAGATGTTGATAATTTTTCAAAATATGAAGAACGAATTGATGACTTAATTAAAAATTCTGATACTAGCTTTTTTGACTTAACAGTTGAAAAACTTTTTCAAAGAATAGCTCAGGTAGAGTCATTTTACAAAGAGCTTTTAGAGAAACCTTTTGATTTTAGCAAACAGGAATATATAAATCTTGATTTTGACAACTTATCTTATGTAAGAACCTTAAATGATCTTAAGAAAAGATGGAGGATGAGATTTAAGTTATCTTCACTACAAATATTTTTTGATAAGAAACAAGAGGAAAATGATAAAAAAGAAAAAGATAATAGTTATATAATAAGATCTGATTTAATTCTTGAAAAAGAAGCTCGTGAAATAGTCGCAGAAAATCTAAATATTTTTTTTGAAAATGTTTCTCAATTAGACAGAAATGATTGGTTTACAGTTTTTGTTAATTCAATCGCACTAGAATTTGATCCTCATACAACTTATTATGCTCCTCAAGATAAGGATAGATTTGATACTAGGATTTCTGGAAAGTTTGAAGGTATTGGAGCTAGATTACAAAGGAAAAATGAACAAGTTCATATAATTGAAATTATTCCAGGAGGACCAGTTTGGAGAGATAATCTTTTAAAAGTTGGTGAGATAATTTTGAAAGTAGCACAAAAAGATCAAGAACCTATTGAAATTGGAAATATGAGATTAGATGACGCTGTTAATTTAATTAAAGGACCGAAAGGAACCAAAGTATATCTAACTGTCAAAAGAGTTGATGGTATAATAGAAGAAGTTGAAATTGTTAGGGATGTTGTTGAGTTGGAGGAATCTTATGCAAAATCATCGCTCATTATTAAAGATAATAAAACGTATGGTCTAATTGAACTCCCTCAGTTTTATATTGATTTTGATGATTACTCCAATAGAAACGCTGCAACTGATGTAAAAAATGAAATTAATCAACTCAAAGAAAAAAATGTCCAAGGTATTATTATTGATCTTAGAAATAATGGTGGAGGTTCTCTGAAAACAGTAGTAGATATTACAGGATATTTTATAAAAGATGGTCCTGTTGTTCAAGTGAAAAGTACTGGAGGAAGAAAAGAGATACTAAGGGATACTGATTCATCTATAATTTGGGAGGGTCCTTTAGTAATTCTTGTCAATGAATTTTCCGCTTCTGCATCTGAAATACTTGCTGCTGCATTACAGGATTATAAAAGAGCAATTGTACTTGGGAGTAAACAAACTTTTGGTAAAGGGACAGTTCAAAATATGGTAGACTTAAATCGTATTATCTCAGGAAGCACATATGGAGATCTTGGTGCAGTTAAGCTTACAACTGATAAGTTTTATAGAATTAACGGCGGCTCTACACAGTTAGAGGGAGTTAAAAGTGATGTTGTTATTTTAGACAGGTATTCATACATAGACTTAGGAGAAAAAGATCAGGAAAATCCTCTTTCATGGGACTATATTGAGCCTACATTATATGATTCCTGGCATAAAGAAATTGATTATAAATACATGTTAGAAAGAAGTAAAGAGCGTATGAACTCAAGTCAATATATCAGTCTTATTGAGGAGCAAGCTAAATGGGTTAAGCAAAAGCAAGATGAATATGACTATACTTTAAACTATAACAATTTGTATAAAGAGAAGGAGTTTGAGAAAGAAAAGATTAATAAATTCAAAAAACTAAGTGAATTTCAATCAAATCTTCAGTTTCAGTGGTTGCCTGAGCCTGGAAAGAAAAGTTTCAATGAAGAAGTAACTCTAAGAAGAGATCGTTGGATAAAATCTTTAAAGAGTGATTTTTATATTGATGAGGCTACAAATATTTTAGAAGACTTAAACTCGAAAGACTATAATGGATTAGCCCATTTGAAAATAAATAAAGATTAATTCATTCATTCAGTCTATTTGCATCAAAGTTCAGATGAATAAAAATTAGCATACTGAAAGCTAATAAACAGGAGCCTCCATAACTTATAAAGGGAAGTGGTATGCCTATAGTTGGACTTATGCCTAATGACATTCCAATATTCACTAAAAAATGTATAAATAAAAGACTCGCTACGGAATACGAGAAAAATCTCCTAAATTTTCTGGTTTGTTTTTCAGCACTGATTATAATTTTGATAATAAGAGTAAAATATATTATTATAATTATGGAACTACCTATAAAACCCCATTCTTCTCCAATAGTACTAAAAATATAATCTGTATGTTGCTGGGGAACAAAATTTCCTTTTGTTTGAGATCCCTGAAGAAAGCCTTTTCCAGTCAGTCCTCCAGATCCAATTGCAATTTTAGACTGATTTATATTGTATCCAGCACCCTTATAATCAATTTTTTTCCCAAGAAAAATTTCAATTCTATCCCTGTGTCTTTGCTCAAATAATTCATTATACCCATAATCAACAATAAAGGAGAAACCTATTGATATCATCATAAAAAAAATTATTGGCCACAATTTTATTTTAGGATTTAAATATCTAAGACAGAGAAAAATAATAGTGAATAAAAATAATATGATAACAATAGTTGTTATGGTTTCATAACTTATTGAAATCAAAAATAACACAGTAGCTGAGATAAAAATAATAAGATATATTTGACTTAATCCTTCACGAAATAAAGGAAAAAAAAAGGCGATAAAAATTAGTGCAGATCCTAAATCTGGTTGAAATGAAATAAATGAAACTGGTATGGCAATCAGTAAAATGATTTTAAATTGAGAAGAAATTTTTTTTATATCAGTTTGTATTTTACTCAGATAATTTCCTAAAACAAGTATAGTTCCTATTTTAGCAAACTCAGATGGTTGAAGGCTTATGGGTCCAAAGGAATACCAGGAAGTAGAATAGTTGACAGTTTTACCAAATAAAAATAGGCCCAACAATAAAATAAGACTTATAACATAGGCGATATTAGAAAAAGGTTCAAGGATTTTTGGATCTATCGCTAATAATAGCATTCCAGAAACTAAGCTTAGAAAAAGGAAAATAGATTGCTTTCCTATCGGAGATAAAAAAAAGCTAATGTTTTGAAAGCTCTCATCATAAGTTGCAGAGTATAGATTTAATGTTCCAAAACTTATTAGAGAAAAATACAATAAAACTGTAATCCAATCAATACTTAATATTATATTTCTATTCATTTATTACAAATTCAGTACCTAAGTAAGGTTTTTCATATTCATTAAGAAGACTTCCATTTAAAATTCTTTTTTCAAGCCATTTTCTCTTCACTTCTTTATTTAGGTATTTTTCAATTATGAGACTGGCAATTGGAGCGGCCCATCTTGCCCCCCAGTAACCATTTTCAACAAAAACACATATAGCTATTTCTGGATTTTCTTTTGGTGCAAATCCTATAAAAATAGAATGATCGGTCAATTGAACTTTTTGATCTTTAATTTTAGTGAAGTTTTCTATGGTTCCTGTTTTACCACAAACTTTAACGTTTTTAATTTTTGCAATTTTTGCAGTTCCTCTTTCAGTAACTTGATACATTCCCTCAATGACTTTTTCATAATGAATTGAATCAATCAAAGTAAATTTTTTTTCACTTACTATTTTGTTTTTTAATAGTTTATCTGATTTTACAAAATGAGGAGTTATATAATAACCTCTATTAGCAATAGCGGCAGTGATATTTGCCATTTGTATTGGAGTAGCTAGTATTTCTCCTTGGCCAATTGCATTTGATACTATAGTAGAAGATTTCCATCCACCTTTATTATACCAGTAGTCATAATAATTTGAATTGGGTATAAAGCCTGTTTTTCCAATTGGTAAATCATATCCTAAATAATTTCCCAAACCAAAACTTTTGACATATTTATTCCACTTTTCTAATCCATCAGCGGGAGATCCATTTTTATCTATTATACTCCTGTAGGTATTAGCAAAAAAGGTATTACAAGAATTATAAATTGCTTTTATAAGGTTATTCTTTGATCCTTTTGGGCAAAAACATTCCATATGCATTCCTTTGGCATAATAATGCCCTTCATTGCATTGAAAAACAGTTTTATCGTTTATCGTTTCTTCCTGAAGTGCAACCAGGGCATTAATTGTTTTAAATGGGGAGCCTGGCGCATATTGAGCTTGAAGACTTCTGTCAAAAAGAGGTTTTGAAATAGTGTCTAATGAAAGATTTGAATAATTTTTTGAGCGTTCTCTTCCAACTAATAAATTTGGATTATAGCTTGGTGCAGAAACTAATGCTAGAACCTCTCCGGTTGATGGTTGAATAGCAACTATTCCTCCCCATTTATTTTCCATTAATTTTTCACCATATTTTTGAATGGTAAGATCTACTGTTAAGTTTAAATTATTTGAATTTTTTGGAGAAATATCAAATTTGCCATTTTCGTATGATCCAATAATTCTATTGAAACGATCTTTTTGATAGAATTTTTTACCTTTTTTTCCTCTCAAATCATTTTCATAATATTTTTCAATTCCTTGCCTTCCAATTAGATCTCCCGATTGATAATACGTAGATTTTTTTATATCATTTTTATTAACCTCACTAACATATCCTAAAATGTTAGCTGCAACTGCCTCAGGATAATGCCTTGTAGATTTTTTTTGTAAATAGAAACCATCGTATTTCCATATTTTTTCTTGAATGACAGCATTAATCTCTTTTGGAATTGCAGGGATTATAATTGAAGGTAATTTAGATGAAAATTTTCTGGCCTTATTCAAATTACTTACAAGTAATTTCTTATCAACTTTTAAAATATTAGATAGTTCTATTGTATCAAAAACAGATATATTCTCAGGTATACCCATCAAATCATATGATGACTTATTAGAAACTAAAACTTTTCCATTTCTGTCAAAAATTAGACCTCTCTCTGGAAATAATGTCTGTTCAAAAACAGCATTATTATCAGAAAGTAGTTTATAAGAAGAATCAATGATTTGAAGATTAACTAATCTTAAAATAAATATTACAGAAACTAGTATTGCAGTAAACGGTAAAAAGTAAATTCTAATCATTTTTTATTTCAAGCAAAGTTAATATTGGCCAAATTACGATTATAGAAAATACACTAGTGAAAAAAGAGTTTTTTAAAATTAAAAGAATGCTGTTTGGATCAAGAAAGATGATGAAGAATAAAATAAAGTGATGGATAAAAAGCATTAAAAATAAAAAACTAATTTTATTTAAGATTCTAGTTTCTTTAGAAATCAGGTTTTCTGGTAATTCAGAAAGTTTTAATCTAAAAGAAAAAATGGCAAAATAAGGGCGAAGGAATCCTATTGTAAGAGATGCGATGGTATGCGCACCTGCACTTTGTGACAATAGATCTAAACTAAAGCCTAATAAAAATCCTAAAAATATTGTTTCTGATTGATTATTTTTAAAACTATATGTTATTAAAAAAAGTACATATAAATAGGGGTTTAGATAACCAAATAAATTGATGTTATTTAAAATAAATACCTGAATTAATATAAGCAGAATAAATTGCAAGATATGTCTTATTGTTTTATTCATTATTTTCTAAATTTTTGATTTCCTCACTATTTATATTTTCAATGATATAAACGTATTTTTTTTGTGTTAGATTACTGAATAATTCTACATCAATATCATAGAAATTTCCTGAGGGTGTATTCTTAAAACTAATAACTGTTCCAATAGGTATACCCTCTGGAAAATAGGAAGACATTCCCCCTGTAACTATAGTATCTCCTATTGAAACAGGATTGATGGTTGCTATATCAACAAGTTTCATTTTATTCGGACTTTCTCCCTGCCAAAGTAAAGATCCAAAAGATAAATTTTTTTTGAATTTCATGTTTAATTTAATGTCCTTGTGCAAGATTGAAATTACACTTGAAAAATTTTCAGTTGTTTGATTTATAATTCCAATTAATCCATCATCTGAAATCACTCCCATTTCCGCATAAATGCCATCTTTAAATCCTTTATCTATTATGAGATAATTTCTATTATTTGTAAAACTATTCTTTAGTATTTTAGCTCCAATAGTTTTAAATGGAAAATTAATTGTATTACTTGATTCTAATTCTTGATTGAGATAAATTAGTTCATAGATTTTTAGTTTTTCATTTTCAGTTTTTAAAATTTGATTTTTCTCAAAAAGATCAAAATAGTTGATGGTTTTGTTTTTAACTGAATGAATAGATCCAGATAGACTCAGGCTTATTTTATTGATAAATGATTCATGAAAAAAACTCTTTTTTGATAAAAAGACAATAGAAAAAAAAAGCAGGGATATATAAATTAAGAAATTTTTATACCTCAGCAGTATATTGAAAATCTGCTGCATACAAATTTATTTTATTAGAATTGGCTTATATACGTCAAGATTTTTCAATGTTATTCCTGTTCCTCTTACTACAGCTTGAAGAGGATCTTCAGCTATGTAGACTGGTAAATCTGTTTTTCTTGACAAACGAACATCTAAGCCCCTTAATAAGGCACCCCCTCCAGCTAGATAAATTCCTGTGTTATATATATCAGCTGCAAGTTCTGGAGGAGTTTGAGATAAAGCCTCCATGATTGCATCTTCTATTCTTATAATAGATTTATCAAGTGCTTTTGCTATTTCTGTATAACTAGTCATAACTTGTTTAGGTTTTCCGGTTACTAGATCTCTTCCTTGAACGGACATATCCTCAGGAGGGTTTTCTAAATCATCAATTACTGATCCAATTAAAATTTTAATTTTTTCGGCTGTTCTGTCTCCGACATATAGATTATGTTTACTTCTCATGTAGTTAACAATATCGTTAGTAAAAACATCACCAGCAATTTTAACAGACTTGTCACAAACAATACCGGAAAGAGCAATAACAGCAATTTCTGTGGTTCCTCCACCGATATCTACAATCATATTTCCTTTTGGTTGCATAATATCAATACCAATCCCAATAGCTGCAGCCATAGGCTCATGTATTAGATAAATTTCTTTTCCATTTACTCTTTCAGCAGATTCCTTAACAGCTCTCATTTCTACTTCTGTTATACCAGAGGGTATGCATATTACCATTTTTAGTGATGGGGTGAAAAACTTTTTTTTAAGGGATGGGATACTTTTAATAAGTGTATTGATCATTTGTTCAGAGGCATTAAAATCAGCAATTACACCATCTTTTAAAGGTCTTATTGTTTTTACATTTTCATGTGTCTTACCTTGCATCATATTTGCTTCTTCTCCGATAGCAATGATTTTATTTGTCCTTCTATCCAAAGCAACTATAGATGGGCTATCAACAACAATTTTATCATTGTGTATAATTAACGTATTTGCTGTTCCGAGATCTATTGCTATCTCCTCAGTTAAGAAACCCATGTTATACCTTTATAATTAAATCTTTTTTGCAAAGGTATAAAATTAATGTTTGAAATGACGTATTCCAGTGAATACCATTGATAAATTATTTTTATTACAATAATCTATTGATAAATGATCGTTTATTGATCCTCCAGGTTGTAGTATAGAATTTATACCTTCTTTTTGAGCTATTTCAACGCAATCAGGAAATGGAAAAAAAGCATCACTTATCATAACAGCATCTTTAAGATTGAAATTAAATTTTTTTGATTTTTCTATAGCATGTCTAAGCGCATCAACTCTTGAGGTTTGACCAGTTCCAGACCCTAATAATTGTTTATTTTTAACTAAAACTATGGTATTTGATTTTGTATGCTTTGATATTTTTGAACCAAATAATAGATCTTCTATTTGATTTTTGGAGGGTTTTAAATTAGTTACATAATCTAGATCTTCTATTGAATCAGTATGATTATCTCTGGTTTGCTGTATTGATCCATTTAAACAAGATCGAAATATTTTTTTTGGCAGGCTAAAGTTTTTTTTCAGTAATATTAAAACTCTATTTTTTTTAACTTCAAGTAATTTATTTTTAGCTTTCTCTGAAAAGGACGGAGCAATTAGTATTTCAAAAAAAAGAGAATTTATTTCATCAGCTGTTTCAAGATCAATTTCTGAATTTGAAATCAATATTCCACCAAATGCAGAAATAGGATCTCCAGCTAGAGAATCTATATATGCTTTCTTTGTGTTTGAACGTGTTGCAAAACCACAAGCATTTGTATGTTTGAAAATTCCAAAACTTGATTTTTCATTTATGAATTCAGACATTAAATTTATAGCTGCATCAATGTCTAGTAAATTATTATATGACAAATCTTTTCCAGATATCTTGTCAATTACTTTTTTAATTGGACCGATAAATTCTCCTTTTTGATGAGGATTTTCTCCGTATCGTAGAGATAATTTATTATTTTCTTGAAAATAATTTAAAATGACTGAATCGTAATTAGAAGAAATTGCAAACGCTTTTAAAGAAAAATTCTTCCTTTCGTCGAGAAAAGTCTCTCCTTTATTTTTTTCAAGCAGAGTTAAAAAATCTGAATAATCTTGTTTGCTTGAAATACATAAAACATCTTTAAAGTTTTTAGCTGCAGCTCTTATAAGCGCAATTCCTCCTATATCAATTTTTTCAATTATCTCATTCTCTTTTGCTCCCGAAAAAACAGTTTCTTCAAATGGATATAGATCAACTATAACAAGATCAATTTGAGGAATACCAAGCTTTTTTATTGTTGATTGGTCACCCGCTTCTTCTTGTCTATTGAGGATGCCTCCAAAAATTTTTGGATGAAGAGTTTTAACTCTTCCTCCAAGTATGGAAGGATATTCAGTAATACTTTCAACAGATGTTACAGTGCATCCTAATTTCTTTATATAGGCTTCCGTACCGCCTGTTGAATAAAACGAAACACCTAAACTTTCTAATTTTTTTATTATTGGCTCTAATCCAGTTTTATCAAATACGGAAATCAGTGCTGAAGAAATTTTTATTCTACCTTTCATTTTTTAACTTTATTAAGTTCTTTGGAAACCATTTTAGAAATTTCTTCTAAAAATAACATATCTTCTTCTGTAAAAGCATTAAAAGTAAAAGAATCAACATCAATTTGCCCTATATTTAATTTATTGTAAAAAATTGGTACTACAATTTCTGACTTCACATTTACATTACAGGAAATATAGTTTTCATGTATACTAACATCTGGGATTATAGATGATTTATTTTTTATTGCTACCTCACCACATACTCCTTTTCCAAATGGAATGACTTTATGATCTGTTGGAGATCCCGCAAAAGCATTTAATTCTAGGGTTTTATTTTCAAAATTTGAAAAGTAAAACCCAACCCAGTCATAATAACTAATTTTTTGATGAAAAAGATTACATAAATCGATCAATTTTTTTTCAAAATTTTGTTCCGGGTTTGATAAAATTTTAGCTGATTTTTGAATCAATTTTGTAAGTAAATTCACCTTGATGCTTTTAAACAAAAATATCAAAAAAACCTAATGCTTGTTTTTTTTATATAAATCCATAAAAAATAAGTTAAATTTGCATAATAATGTTTAAGAAAATTAGCATTTCGTTATTGTGTATAGTTTTTCTGGCCTCTAATGTTGGATTTGCTTTTAATGTTCATATTTGCGGTGGTTTGGTAACTGAAATATCAGCTATTTGGAATAAAGCTGGTTGTGATATGCCTGATGATCATAAAAATGATTTTCAAAAAAAATCTAAAAATTTCAAAATCAAAGATTGCTGTAGTGATAAGATCCTTATTATTCAAAAGAGTGATCCAGAGATTATATCCGTAAAACAAATAAATAACTTATCGGATGATTTTTCCATCTTCTTAAACAATACTTTTTTTATTGGTGATACATTTTTTGTCAATTTGAATTTGAAAAAAATAAAGTATCCACCCCCAGTAAAACTTTTTTTACTTTTTAGTTCATTTATCTTTTATGGTTGATTAAATAGTTTTTGACTACCAGAATTATTGACTATTAACTTAAAAGATGTTTTACATATGAAAAAATTTATTCTAATCACATTATCAATACTTACAGTTTCATTCATTAATGCTCAGAAGACTGTAAGTGGGACTATTTTATACAAACTCAATGAGGATGATTATCCTCTAGAAGGAGCTAGTATTTATTGGCTAAATACTGATAAAGGAACTATCACTAATTTTTCTGGCGATTTTACAATAGAAAAGAGTGAGGAATCAGATTTATTAGTGATTAGTTATATCGGTTTTTTATCAGACACTTTGAAGCTAAAATCTAGTTCAATTGTTCATTTTTTAAAACCAGATGAAAACAATTCTCTTGATGAGGTTACAGTTCAGAAAAAAAGAAAAACGATACAAAAATCTTATTTGGCAGCCCAAAATATAATTAAAGTTTCTAGCGAAGAACTTTTGAAAGCTGCATGCTGTAATTTATCAGAAAGTTTTGAAACTAATCCTACAATAGATGTAAATTTTTCAGATGCTTTAACGGGAACTAAGCAAATTAAAATGTTAGGCCTTGAAAGTCCCTACATGATGATTTCTGAGGAAAATATTCCAATGATTAGAGGCGCCTCACAAGCATATGGACTTACTTTTATTCCTGGGACATGGATTGAAAGTATTCAAATTACTAAAGGCGCAGGGAGTATCGTTAATGGATTTGAAAGTATTTCAGGACAGATAAATACTGAGCTAAAAAAACCTTTTACTGATTTACCATTGTTTATTAATCTCTTTGGTTCACAAATGGGACGTTTGGAAGCCAATGTCCATATCAACAGAAAACTATCTAATCGTCTAAGCACTGGTGCATACATTCATTTAAATAACAACGATGAAAGAATGGATCAAAATCAAGATTCTTTTTTAGATCGCCCCCTATCTAATCAAATCAATATTATGAACAGATGGCAATATACAAATTTAGAAAAAGGATTAGTAAGTTTTTTTACCTGGAGGTATATGCAAGATCAAAAACAAATGGGTGTTCTAGATTTTGATCCATTAACGCATGCAGGATTAAATATTTTTTGGGGCAGTGAAATAAAGACTAATCGATTAGATCTTTCTTTTAAGACAGGTTATGTTTTCCCTGAGACCCCCTATCAATCTTTTGGATTTCAATCAGCTTTTAGCACTCATGATCAGGATTCCTATTATGGACTTAGAATATATGATATATATCATGAGAGTTTATATAACAATCTAATATTTAATTCAATTATTGGTAATACGATAAATAAATTTAAGGTTGGAGTGAACTTTAGTTATGATCGATATATCGAAACGGTCGATAATTTTAATTATAATAGAATAGATAAATCAATTGGAACTTTTTTTGAATATGTATATAATAATGATTCTGATATTAGTTTTTCAGGAGGTATCCGGTTTGATAATCATAACCGAATAGGAAACTTTATAACTCCAAGAATTCATTTTAGATATACACCAAAAGAAAATTTTGTTTTAAGAATATCTTCAGGTTCAGGGAGAAAAATTTCAAATATTTTTGCTGAGAATCAAAAAATGTTTGGGACAAACCGTACTATAAATATTATTCAAAAAGAATTTGGAGTTTATGGATTAGATCCTGAAGTTGCATGGAATTATGGTCTTAGTATTATTCGAAGCTATAGATTTTTAGGTGGGGATCTTGAACTAGTTGCTGATTACTATATAACAGATTTTAAAAATCAAATTATTGTAGACTGGGAAGAATCCAATAAAATTTCTTTCTACAATTTGGATGGTAAAAGTATTTCAAAAAGTTTACAGTTAGGGATGGATTTCAGCTACAGAGAATTTCTTACACTCTCTGCAGCGTATAAGAATTATATAATAAGGAGTAATTATAACTCAGGGTATTTATATAAACCTTTACAGCCAAGAAATATTGTATTTATTAATGCAGGGTTGGAATCTTCTATCAAAAACAAAAGTCAGTGGAAGTGGGATTTAACCATTAATTTAATTGGAGATCAAAGATTAGTTGAAACCATTAGAGATTATGAAAATAAAACTTCACCAAAGTATAATCTAATAAATTCTCAAATCACTAGGGTTTTTTCAAATAAATTTGAAATTTATTTAGGGGCAGAGAATATTGGTAACTATAAGCAGATAAATCCTATAATTTCAAGTGAAAATCCATTTAGTCCAAATTTTGATTCGGCTCAAATATACGCTCCTATATTTGGTCGAATGATTTATTCAGGATTAAGATTAAAATTATAATTTTGTAGAAAATATTTTATGATTATGAAAAAACTATTATTGCTTATGACATTAATTTTATTTATTTCCTTTTCAAAGTCTGATTCCATTTCTTTAGCTGAAGATGACTTGAGTCAAGTCCAAAAGACTGAAAGAACAAGTTTTGTCGTAAAAGGAAATTGTAAAATGTGTAAAAAAAGAATTGAAAAAGCCGCTCTTTCTTTAAAGGGAGTAAAAATGGCTACTTGGGATATTCCTTCAAATATGATTGATGTAATCTATGATAACAAAAAACTTGAATTAAATGATATTCACAATAAAATTGCAAGTGTAGGGCATGACACTGATGAAGCAAAAGCTTCAGAAGATGTTTATGATGAGCTTCCAATGTGTTGTCAATACAGAAATGGATCTCCCCATTAAATACTTAACTATTTTTCAAAAAAAAACCTGTCAGCTGACAGGTTTTTTTATTAATTATTTGATTACATCATTCCAGGCATTCCTCCGCCTCCCATAGGGGGCATTGGAGCGGCTGGAGTTTCTTCTTTAACGTCCACTAAAGCACATTCAGTAGTAAGAATCATTCCAGCAACAGATGCTGCATTTTCTATGGCAACACGAGCAACTTTTTTAGGATCAATTATTCCTTCCTTGAGCATATCTACATAGGAGCCATCTTTAGCGTTAAAGCCAAAGTTTTTTCCACCTTCCAACACTTTAGAAACAACAACCGATCCTTCATTTCCAGAATTTTCTGCTATGATTCTAAGCGGTGATTCAACAGATTTTAAAATGATTTGAATACCAGTTGATTGATCAGAATTTTCAGCTTTTAATTTTGAGAGATTCTGCTTAGTAGACAACAAAGCAACACCCCCACCAGCAACAATTCCTTCTTCAACTGCTGCTCGTGTAGCATGAAGAGCATCGTCTACTCGATCTTTTTTCTCTTTCATCTCGACTTCTGAAGGTGCTCCTACATAGAGCACAGCAACACCACCAGATAGTTTTGCTAACCTTTCTTGTAATTTTTCCTTATCATAATCAGAGGTAGTTGTCTCAATTTGCGATTTAATTTGATTGACCCTAGCTTCAATTGATTTTGTTTCACCTGCACCATTGACAACTGTTGTGTTATCTTTATCAATTGTAACTTTTTCGGCTGTACCCAACATTTCAATTGTCGTATTTTCTAATTTGAATCCTCTTTCTTCTGAAATCACTGTGCCTCCAGTTAGTATGGCAATATCTTCTAGCATAGCTTTTCTTCTATCACCAAATCCTGGTGCTTTAACCGCAGCAATTTTTAATGCTCCTCTTAATTTATTAACTACAAGAGTAGCAAGCGCTTCTCCGTCAACATCTTCAGCAATTACTAATAAAGGTTTACCAGTTTGAGCAACTGGCTCTAAAATTGGAAGTAAGTCTTTCATTGCAGAAATCTTTTGATCATAAAGAAGGATGTGAGGATTTTCTAGATCAGTTTGCATCTTCTCAGAATCTGTTACAAAATAAGGCGATAAGTACCCTCTATCAAACTGCATACCTTCTACCACATCAACATAGGTATCTGTTCCTTTGGCCTCTTCGACTGTTATTACACCTTCCTTACCAACTTTTTCAAAAGCTTCAGTTATTAACTTTCCAATTGCCTCGTCATTGTTTGCCGAGATACTTGCAACTTGTCTTATTTTTTCAGATGAATTACCAACTTCAACAGATTGTTTGCCTAACTCTTTAACAATTTCAGTCACAGCAAGATCAATACCTTTTTTTAAATCCATAGGATTAGCACCCGCAGCAACATTTTTTAAACCTTCCTTAACTATTGTTTGAGCTAAGATTGTTGCAGTAGTTGTTCCATCACCAGCCAAATCGTTGGTTTTAGAGGCTACTTCCTTAACCATTTGCGCTCCCATATTTTCTAGCGCATCTTCTAGTTCAATCTCTTTAGCTACAGTGACTCCATCTTTGGTTACTTGTGGAGCCCCGAAGGATTTTCCAATTATCACGTTTCTTCCCTTAGGCCCAAGAGTAACTTTTACAGCATTTGCAAGTGCATCAACACCTTTTTTAATACCGTCACGTGCATCTAAATCAAATTCAATTTTTTTAGCCATTTTCTTATGTTTTACAGTTATACAATTGCGAGAATATCATTCTCTTTCATCATTAAATAATCAACTCCTTCCAATTGGAGTTCAGTTCCAGCATATTTCCCATATAGAACTTTATTACCAACTTTTACAGTAACTGGATTTTCTTTTGTACCTGGACCTACAGCAACTACAGTTCCTTTCTGAGGTTTTTCTTTTGCAGTATCAGGAATAATTATACCGGAAGAGGTTTTTGTTTCTGCAGCAGCAGGTTCGATTAGAACTCTGTCTGCTAGGGGTTGAATTTTAATTTTACTCATATTATAAATTTTTATTTTTTAATTTTCATAAATCGTGCCATTTCAATTTTTTGTTTGATTCTCTCAACAAATTAGATTTAAAATGACACTGTGTCATGATTTTATTGATCAATAGTTTCCTCAGGAATCTCAGGAAGCACTTCAGGAATACCCTCTAGGGTGCTTTCTTCGATATTACTTTCGTTTATGAGGCGAGATTCTAGTCCTTGAGAATTTTGGTTTAGCGATAAGTTGGAAAGTAGAATAAGTACTAACAAAAAAGTCGCTAGTATCCATGTGCTTTTATCAAGGAAATCAGATGTTTTTTGGACTCCTCCCATTTGTTGAGTACTGCCCCCAAATGAGGATGATAAACCTCCTCCTTTCGGATTTTGAACCATTACTACCAAAACAAGAAGAAAACAAACAAGAATAATTAAACCAACAAAAATTGTAAAACTTGTATTCATAACATCTACTATTTATCTTGAATCTCTTTGATTTTATTTATTTGGACTGCAAAGAAAGCATTTTTTTCTGGATATTTCAAACTCAAAATCCTATATGCTTTTAATGCTTTACCATATTTTTTTTGTTTTAAAAAGACTTTTGCCAGAGTTTCAGTCATTAATTCCTCAGGAGAAAAAGCATTTTCAAGTTCTATATCTGTTATTTCTTGATTTTTATCAACTTTTGATATTGACGGATTTTTATCTATGAAATCATCAATTAATTTAATTTTATTTCCTAGAGGTATTTTTGCATCTATCCCTGAATTTGATTTTCCTTCACTGTATTTAATCCAGTCTATGAAGGTAAGTTTTAGCTCACTCTCATCTATTTCATTTCCTGTTGATGTTAATTGATCGGTTCTAATATCAAATCTGAAATTATCAATAAATTCTTTTAAAATTTTTCTATCGTTAGTTAAAAGAGCTGTTTTACTTAAAACTTTTTCATAATCATGATGATTTGTTTTTTTTAGAAGCTTTGAATAATAGATTAAAGGAGTTTGAAAATATGGGTAGTCATTAATGATTTTTTCTAATGTGTTTTTATGATCATCATTTTTAGGATCTAATTTGTCAATAAGTTTAGAAAAATCCTGTGCCGTTTTAACCTCTACCATTTTGCTAATGTTTGATTAAAAATATCTTGAGTTAATCGCTCAAATATTTCTTTAAGAGCATCATCCTTAACATCATAAACTTGTAATTCGCCAGGAAAGTCAAAATAAAAAGAAAATTGTCTCTCAAAATTATCATCTTCATTTTTCGTATTTATGTAGCGGATATTAACACTCATAGTAAGTCGATTTTGAGCAGCAGTTAATTCAGCAGTTGAGGCCATTGGAGTTACACCATATTCAGTTATTTCTCCCTCATATCTGAGATCTCCATCTTCATTAACGAGATTTAAGTTACTTTGATTTAAGATGTAATCTTGCAAAGCTACAGTAAATTCTCTGTCAAGACCAGGTTCAACTGTTGATCCAGGTCTATTTCCTGCCATATTTTGAAAGTAGTTGACTTGAAACGTTTCTGCTCCTAAAGGGATTGATGAGCCAGTAAAAGAATAAATTCCACAGCCCATAAAAAATGTTGTGTAAAAAACAATTAACATTTGCGAAAAAACTTTTTTAATCATCACTTCCACTCAAATTAAATTGTTTGATTTTTCTATATAGTGTCCTTTCCGATATTCCAAGCTCCTTGGCAGCAGATTTTCTCTTACCATTACTTCTTATTAAAGCTTTTTTTATCATTTCAACTTCTTTCTCAATTAATGACAGTGGCTCTTCTTCAACTACGGTTTCAGCATATTCATATTTATCAGGTAAATCAGTTTCTTGTTTAACTTTTATTTCATCGCTTTTATTGGGAATAACCTCTAGTGAATCATCTGTTTTTTTATCTTTTTCACCATATATCTTATTTATTAGATCTAAGTTTTTTTTCTGAAATGAAGATAAATTATCATTTTCCATTAACTCTAATGTTAGTTTTTTAAGATCGTTTAAATCACTTTTCATATCAAAAAGAACTTTATATAAAATTTCTCTTTCAGATGAAAAACTTTTATCCTTTTTTTCTTGCTCAATAAGAGCAGGAAGATTTTTATTGATTTCTGGAATATAGTTTTTTAAAACTTCAGGAATAACTTGTCTTTCTTTTTCCAGCACTGACATCTGTTCAGCAACATTTTTTAGTTGTCTGATGTTTCCTTCCCAATTGTATTGAGTTAGAATTTTTTCAGAGTTTTGATCTAATCTTAGCGTAGGCATTTTATATTTTTGAGCAAAATCTGAAGCAAATTTTCTAAATAATAGAGTTATATCTTCCTTTCTTTCCCTGAGGGGAGGTAGAGAAATTTCAACTGTACTTAGTCTGTAGAATAAATCTTCCCTGAATTTACCTTTTCTAATTGCATCTTGCATGTTAAGATTTGTTGCGCAAACAATTCTGACATTAGTTTTTTGAACTTTGGAGGACCCTACTTTTATAAATTCACCATTTTCTAGAACTCTTAAAAGTCTTACTTGTGTTGTTAAAGGTAATTCACCAACTTCGTCTAAAAAAATTGTCCCTCCATCTGCAACCTCAAAATATCCACTTCTAGTGTTTGTTGCTCCAGTAAAGGCACCTTTTTCATGACCAAATAATTCACTATCTATTGTTCCTTCAGGAATGGCACCACAGTTTACAGCTATGTATTTTGAATGTTTTCTAGCAGAAAATTGATGGATTATTTTTGGAATATTTTCTTTTCCAACTCCACTTTCTCCGGTAACTAAGACAGTAATATCTGTTCCAGCAACTCTCAATGCTTTTTCTAGGGCACGATTTAAACCAAAATGGTTTCCAATTATTTCAAATCTTTGTTTTATGTTTTGAATGGATTCCATAATAATCGTTTAGATATTCGACGAGATCTCTATAGCATTTCCCTTTAGAGTTGCAGATGTTGCTTCTTTAATTTCAACATCAACAAAATCTCCAACATTATAATTTTCCTTCGGAAAAACAACTACATTATTTTGAGAGGTTCTTCCGCTCCAAAATTCATCAGATCTTTTCGAGCTTTTTTCAATAAGAACACAAACTTTTTTACCAATCATTAGATTTAGTCTGTATTTGCTGTGAAGTTGTTGCAAATCAATAATTTCTTGAAGCCTTCTTTTTTTTGTTTCTTCCGCAACATTATCTTTCATTTTTTTTGCAGCGGGAGTACCTGGTCGTTCTGAATAAGAAAACATAAACCCAAAATCATACTTAACGTACTCCATTAAACTCAGGGTGTCTTTATGATCTTTTTCATTTTCATCAGGAAAACCAGCGATCATATCATGTGATATACCGCAATCAGGAATAATTTTTTTGATTTTATCAATAAGCTCGATGTATTCTTCTCTTGTATGCTTCCTATTCATTTTTTCTAAAACCGAATTACTTCCTGATTGAACTGGCAGATGGATATGATTACATATATTCTCATATTTAGACATTGTCTTTATTACATCAATAGACATATCCTGCGGATTAGAAGTTGAAAATCTAATTCTCATTTTTGGGTGTTCACTTGCAACTAGACTGAGTAATTTTGAAAAATCAACTGCTGTTTTTTTTTGAAGCAGGCTTGCTTTTTTGAAATCTTTTTTTGGACCACCACCAAACCATAAATAACTATCTACATTTTGTCCTAGAAGGGTTATCTCTTTGTAGCTTTCTTTCGAGAGCTGATTAATTTCTTTCAAGATACTTTTTGGATCTCTACTTCTCTCCCTTCCTCTTGTGTAAGGAACAACGCAGAAAGTACACATATTATCACAACCCCTCATAATTGAAACAAAAGCACCAACTCCATTAGAGTTTATTCTTACAGGATTAATATCACCATATGTTTCCTCTTTTGAAAGAATTACATTAATTGCCTCCCGATCCTTTTCTATTTCCTCTAGTAACTTAGGAAAATCTTTATAAGCATCAGGACCTACAACAAGATCTACTATTTTTTCTTCTTCAAGAAGTTTCTCTTTTAATCTCTCTGCCATACAACCCATGACACCTATTTTAAGATTTTTATTTTTTTCTTTAAAAGAGTTAAAATGATGGAGTCTATTTCTAACCGTTTTTTCAGCTTTATCTCTAATTGAGCAGGTGTTAATCAATACAAGATCAGCTAATGAAATCTTATCAGTATTTATAAAACCTTGTTCTGATAGAATTGAAGCAACAATCTCACTGTCTGAAAAATTCATTTGACATCCATATGATTCAATGTAGACTCTTTTTGTTTGATTGTTTTTATTTTTCTTTTTTGGAGAAAAAACAGTCGCTGTTCCATTGACAAAATTTGGATCTTTTTCAAGAGTGGTATCAGTGAATTTATCACTTTTCATTGCCTTCTTTCTTTTTAAAAAAATTTAATTTGCAAAATCATAGCAAAGTTAAAAAAAATGACAAAATGGCATAAAATTATTTATTTATAAAATTTTGTTACTTTGTTTTCATATATTTAAATCTATGAAAAAATGGTATGAGAAAACGAATGGTATAATAGTTCTATTGTTTCTTTTTTTCCCCATAGGATTATGGTTAATGTGGAAAAAATCTGATTGGAATCCTTCAACAAAAATTTTAGTTACATCTTTTTTTGTTTTGATCATTTTGATTCCTGAAGTTTTTAAGCCAGACAACTCTAAATCCAATTTTAGATCTGGACAAACATACAGTTTTGCTGGTTATCCTAACGGTTGCAATTCTGAATATGGATGTATGTATTATTGGTATGTTGATTTTAAAGAAACAAAAGCGACTTTTTATACTAAGAAAGATGGAGATAATTATAAGTATTGTCTTAGAGATGTTGCTTATAAATATAATGCTGAGGAACAAACGATTGAATTTACACAGGTTTTAGATGACTCCGATTGGCCAGACATTGCAAACGTTGCAGGAGAGTGTTTACAGGGAGTTTTGGGTAAATGGGATTACAGATTTAGTGATCCAAAAACCAAAAATATACCAATTGTTAAGGTAAGAGAGATGGGTTTAATTACCTGGGATGGGTTTTACAAATCATCAGATAGATCTATCGATAGTCCAAGATTTTCCAAAAGATAGTTTATATTTATCTATGACAAAACAAATAATATTTGATTCAATTAAAAATTAGCTCCCCATACAATATACTAGTGATTTTATATCATGTCAATTAAATATAAATCCTCTCTAATTGAAGGAGCTGAGGTGTCCTGGTTTGCTCCTCTGTGTGATGGTGACGATGAGTTTTTGGGGACCAGGGATTCCGCATACAAAAGTAATTGGAAGAATACCTCGTCAATGGTAAAAATTGCTGATGAGTTGGGTTATAGAAATATCTTGTGCCCCTCATCATATCAAGTTGGACAAGATACGCTGACTTTTGCATCTGCAATTGCTCCAATGACAAAAAGGATAAATCTTTTGCCAGCTATAAGGTGTGGAGAAGTGCACCCCCCAATGCTAGCAAAAAGTATTGCAACTTTAGATCATATTTTAAGGGGTAGATTAACCCTTAATATAATTTCATCTGATTTAGCCGGTACTAAAACCTCATCAAAAGATAGATATGCTCGTTCCCGTGAGGTTATTTCAATTTTAAAACAAGCTTGGAATAGTGAAGAAATTAATTTTAAAGGTAAATTTTATCAATTAAAGTTGTCCTCATCTCCTGTTAAACCTTATCAGCAAAATGGAGGGCCATTATTATATTTTGGTGGTTATTCTCCAGAGGGTGTTGATCTATGTGCAGAACATTGCGATGTTTACCTTATGTGGCCGGAAACAATACAAAATCTTAAGGAATTGATGATTTCAATGACAAAAAAAGCTGAAGATTATGAGCGTTCTGTAGATTTTGGTTTGAGAGTGCACGTTATTGTGCGTGAGACAGAAAAGGAGGCAAAAAAATACGCCAATGAGTTAATTTCTAAATTAGAATTAGATAAAGGAAAAGAAATTAGAGAAAGAGCATTAGATGCAAAATCTTTAGGGGTATATCGTCAAAAAAAAATGAGAGATGTCTCTGGAGATGATTATTTTGTAGAGCCTAATTTATGGACTGGTATTGGATTAGCTCGATCTGGTTGTGGAGCTGCTATTGTTGGAAATCCTGATCAGGTATATGAAAAGATTAAATCATATATGGAAATAGGCATAAAGTCATTTATATTTTCTGGATATCCACATCATCAGGAAGCCAAATATTTTGCTAAACTAGTTCTTCCAAGATTAAAAACGATTTCTTTACCTGAGGTAAGGAATAGGATTCCGAAAGAAACTCCAAAAACTCCTTTAGGAGATGGCCCAAGATTTTAAACTTTAATTGTGATTGATTTAATAATTGTCCTTAGTTACTTTTTTTTAATTTTTTTTATTGCGGTCTCAAAAGGATATAATAAAAATTTAAGTGCTGATGAGTATTTTTTAAGTTCAAGAAAACTTAAGTGGCCTTCGATTGCCCTATCTACAATAGCCACAAATGTTAATGGATATCAGTTTTTAGGAATGATGGGATCAGCATACCTATATGGTTTGGCGCAAGCTAATCTTGAAATTAATGCAGTACAGGGTTTATTGATTGCAGCATTTATTTTTGTGCCATTTTTTATTCGAGAAAGAGTTGTTACAATTACTCAGTTCATCAAAAAAAAATTAGGTGAAAGAATTGCTCATTTTTATTCGATAGCAAATATCAGTTTATTTTCTACAATAACTCTTGGAGCAGCTCTTTTTTGGGGGGCCTATGCAGCTGAAATGGTTTTTAAAGATCACTTGATGTTTCTTCATGAAAATAGAATTATTAGAATAGCCATATTGATTTTATTGTTAGGGCTTTTTTCTGCTGTATATACTTATTTGGGTGGTCTTTCAGCAGTTGTAAGAACTGATGTCATTCAGTTCATAATCCTTTTATTAGGAGGTTTAATCGTTTTAATTGTTTCAATTAGTCATTTAGGAGGATGGTCTGAGTTATATGAGCAAACTTCTGAAAAAATGCATCTTCATTTACCAGCTGATCATGAGAAGCTTCCCTGGACACATCTGTTAGGATTATTTTTTTTAAACATAAATTATTGGTGTGCAAATCAAACGGTTTTACAAAGATCACTTGCTGCAGATAATCTATACCATGCTCAAACTGGTCTGATGGTAGGGGGCTTACTGAAATATGTGATGGCAATAATAATTGTTATTCCTGGAATTGCACTTTATGGAATAGTTGGTGATTCTCTACCAGAGCCAGATATGGCATTTCCCTATTTAATTCAAAATTATATTGGAACTGGGCTAAAAGGAATTATTTTATGTGCATTATTTGCTTCTCTAATGAGTACAGTAGACTCTACTTTTAATTCCTTAGCAACGCTTTGGTCTGTTGATATTTATTCTTCATACATCAACAAAAAAGCAACTGATTATCAAAAAGTTAATGCAGGTAGAAAGGCAATTATTTTTAGCTTTTTCACAGCTGTTTTAATGGGATTTATTTTACTTTATTTAAAATTTGAAAATCCTGGTGCTGCATTTACACATGATTTAAATGAATTTAGGTATTACATAAACTGCGCAATAGTTATTATTATATGTTCTTCTATTTTGTTTTTATTTCCAAACCGAAAAGGTATTTTAATTGCATTTCTTATGTGTATCCCAATAAATATTTTTTTCAAAAACTTTATTCCTGACATGAATTATTTTGTCAGAGCTTTTTGGGTAATTATAATAGGATTGGCCATTGCTATTATTTCAAGCAGAGGTAAAATAAATTCTATTAATAGTCTGTTTTATTTTAATTCTAAAAGGGAAAGAAACTTAGCAATATTTTTAGTTTTGAGTCTTTTATTAGTTCACTTAGTTTTTCACTAGCTATTTTGATTCACTAAATTTTTGATGAAAGAGTTTTAATTCCAAAAGATTTTAAAGCTACAAAACCACCATCTATGTCATTGACATTCTTGTAACCTTTTATTTTTAATAATGAGCTAGCTATCATACTTCTATATCCAGTTTGACAGTGCAGAAATAATTCGTTTTCTTTTTCGGAGTCTTTAATATTTTGATTTAAATTATTTAAAGGAACATTGATAGAGTTTTCAAGATGAGAACTATTGAATTCAAAAGGCTTTCTGACATCATAAACTTTGAGTAACTTTTTTTTTGATTCTTCTTTGAAGATATTTGGTGAAATTGTATTGATATAATTGGTTTTTTTTCCAGCATTCTTCCAACTTTCAAAACCATCATTGAGATACCCTAGAGTATTGTCAAATCCAACTCTTGCTAGTCTTTTTATTGTTTCTTTTTCTCTACCCTTTGGAATAACTAAAAGTAAAGGAGTTGATATTTCCTCAATAACTGTTCCTACCCAGGGAGCAAACATTCCATCTATACCAATAAATAATGAATTTGGAATATGGCCCGATGCAAACTCATTCTTGTCCCTAACATCAAGTATGGTTACACCTTTTCTTTTAGAGAGATTTTCAAATTCATCAACGCTCAAAGATTTTAATCCATCAGCTATTACCTTTGATGTCTTTTGACATCCTTCCATATTCATTTTAACATTAGAAGGAAAGTATTTTGGAGGTTTTTCTAGCCCTGTTACTAGTTCATTAACGAATTCATTTTCTGAAATATCTGGATTTAAAGCATAATTTGTTTTTTTCTCATCACCTAAAAAAGCCATTGTTTTTTTACTTATTTTTTTTCCGCAAGCTGAACCAAAACCATGAGAAGGATATATAACTACATTATCTTCTAGGGGAAAAATTTTATCTCTTAAACTTTTGTATAAAAGTTTTGCAAGATATTTTTCACTAAGTTTTTGTTTTGACTTTTGAGCAAGATCTGGCCTACCAACGTCACCAAGGAAAAGTGTATCCCCTGTAAATAATGAATGATTTTTACCGTTTTCATCCTTTAGTAAATAACAAGTACTTTCCATTGTATGTCCAGGTGTATGGAGAGCTACTATTTTAAGATTTCCAACAATTAGTTCTTCAGAATCATTTAAAACTATGCAATCAAATTTTGGAATAGCCATTGGACCAAAAACTATTTGGGCGCCCGTATGTTTAGATAAAGGGAGATGTCCACTTATAAAATCAGCGTGAAAATGAGTTTCAAAAATGTATTTAATTTTGGCGTTGTATTTTTTGGCTCTACTGATATATGGTTCAATTTCTCTTAATGGATCAATTATTATTGCTTCTCCATTACTTTCAATAAAATAGGACATTTGAGACAAACAGTTTGTTAAAATTTGCTCTATTATCATAACAGGATTAATAATTTTTAATCGGCCGTAAAAATAAAATAAATACTTAAAATTTTTAATATCTGAAATATAAAAAGATTAACTCTAAAAAAAACTACATACTTTTGCGATCGGATATTTTAATTAATGGAAAAAAATCTGGTCATAGTTGAGTCACCTGCAAAAGCAAAAACAATAGAGAAATTTTTGGGTAAAGAGTACAAGGTTGTTTCTTGTTATGGTCACATTGTAGATCTACCATCAAATGAGCTTGGAGTAAATGTCGAAGGTGATTTTAAACCTAAATATATTGTTTCATCTGAAAAAAAGAAGGTTGTTAATGAATTAAAGAAAATGGCTAAACAAACAGATGTTATTTGGTTAGCAAGTGATGAAGATAGAGAAGGTGAGGCTATTGCATGGCATTTGGCAAATAATCTTGATTTAAAAAATAAAATTGCAAAGAGAATAGTTTTCAATGAAATTACACAAAATGCTATTTTAACCGCAATAGAAAATCCTAGAAAGATTAATGAAAATTTAGTTAACGCTCAACAGGCAAGAAGAGTTCTAGATAGATTAGTTGGTTATGAATTATCACCAGTTCTTTGGCGTAAAATTAAAGGAGGGTTATCAGCTGGGAGAGTTCAATCTGTATCAGTTAGATTGATTGTAGAAAAGGAAAGAGAAATTAGCTCATTCATCCCCAAAGAAAGTTATAAAACAACAGCTTCATTTATTGATGAAAAAGATCAAAATATTGATTCACAAGGTGTTTCTATTTTTTCATCAAAAGTTGATGCCAGTTCCTTTTTAGAAAAAAATATAAATGCAAAATATTATGTGGAAAGTGTAGAAAAAAAGCCATTATTGAGAAAACCTTCTGCACCTTTCACAACTTCAAGCATGCAACAAGAAGCTTCTAATAAACTTTCATTCTCTGTAAGTAAGACAATGAATGTAGCTCAAAAACTTTATGAGGCTGGTCTGATAACATATATGAGAACTGATAGCGTTAGGCTTTCAGATGATTTTAAAAAAGAGCTTGAAGTTGAAATTAAAAATCGATATGGAGCATCATATCTTTTGCCTCGCAATTATAAAAACAAAAATAGTTCAGCTCAACAAGCTCATGAAGCTATTAGACCAACAAATCCCTCAAATGATAAAGTTCAACTTGATTATGACCAGCTAAGACTTTATCAATTGATATGGAAGAGAACAATTGCTTCGCAAATGAGTGATGCTAAAATTGAGAAAACTCAAATTAAAATTAGACTAGATAAATCAGATGAATTTTTTATTGCAAATGGTGAAATTCTAAAATTTGATGGGTTTTTAAAGGTTTATATTAATGATTCAGATTCTTCAAAATTTGAAGGTATTCTACCTAATTTGAAAAATGGTGATCAGGTTTTCCTCAAAGAAATGATTGTTAATCAAAAATTTACTAATCCTCCATATCGATATTCAGAGGCTTCACTTGTGAAAAAACTAGAAGAACTTGGTATAGGAAGGCCATCTACTTATGCGCCAACAATCTCAACTATTCAAAACAGGGAATATGTAAAAAAAGGAATTTCTGAAGGAAAAGTCAGAGAATATATTCAGATTAGATTAGAGAATAATCAAATAAATGAACAAACTTTAACAGAAAAAACTGGAAGTGAAAAAGGAAAATTAATTCCAACAGACATTGGTATTGTAGTTAACGATTTTCTTGTTGCAAATTTTAAAAATATATTAGACTATAGTTTTACAGCTGGACTTGAGCAAAGTTTTGATCAAATTTCGGAAGGAAATCAAGATTGGACAAAAATCATCAAAAATTTTTATGAGCATTTTCATAAAAATGTAGATGATGTAAAAGAAAACGCAAAAAGAGAATCTGGTGAGAGAGTCTTAGGAAAAGATCCAAAATCAGGAAAAGATGTAAAGGTTAGATTGGCTCGCTTTGGTCCTGTTGCTCAAATAGGAAATATTGAAGATGATGAAAAACCAATCTTTGCTGGCTTTACTCCTGGTCTTCAATTAGAAAAAATCTCATTAGATCAGGCTTTAGAGCTCTTCAAACTTCCAAAAAAAATAGGAGTTTATAATGGAGACGAGGTTATTGTTAATAATGGAAAATTTGGTCCTTATATTAAAAATAACGGTATGTTTGTTTCAATTCAAAAATCAGATGATCCAATGGAAATTAGTCTAGAAAGGGCAATCGAATTAATTGAAGAGAAAAAGAAAGCAGAAGAACCAATTGCAACATACAACGATTTACCAGTAACGAAAGGATCTGGCAGATTTGGACCATTTATTAAGTGGGATGGAAAGTTTATTAATGTTAATAAAAAATATGATTTTAATAACTTAACTCAAGAAAATATCATAGAATTAATTGAAGATAAGATTCAAAAAGAGAAAGATAAATTAATTGCTGAATGGACCGATAAAGGTATTCGTGTTGAGAAAGGTAGATGGGGAAGAACTTTAATAATTAAAGGAACAAAAAAAATTCAGTTAGGGAAAGATGTTGATCCAAAAAAAATTACTTTAGAGAAAGCAATTGAATATTTAGATAGTAAGAAAAAATGAGTTTAGACTCCCTAACGCCTGTATCTGAAGAAGTTTTTTCATCTTTAACTTTTTTGCCAAGACAAATAATTGGTAGAAATATTAAAATTCACACAAAAAAACTTGGCTTTCCAGAAATTCAAGGAACAAAAATTGCCATTATTGGAGTTGAGGAAATTAGAAATTCATTTTTCCCAACACAAAAATACAGTTTAGAAAATTTTAGAAAAGAATTTTATAGACTTTATCCTGGAAATTGGGATTTTCAAATTTCTGACTTAGGGGATTTACCTAATGGAGCTGAGCCAGAGGACACATATTTTGCTTTAAAAGAAATATCAAGTCATTTAAGACAGCTAAATATTATCTCAGTAATCATTGGTGGAAGTCATGATATCATTTATCCACTCTATGAGTCCTACAAAATTAATAACCAACTAGTTAATATAGTTTCAGTTGATAATCAGTTTGATTTTTCTCAAGAAGAAGAACTTGTTTCTGGAAGATCTTACATGAGTAAAATAATTACGAAACAACCCAATTATTTGAATAATTACACAAATTTAGGTTATCAGAGCTATCTAATAGCTCAAGAGGAATTAGATCTAATTGAGAAACTTCATTTTGAATCTATAAGACTCGGTTTATTATTAGATAAAATTTCAATTGCAGAACCACATCTAAGAGACGCTGATATTACTGGATTTGATATGAAAGTACTTTCCTGGGATGCTGCCCAAAATAATTCTGGAAATCCCAATGGAATCGACAGTAGGACAATATGTTCTCTAGCAAGATACGCGGGATTGAGTGATCGTTTGACATGTTTTGGAATTTTTGAATTATTTCCTTCAACACTTTTTGACAAATTAATTGCTCAAATTTTATGGTATTTTATTGAAGGATATAATTGTAGATTTGATGAGTATCCTGTTTTGACAAGTCAAGGTTATGGCAAGTATACTGTGACTTTATCTGATAGAGAGTTAGTTTTTTATCAAAGTGAAAAAAGCAAAAGGTGGTGGATAGAAATTACAAATGAAGATTACTTAAATAATAAAATGAAAAGATCAACGTTATTATCATGCACCCATCAAGATTATTTGGATGCATGTAATGACAAATTACCTGATAGGTGGTGGAAAGAAATTAAAAGAGGATGAAAAAAATCTGATGATCTTGAATGCTAAAAAACATATGAATCGTCATTGAATTATAAAATGTGTTAATAATTATGTTAATATCTTTAAAAATATTTAGTTTTACGGTCAAATAATAGAACTTTATTGTTTTCTATATGAAGAAATTATTGCTTTTTTTTCTTGTTTTTCTAACTGTTTTTAGTTGCGGTAAAAAAAACAGAGGTGAACTAATAGGAGTCAAACAGAAAAAATGGTTTCCTGAAAAACCCTATGGAATGACCTTGATTGAGGGAGCATCATATATCATGGGTAAATCAGATGATGACGTGGCTAATCTTCAAAATGCTCCTGCAATGACAGTTACGGTCCCTTCTTTTTATATGGATGAGACTGAAATAACAAATAGTGAATACAAGCAATTTGTATATTGGGTTAAGGATTCAGTTGCCCTATCATTATTAGCCAGAAGAGCCAGTGAACTTGAATTGGGAGAGGAACAAAAAGATGGGATAGGAGAGTTTGCTTTTAAAGATTCTGATACTTCTAAGCTATCAGAATTTCAAAAATATATGCGAGAAAACTATTTTGATCTTGCAAAACCTTTGAATTGGGATTCGGATCTAACCTGGGAAACAGAGGATTATGTGGACCAAGATTACTCTGAAATAATGGATTCCTTATACCTTCATCCTGATTATTGGTATGATGGTCAGATGAAAATAGATGTAACTAAATTAAAGTATAAGTTCACATGGTTTGATGCCGAAGCTGCAGCAGCTGAATCGAAAAGAGTCAGAAGTCAATTCATAGACAGAAAGCCATACATTCATCATGAAAAAGGTCTTGAAATTTATCCAGATACAACCGTTTGGATTAAGGATTTTATTTACTCTTACAATGAGCCGATGCATAATGAATATTTTTCTCATCCGGCCTTCCAGGATTATCCTGTAGTTGGAATCTCATGGAAAAAAGCTGTTGCATTTTGTCACTGGAGAACACACTATAAAAATAGTTATCAAAGATCAAAAGGTAAACCTCCTGTAAATAGTTTTAGACTTCCTAGTGAAGCAGAGTGGGAGTATGCTGCTAGAGGAGGAATCCCATCTGGTGTTTATCCTTGGGGAGGCCCCTATCTTCTCAATGATAGGGCATGCTTTCTTGCTAATTTTAAACCCTTAAGAGGAGATTATGCTGCTGATCAAGCTGTTTATACAGTTGAGGCAAAGTCATATCTGCCAAATGATTTTAATTTATATAATATGGCTGGTAACGTAGCAGAGTGGACCAGTTCATCATACGATTCAGGAGCTTATGATTATGTTTCAACTCTAAATCCAAACATGGCCGTGAGATCAGAAGGAAGAAAAGTAATTCGTGGAGGATCATGGAAAGATGTTGCATATTACCTGAGAGTGAGTTCAAGAGACTATGAATATTCAGATACATCTAGGAGCTACATTGGATTTAGAACAATACAGGATTATTTAGGTACTTCTAAGGTCAAGATCAAATAATTTTATATATTTATTTCAAACTTAAAAACAATAAAAAATGGATGAAAAAGCACTAAAAAAAAGGTTACAAGGAAAGTTAGCAATGCACATGCTATTTGGATTAGGTGGAGCAGTTGTTATTCTTGGAGCATTATTTAAAATTCTTCACTTAGAAATCGGTCCAATCACTGGAGGACTTGTACTTGGATTAGGATTAGGAACAGAGGCACTTATTTTTACAGTTGCAGCTCTTAATACAGGAGAAATCAAAGAAGAACATGATGAATTTGTTCAAAAATTAGGAGGGGCTAAGCCATCTGGAGGAGGTGCTCAAGAAAAAGGTCTTTCTGCTAAAATTGACGATATGTTAAGAGAAGCAAAACTTGATGTGACTTTAATGAATAAATTAACATCTAGTATTAAAAGGCTTGAGGCATCAGCCGAGGCTCTTACTCCAGCAACTGATGCTGTTAGTAAAGCCAACGAATCCTCTGAAAATTACAGCAAGCAACTTCAACTTGCTGCGACTAAGATTCAAGAGTTGAACCAACTTTATTCATCAACTATAAAGTCTGCTTCTGGTCAAGATGCATTTAATCAACAAGTTTCTGAAAATGCTGAAAAGCTTCGTGTTCAAATGGAGGCATTATCTTCAAACCTTTCATCTCTGAATCAGGTTTACACAGGTATGCTAAATGCTATGAATAAGTAAATTTTATAAAAAATGGCAGGAGCAAAAGAAACCCCAAGACAAAAACTTATCAGTTTGATGTATCTAGTATTCATCACAATGCTTGCACTAAATGTAAGCAAAGAGGTTCTAGATGGATTTGGGCAGATGTTCACAAAGATTTCAACTGCTAATACTAGGGTTGCTGCAAGTAATGAATCAATCTATGAAAATATTGAGATAAATGCTAAAGAGAAAGAGGGTAAGTGGATAGTTCAGGACAGAGTAGCCAAAGAAATTAAAGTTGAATCTGACAAATTCTTCAATAAAATTCAAGAGATTAAGGACCAGATAACTGAAAAGCAAAAACTTGATGTAGAGACAGAAGAGTGGGCTAAATTAGATAAAGGTGAGGAGCTTAATATGTTATGGTTCAAAGAAGGTGGTGATGCTGCATCACAAGAGTTTATCGAAATGATTCAAGAATACAAGGGAAGTGTTCTTCGAGTTTTCGCCAGTAGATATCCAGCATATACAGAAATGGTTGAAGAACGTTTTTTTACAGGAGATGAGAACTATCAAATTGAAACCAGAGATGGAACAAAACAAGATTGGCTAAAAGCAAATTTTGAAGGTTTCCCATTAATTTCAAGTTTAGCAAAATTAACTATGATGCAAAATGATATTCGTCAGACTGAGCATGATGTATTAACAACTTTAATGGGTAAGGAACTTAAAATGTCCTCAGCGGTTAATGAAGACAACTATATTAGCTTGCTTAAAACTGAAAAAGGTGCCTACTATCAAGGAGAAGCTTTTGATGGTAGTGTTATTTTAGGGCGTAAAGGTGGTGCTCAGAAGCCAAATGCTGTAGAAATTACACTTGATGGGACCCCACTTACTGAGGATCAATATGAACTGATTGACGGAGGTATTAAGCTAAATGTTAATGCTGGAAGACCTGGCGATCATGTTTTAGAGGGAAATCTTATGTTTCTCAATGAAGGTGTTGAGTCTAGAATTTCAGTGAATCAAACTTTTGCAGTGATTGCAAAGCCTAATTCTGCAGTTATTTCAGCAGATAAGATGAATGTGGTGTATAGGGGAGTTGAGAATCCTCTTACAATTTCTATTCCTGGTATTGCAGATAATAAGGTTAGGGCAAGTGCACCTGGACTTAAAAGACTTCGAGGTAGTAAATTTATAATGAACCCAGGAAAAGGTAAAGAAGTTTCTATTAGAGCTAGCGGAACTTTGCCAGATGGACAGAGCGTTAGTAGCTCAACAAAGTTTAGAATTAAAGATTTGCCCGCTCCTTCTGGTAGTGTTGCAAGACAGACAGGAACTGTATCAATACCAAAGGGCAATTTTTTAGCATCAAGAGTAGGTGCAGTATTACTAGATTTTGATTTTGAACTTCCAATTAATGTGATTGGATTCACTATCCAAGCTCCTGGTGCCCCTGCTATTACTGTTTCAGGAAATAGACTAAATGACAGGGCAAAGTCTCTTGTTAATAGAACAAAGTCAGGATCTACTGTTCAAATTTTTGATATTAAAGTTAGGACTCCAAAGAACCCTAATTTAAGATTTAAGAATCCAGCACCAGTTATTGTTAAATTAATTTAAACCAAAATGAGACTTTTCTTTTGTTTTTTATTGTTTTTAAGTTTTAGTTTTCATTCATATAGTCAGGCAAATTTGTTAAATGCCAGAGTTCCTCAGGATGTCGGTGAGATGAATGAACAACAAAAAAAGGCAAACAATAGAGAACCTCTCGAATATGGTTATGTAGATGATAGAGATGTAATATGGTCAAAAACTGTGTGGGAGGTTATTGATTTAGATGAAAGAATTAATTTCCCATACTATTATCCTATTGATACAACTTCTCTAGCACCTGATAGAAGATCATTATTTCATGTACTTAAAATGAATATTGAAAAGAAAAATATTAAGGAGGTATATGCAGGCCCTTATTTTAGAGAAAAACTTACACCAGATGAAATAGCTGAAAGTCTTATATATATAGATACAACTGATATTGCTATTGAGGAATTTAACTCATCTGGAGTATGGCTTGACGAATTCATTTTTAAATATCCAGTGACTCCAAAGTATATTAGGCAATATTTGATTAAGGGGACCTGGTATTTTGATAAAAGATTAGGTGAATTAAAGTATAGATTACTTGGACTAAGCCCAGTAGCTGTTAATCCAAGAAGAATCAGAGAATTTGAATCAAATCCAACTTGTTGTGGAGATGATGCTGTACCTCTTTTTTGGGTTTGGTTTCCAGATGCCAGGGAATCTCTCAACAAAAACAAGGTTTTTAATTCTAAAAATTCCTCTCAACCCATAACATATGATCATATGTTAAATTCTAGACGATTTAACTCTCTGATATATAAAGAGGAAAATGTTTATCAAGATCGTGAAATAAAAGATTATATTTCAGATGATGCATTAAGAATGCTTTTAGAATCCGAGCGCATAAAATCTGTTATTAGAGATTTTGAACAAGATATGTGGAATAACTAACCACTAATTAACTCTCATCATCTAAGCTTTGAAGATATCTTTCAGCATCTAATGCGGCCATGCATCCTGTACCAGCAGCTGTAACAGCCTGTCTATATTCTCTATCTTGTACATCCCCAGATGCAAAAACGCCTGGTAGATTTGTCTTTGTTGACTTTCCTTTGGTTATGAGGTAGCCATCTTTATCCATTTCAAGTTGACCCTCAAATAATTTAGTATTTGGAGAGTGACCGATTGCTATAAAAAGTCCAGATATTTTAATCTCTTTCTTCTCTCCAGTTTTATTATTTTTTATTCTAACTCCTTCAACAATTTTTTCTCCAATAACCTCATCGACTTCTGTGTTATATAAAACTGAAATATTGGAGGCCTTGTTGACTCTATGTTGCATTGCCATTGAAGCGCGCATAATATCTCTTCTCACAAGTATAGTGACATTTTTACATATTTTTGACAAATATGTAGCTTCTTCTGCAGCAGTATCACCACCACCAACAACAACAACCTCTTGATCCTTATAGAAGAAACCATCACAAACAGCACATGCTGAAACACCTCCTCCAATAAGTCTTTTTTCACTCGGTATACCAAGATATTTTGCTGATGCGCCAGTACTAATAATAATTGTTTTTGTCTGAATTTTTTTTCCGTCTTCACAGGTAATATTATGTTGACCTCCTTTTTCTTTTGAAAATAAAACATCTGTCACATGACCTATTCTAACATCCGTTCCAAATCTCTCGGCTTGTTTTTGTAATTCTAGCATCATAGAGGGGCCATCAACTCCGTCTGGATAACCTGGAAAATTTTCTACTTCTGTTGTAGTTGTTAGCTGACCTCCAGGCTCAAGACCTGTATATAAAACTGGTTTTAGGTCAGCTCTTGCAGCATAAATGGCAGCAGTATATCCAGCGGGACCACTTCCAATTATTAAAGTCTCAATTTGTTCCATTTAAATTCAGGTGAAAGGTATTTAATTATTAATTAATTTGGAGTAAAACTAAAAAAAAAATAGTTGTATTTTAGGGAATAAATAAAATCTTGTTTTTTATTAATTTAATTAATGCTTAAAACTAAAAATATAGGCCTCTTTTTAGGGCCATTATCCTTTGTTCTAATTTTATTTTTTTTTCATCCAGATGGATTGAATCCCCAAGCTAATGCTGTTTTAGCATCTACTGCATGGGTTTCAATTTGGTGGATTACAGAAGTTATTCCTATCGCAGTTACATCTTTACTTCCAATTATTTTATTTCCCTTATCAGGAGCAATGGAACTTTCTTTAACAACGACTTCTTATGGGCATAAATATATATTTCTTTATATGGGAGGTTTTATTATTGCAATTGCAATTGAGAAATGGAATTTACATAAAAGAATCGCGCTAAATATAATATATCTTGTAGGGTCTAATATCAAACGTATTATTCTAGGATTTATGTTAGCCACAGCATTTTTATCCATGTGGATTTCTAACACTGCAACCTCTGTAATGATGCTGCCAATTGGATTAGCAGTTATAAATGAATTTAACACAAGGTTAAGTAATCAAGATAATGATAATTCTTTTGGGAAGGCTTTAATGTTATCAATTGCTTACTCGGCTTCAATAGGAGGAATAGCTACTCTAATTGGCACTCCTCCAAATATAGTTTTTGCAGGTGTTGTTTTAGAAACTTTTAATTATGAAATAACCTTTTTTAATTGGATGATTTTTGGTCTTCCTATCTCTTTATTTCTATTATTTATTTGTTGGAAATATTTAACCAATTATGCTTTTTCTTTTAAGAAAAATGAGTTTCCAGGCGGTAAAGAAGAAATCTTAAAATTAAAGCAAGAATTAGGGCCTATTTCTTATGAGGAAAAAATGGTAGGAGTAATTTTTGCTTTGACAGCTTTTTGTTGGATAACCAGATCCTTTTTCATCCAGAATTTTATTCCAGCAATTGATGATACAATAATTGCAATTTTTTTCGCTACAATTTTGTTTTTACTCAATACAAGCTTAAAAGACAGAAAATTAATTAATTGGAACGAGGCAGTTAAAATGCCTTGGGGAGTAATACTGCTTTTTGGTGGAGGTATGGCACTGGCTAAGGCTTTTGAAATAAGTGGTTTGTCAATATGGTTAGGTGAACAAATGATTTCTTTAAAAGGATTAAACTTATTCATAATACTTATTGTTTTGATTGCAGCTGTTAATTTTCTTACGGAAATTACGTCTAATCTTGCTACTACTGCAATGCTTCTTCCCGTATTAGCTTCATTGTCTGTTTTATTAGAAGTTCATCCATTTATAATTATGACTGGTGCAACAGTAGCCGCATCTTGTGCTTTTATGCTCCCTGCAGCAACCCCACCTAATGCAGTAGTTTTTGGTTCGGGATACTTAAGAATACCTGACATGGTAAAAGTAGGGATCGTGATGAATCTTTTCTCCATAATTTTTGCAGCACTGATGGTGTTTTATATTTTACCAATATTATGGCAGATAGATCCCTTTGAATTCAAATATCTTAATTTGTAGGAAAGTCAAAGTATTTGTTTGGAAAAGGCTCCTTCTTTATTGTAAAATGCCACCATTCTTTTTCATAAGGTAAAAATCCAAACATTTGCATCAGATTTTTAAGAATAATTCTATTTTTTCGTTGAATCAAATTAATTTTCGTTGAAGAAATAGAGGATTTTTCTCCAAAGTAGTCCCAGCTACTTCCCATGTCTATTTCTTCACCAGCCTTTTCTCCTATCAAATGAATAATTGTTAAATCAACTGAACTTCCCCTGCTATGTCCAGAAAGTTTAGATATATAACCATGTTTAAAAAGATTTTCTTTTTTTTCATTCGGATAATATTTTGATTTCATCAAAGTATCAGTTTTTACTTTGCTCCATTCAAAAAAATAATCAACAGCTTTTTGTGGACGATAAGCATCAAATATTTTTAAACCAAGACCTCTTAACTCAAGATAAATTTGTACTTCTTTCAAAGCCTTAGCCATTTCGATAGTTGATACAGGCCTAGGATTTTCATATCCTTTTACAACTTTACCTGTAAAGTTATCTTCACTTCCATATCGTAAATCGAAAACTATATTTGGTATAAATTCATCTAAATATTCAAAGCCTTTTTCAAGTCCTTTTTGGGAAAATGAAAATTGAACAAACAATAATAAAATTATTTTGAATGAAATATTTATCTTAACCATATCATAAAAATATAAAACTCCAATTCAATTTTTATAAAAGAGTTTTTTAAATAATTAATATCAATTATGTTTCTTTAAATAGTTATAATGAGAGAGATTCTATTAATATTATTTTTTTGTATTTACCTTAGGATTAGACTTATCTTCTGAATATATTGGAATTTACCAAAGAATTATTGAATTTTTCTTTGTCTTGTGGTTAGTTCTCTGTGCTTTTGAAATTAAAAAAACGGGCTAGTATTTTTAGAAGCCCGTCTTGTTTAGTAGATAACTTATTGGAAATATCGAACACAAGTCTAACTCCAAGACAAAGAAAAATTCAATAATTCTTTGGTAAATT
>PBWA01000012.1 GCA_002728855.1 Flavobacteriaceae bacterium
TGCAAAGCAAAAAAAGTTAAATGTAGTTGTAGGATTACAAAGACATTATGAATCTAAATATTTAGATTTTAAAAATAAGGTTGATAATGGTTTAATAGGAAAAATTAGAGGTGGACAGGTATATTGGAATAGTGATGGAGTATGGACTAATAAGCGACAACCTGGTCAATCTGAATTAGAATATCAAATGCGAAATTGGTATTACTTTAATTGGTTATGTGGAGATCATATTTTAGAACAGCATATTCATAACATTGATGTAGCAAACTGGTTTATAGGAGATTATCCTGTATCTGCTCAAGGTATTGGAGGTAGACAAGTAAGAAAAGGTAAAGACAATGGTGAGATTTTTGATCATCATTTTGTTGAATTCACTTATGCAAATGGAGCCGTTATTTCAAGTCAGTGCCGTCACATTCCAGGCTGTATGTCACGTGTTGATGAGGTTTTTCAAGGTACTAAAGGGAGCATGGAGATTGGAAAGGGAGAAATTGTTGATCTTGATGGAAAAATGTTATATAAATATCCTAAGAGAGAAGATCCAAATCCCTACCAAGTTGAGCATGACCGTTTGTTTGCTTCAATTAGAAATGGCGGTTTAATATCGGATACTGAAAATGGAGCAAAAAGCACATTAACTGCAATTTTAGGTAGAATGGTAACATATTCGGGGCAAAAAATTACTTTCAAACAGGCTATGGAATCAAAAATACAATTAGTTCCTGAAGAAATGACATGGAATAGTACCCCCCCTGTCAAGCCGAATAAGAATGGTAATTACCAGATACCAATACCTGGTAAAACTAAATTCATTTAAATCTTTCTTTATTATGGGATAGATTATTTATAAATTAGATTCATTAATCATAAATTAATTTAAAATGAAAAGAATATTATTTATAACAGTTTTATTTTTGGCTGGCATCTTAAGTGCTCAGCAAATGGCTTTTAATTTTGTTGAAATTACAGTTGAGCCAAACTCACAAGATCAAATAGCTGAATTATTTGATGAGTTTATGGACGGAAAAAAGTTTAATTCTGGAGGGGTTGTTTTAGAACGTTTAAGACATGGAAGAAAAGATGGCCGTACTCACAGAATCGTATGGATGTGGGAAATAGATAATGGAGGGTTTGCTGAAGAACTCGCTGATTTTGAAAATGCTGCTTTTTGGAGAGGGATTCGGAACTTTGTTGAATCATGGGGCGATGCTCGTTCAGGAAGAATAATGAATTGGAAGGAAGGAGATACAGAGAAAAATCCCTTTGTCCATATTTGGGACATCAAAGCTAAAGATCCTAAAGCTTTTGCTAGTGCTCAAAAGAAATTTACTGATAGTGCCTCAAGTTTGTTTACTGACAGGGTGGTAGGCTTTGGAACATATGATATTAACAAACCCAATGGGGCAACTCACTGGTCCCTAGTGACAGGGAAAGATGTTAATGATCATTTAGGATTAATCTCTGAAGTACAGGAGAATAAGGCATTTAAAGTTTATATTCAAAATCGTGGAGAGGTAGAGCAGATACATGACTTTGTCGTAGAGGTTCTTAAAAGATACCAATAGTAAAAATTTTTAAGATTTTTTCAAACCCTTTACTTAAGTGAAGGGTTTTTTTATTTTAGTTACTGATTTTACTTTTTATAAAACCTAAATGTTTTTGGCTAAATTTACGTTAATGTGGTGGTCAAAAATGGTAACGGGGCATAATCTTTTTATAAAGATTATCGGGCTTTTACTTATAATGATGGCTATTCTATTTATAGCGTATTTGTTAAGCTAGATAAAACTTCTAATTTATTCTCAGTAAAACTAATCTAGCTTACCTTACTAACTTTGCAAATTTTATTGAAGCTAGCAAACCCAAAATAGAAAAAATAACTAACATACCAAAAACATATTGGTGGCCTAGAACACCTGGAAAGCTATCTAATAGATAGCCCATAATTGGACTTGCAAAAATATCTGGTGTATATCCAACTATAGAAATTATTCCAACTGCTGTTCCGGTTATTGATAATGGTATTTTTCCTTCTTGAAAAACTGCAAAATAAAGAGCTCGAACAGCATATGTTCCTACAGCAACTATTATTAATGATAAGAAAAAAACAAGATCCATACTTGATTTAATGACTCCCAAGGAAAAAATTGTAGCACCTAATAGCATAATAATGAAACCTGTTATAATCCATGATATACCACTTGTTTTGTCAGAAAGAAAACCAATTGTTATGCAAACTATTGGACGAAGATAAAGCTGAAGTGCTCCCACTTCTGCAGCTTGAATTTGATCATAAAGCATTACATCCGAAGCATATAAAGAATATATGTCAGTTAATTTATAACCAACATATGCAGACATTATAATGATCATTAATAGCCAAACTGAAGGTGTCTTAAGAACAGATTTAATATTTTTAATTGAGTTTGAAGAAGCAAATCTCTTTAACTTTTCTTCTTCTTTCATTTTCATAAAAAAAAGAACCGAGACTCCAATTAGAGCAATCATTAATGAAGAAAATAAAATAACATATTTAAACGCTTCTTGACGTTCAATAAAAGTAGCAGATTCAATATCAGTTGTTAAAATAAATGAGAAAATAAATACGCCAAAACTACTTATTGATGCTGCAACTAATCCTCTGCCTCCATCTAAAAGACCAAATGCTTTCCCCTGACTTAAGGAACCGCCCCACAACCTGGTAGCCTTTATCATTGCTCCCCAAAACAAAAAAACAGTAGTAAAGCCCCAGTAACCAAATAAGATTTGTAAAACTAGGTATGGTGGAAAAGTTGCCATTATTAAACCCCCGAGAGCAGTTAATAATAAAGATAATGCCATCAATTTTCTAGGCAAAAATTTATCTGCAATCACTCCTCCGTATGCATATGAAATTAGTGCAACAGCGCCATATACAGAAAACAAACTTCCCAGTTGAAAATTACTTAATTCAAATACATCTAAAAATGTTGGTCTAAATACTCTGGCTAAAACATATGGAAGTATAAAAACTGCTTCGCCTGCAAGGATTAAAAGAATTATGTAAAAAAGTGGACCTTGATTAATGTTTTTCATTCAAAAAAAACGAAAGATACAAAACAACAATTCTATAAATGACTATTTGAATTACGAAAAAAGTCATAAATTTATAATGCTATGGAAGGGAATGATAAATATAGTAGAGAATACAAACAACATCTAGATAGAATCCTCGAGTTATTTAATTATGACCCCAATTTCCCCGTGCTCACTAGAGATATTAATTCTACTACGATTAATAAAGCCGTAAAACAACTACTTAGAAATTGCTAGCCCCGTAAGTCTAAATTTTACCAGTCATCATTATTTGGAGAATCTTTAAAGAATTCATCAATAGAATTAAATACACTATAAATCTCATCATTTAGACTTTGAGCTACTTTTTTAATTCTTTGAACGTAAAGCCCCTTTTTTATCTCTTTATCAACATATCTTACAGCTCTTTTTTCTTTGGCATCACCCTGTAAGTCAGATGGAGGTCTATTAAGCCCTCCCCCAAAGCTGAATGTACGATACTGCTTTACATTTAGAAATGCAGTCATAAGAAGATTCCCTACATAATTTTCATTAATCTGATTACTTGCTATTTCCCAAGTTGTATTTGGATCTCTTTTTTTTCCATCAAAAACGTAAGAATCTTTTAATTGCATTTCAAGTCTAAATTTATTTTCTTTAATAAGAAAGACCATAGTACTTGAAACCTTATAGTTTGAAGTTGTTTTTTGGAAGGTTTGAATAAGTTTTGGACTCATTTTAAATTTACGATCAATAATAATTTTATTTTTATCATTGAACTGAATTACTTCTTGAGGAGATTTAAAATTTTTACCAATCCACTCCAAAATTGTGCTATGAATTTGATCTTGTGATTTTCCTTCTACTTCATAAACTTTAACATAACTGTAAGAATCTTTTAGGGCTTCTTGTGAAAGCATCATAAAATAAGAAAGGGAAAAGATAAGAACTAATGACTTTTTCATTATAAACAAAAATTAATTTGAATAAAACTAATCTATCTTTTTCATAATGTAGTTAACAGACTCGCTATTTCCATTGTAGTATACATGGTCTATGGTATATCCATTTTCGATTAAAAGATTCACTGCACCCATAATTCCATTAAATGCAAATTTCTTTCCATTCTCATCAAGAACCCAACCCTTGCTTATTTCTTTAATTCTAGAAATTTGACCCCAGTCAAGGAATACATTTGCGCGAAAGGGCCTAAGCAACTTTACTTCAGCATTAACTCTTATATACTTTGCGTCTAATTCTGAAATTGGAATATCATTAACAGTTAGATCCTGAGAATAAGAAAATAGAGAAGTCATAAAAATTGAGATAAATAATAGTTTTTTCATAGTAGTAAGTTTTTTAATAAATGTACAAATATTATGTGATTTAATAAATTTAAAATTAATTGTAGCAATAATGATCTTAAAATGAATTGTCCTTTTTGTATATTGTTTATAAAAAAATCATGAAAAATATATTATTAATTTTTTTACTAGGGACATTATCTCTTAATGCTCAGATATATGAATATAAAACCGTGACCACTGTTGAATCATTGGTTCAGAGTGGATTAGGTAGATCTCGTATGATAGCAGAAACAGATAATGTGGATTATAAATATGCAACAACCGTTAGGACAGAGGTTGATGGCAAAACAAAAAAGCAAAAGTCTAAAGCAAAAAGAAATGAAATAAGAACAAAAGCTTTTGAGGAAACTAAGCTTTTAAACTTTTTTAATGTTGGAGGGATAAGATTTAATAATATTGCAACAAATGATGCAATGGTTACTGCAAAAATGAATGATTTAGCTGCTGATGGATGGGAGTTAGCTTTTATGGCAACAGGAGTTGAATCTGCTGACAAAGAGCCTGAGGCTATTTTCATTACTCGATATGTTTTTAAAAGACTAAAGTCAAATTAATTTTTTAAATGAAAATATTCAATGATCCATTAAAAGTTATAGCTATTAATTCAACCATCTTTGTATGTGGGTGTGTTTTATTTGTTTTAATTGGTTTAACAGCTGCAATTGTTGAATCAGGAGAGGAAAATCCAATAAGAACAGAGCATCTTAAACAGCATTCAGATGATCATAAAAAATATGATGAGATGATTGAATTACTTGAGAAATTAAATCAAAAAATGGACACGTTGGTATCGAAGTAAAAAGTAATTAAAATTTAAATAAATATAGGTATGATAGGCTGTCAAAGAGATTTATTCAATATTCCTGACAATATTTCTTATTTTAATTGCGCATACCTTTCTCCTCAACTCATAGAATCTCAAAAAGCACTCATCGAGGGCGTTAACTTAAAAAGCGTTCCTTGGGAATGGACTTCTGAGAAATTTTTTTCTCAAGTTGAAGAGGTTAAGGTATTATGCGCTAATCTTTTCGGAGAAAAACCAGATAATTATGCTTTAGCTCCTTCAGTAAGTTATGGTATGAATACTGCTGCTAGAATAATTGAGAATAAATTAGAGAAGGGAGATCAAATACTTCTTATTGATGAGGATTTTCCAAGTAATGTTTTAACCTGGAGAAGAGTTTGTAAGGAAGTTGGATCTACTATTTTGACTGTCAAAAAAGATGAAAAAAACAACTGGGCCTCAGCTATTATTGATAATATTAATCCTAATGTTAAGGTAGTTTCTATTTCTAGTTGTCACTGGGCTAATGGTGAGTATATAGACTTAGAATTAATTAGTAAAAAATGTAAGGAAAATCAGTGCTTTTTTATAGTTGATGCTACTCAAAGTCTTGGAGTCAACTTACATTTGATTAGAAAAATTGATCCTGATTTTTTAATTGCTGCTGCATATAAGTGGATGCTCTGTCCTTATGGCCTAGCAATTATTTATGTTGCAGATAAGTGGTTTAATTCTAGACCACTTGAAGAAACATGGCTAGCAAGAGATAATGCAAAAAATTTTTCAAAGCTTGTAAATTACAGTGATATATACATGCCCGGTGCTAGAAAATTTGATATGGGTCAGACTGCAATGCCAACATTATTGCCTGGATCAATTGTAGCTTTAAGACAGATTAAAAGATGGGGAATAAGTAATATTTCTAAAACCCTTGAAGCGATAAATAACAAAATTTCAAATGAACTAGTTTCATTAGGTTTTAATGTAATTCCAAAAAATAGAAGAGTTAGTCATATTCTTGGAGTTAAAATTCCAAAAGGGAAGAATAAAGATTATGTTTCAAATCTTAGAAAAGAAAATATCTACATTAGCCAAAGAGGAAGTTCTTTAAGAATTGCACCCTATCTACATAATAATGATAAGGACATAGAAAGACTTATAAATTCTTTAGTCAAATAGAAACATGAATCCTATTAAAATCATAAAGAACAGATCAGATATAGGAGCTGGAACTAGAGGGTCTGATATGGGAATTGATGCAATTGAAATTGCTGCAATAAATCTTGAAAATAATTTTTTTAATAAACATTCTCATATTGATATTAAAACTCATAATGAGACCATATATAATAAAACTAAAAACACATTTGCAAAGAGAATTAATTTTGTTTGTCAGCAATGCGAGAGGTTAAGAGAAGAAGTTAAAAATGAGTTACAAAAAGGATTTTTTCCTTTGATTTTATCTGGTGATCATTCCTCTGCTTTAGGAACTTTGTCGGGGATTCAGATGGCGAATCCAAAAAAAGTTATTGGAGTTATTTGGTTAGATGCTCATGCAGATATTCATTCACCTTACAGTACACCATCAGGAAATATTCATGGAATGCCACTTGCAGCTGCACTTGCATTTGACAATAAGGAATTTTCAAAAAACAATGTTTCAAGGTCAACAGAAAACGACTGGTTAAGAATGAAAAATATGGGAAGTAAATCTCCCATCATAAAACCTGAAAATCTTATCTATTTTGGCGTTAGGGATACAGAAAAAGAAGAAGACCAAATAATTGGTTTAAAAAAGATTAAAAATTTTTCTGTTGATGAGGTTCGTGATCTTGGATTAAAAAGATCAATTGACCAGGCATTAAATAGATTAATTTCAACAGATATTATATACATAAGCTTTGATGTTGATTCTTTGGATTGTGATTTGCATTCCAGGGGAACAGGAACTCCAGTTTCAAAAGGATTTATTACAAAAGAAATAATTTCAATTATTAAGAGCGTAAAAGACACTGGTAAGCTTGTGGCACTTGAAGTATGCGAAATAAATCCCTTATTAGACAACAAAGGAAATCAAATGGCTGAATCAGCGTTCGAGGTTATTTCCTCAGTATTAAATTAATTTTATATTCGGCTAAATTTTTCCTTTTTTTATTAGGTTAAGTGCCGAACCCTCTTTAAACCATTCTATTTGCTGACTATTATATGAATGATTAACTAAAATTTCATTTTTAGAATTATTTGAGTGAATAATTTCAACCTTTAAAGGTTTTTCAGGAGAAAAATCTTTTAAATCTTTGAAATTAAATGTATCATCTTCCTCAATTATATCATAATCATTTTCATTACTAAACGTAAGCGCTAACATGCCTTGTTTTTTCAGATTACTTTCATGAATTCTAGCAAATGATTTAACTAAAACAACCATTACTCCTAAGTGACGGGGTTCCATAGCAGCGTGTTCTCGAGATGATCCCTCTCCATAATTATGATCTCCTACAACGACAGTTTTTATGCCAGCTTTTTTGTATTCTCTTTGAACTTCTGGAACACCACCATATTCACCAGTGATTTGACTTTTGACAAGATTAGTTTTTTTGTTAAAGGCATTAATTGCGCCAATTAAACAGTTATTCGAAATATTGTCTAGATGACCCCTATATCTGAGCCATGGACCAGCCATTGAGATATGATCAGTTGTACATTTCCCATAAGCTTTAATTAACAATTTCGCATTAAATAAATTTTTTTTATCCCATGGTTCAAATGGTTTAAGGACTTGAAGTCTTTGCGAATCTTTTTTTATGACAACTTTAATATTTGAACCATCATCTAATGGAGGAACAAAGCCATTATCTTTATAATCGAAACCTTTAGGGGGGAGTTCAAGCCCCTCAGGAGCTTCTAATTTTACTTCTTCACCATCTTCGTTTATAAGGGTATCAGTTATCGGATTAAAATCTAGTTTTCCTGATATTGCAACTGCAGCAACCATTTCTGGTGAAGCAACAAATGCATGCGTATTTGGATTTCCATCTGCTCTTTTTGCAAAATTTCTATTAAAAGAATGAATTATAGAATTTTTTTCTTCTTTATTTGCACCTTTTCGATCCCATTGTCCTATGCATGGACCGCAGGCGTTTGTAAATATTTTGGCTTCTAAATTTTGAAAGATTCCTATCAAACCATCTCTTTCTGCAGTATACCTGACTTGTTCTGAACCAGGATTTATTCCAAATTCAGCCTTGGTCTTTAATTTTTTTTCAATTGCTTGCTTTGCTATACTTGCTGCTCTTGAAAGATCTTCATAAGAAGAGTTCGTACAAGAACCTATAAGTCCCCACTCAACTTTTAAAGGCCAATTCTCACTTTTTGCTTTTTTACCCATATCTGCAATTGGAGTCGCAAGATCAGGAGTAAAGGGTCCGTTAATATGAGGAGATAATGAATCTAAATCAATTTCAATTACTTGATCAAAGTATTTTTCTGGATCTTCATATACTTCTGGATCTGCTGTTAAATGTTCTTTTACATTATTTGCAGCATCAGCAATAATATCTCTACCTGTTGCCCGAAGATATCTTTCCATTGATAAATCATATCCAAATGTAGAAGTTGTAGCTCCAACTTCAGCACCCATATTGCATATGGTTCCTTTACCTGTACAGGACATCGATTTTGCACCAGGGCCAAAATATTCAATTATAGAACCTGTCCCGCCTTTTACGGAAAGAATACCTGCGACTTTGAGTATTACATCTTTTGGAGCAGTCCATCCATTTAATTTTCCAGTTAATTTTACTCCTATTAACTTGGGAAATTTTAATTCCCATGGCATTCCAGCCATAACATCAACTGCATCAGCACCACCAACTCCAATTGCAAGCATTCCAAGACCTCCAGCATTAACTGTATGAGAATCTGTTCCAATCATCATGCCTCCAGGGAAAGCATAATTTTCAAGAACTACTTGATGTATGATTCCAGCACCAGGTTTCCAAAATCCAATTCCGTATTTATTTGAGACAGACTCTAAGAAATCAAAGACCTCAGCACTAACATTATTTGCCTTTTTTAGGTCATTTATTGCACCATCTTTTGCTAAAATTAAATGATCACAATGAACTGTTGTTGGAACGGCAACTTTTTCTTTTCCTGCTTGCATAAATTGTAGTAATGCCATTTGAGCAGTTGCGTCTTGACATGCAATTCTATCTGGCGAAAAATCAACATAATCTATACCTCTAGAATATTTTTTAGCTAATTTAATGTCCCATAAATGAGAATATAAAATCTTCTCACTTGAAGTTAAGGGTCTACCGAGTAATTTTCTCATCCATTTCACATTGGATTCTAGGTTTTCATAGAGTTTTTTTATCATCTGAACATCAAAAGCCATTTGTAATAATTTAAGATATGCAAAAATACAAAAAATTAACAGGGATCATTAATTTAGTTAAAGTCATAGAACCTTCAAAATGATTATTATTTTCTCTAATTATTATTGATCAATTTTTATTATTAATTTTTCTGTTAAAAAATCTTCTAAATAAGCCGCATTTATTGAAAAATTTTATAAATTTGCTGCCTCTTAATTAATAAAGACAGAAAAAATTATGGCTAAAGAAACTTTCGATCGGTCAAAACCCCATTTAAATATTGGAACAATTGGCCACGTAGATCATGGAAAAACTACTTTAACTGCTGCAATTACAAAAGTGTTAGCAGATGCTGGTTTATCAGAAGCAAAAAGCTTTGATCAAATTGATAATGCCCCTGAAGAAAAAGAAAGAGGTATTACAATTAATACTTCTCATGTTGAATATCAAACTCAAAATCGTCATTATGCACATGTTGATTGCCCGGGTCACGCAGATTATGTAAAAAACATGGTCACTGGTGCTGCCCAAATGGATGGTGCGATACTTGTAGTTGCTGCTACAGATGGACCAATGCCTCAAACAAGGGAGCATATACTTTTAGGTCGCCAAGTTGGGGTTCCTAGGATTGTTGTTTTTCTCAATAAAGCTGATATGGTTGATGATCAAGAACTATTAGAGCTAGTTGAGATGGAGGTTAGAGAGCAATTATCTTTTTATGACTACGACGGAGATAATACTCCAGTTATTCTAGGATCTGCGCTTGGAGCACTTAATGGTGAGCAGAAATGGGTAGATACTATTCTTAAATTAATGGAAGAAGTTGATAAATGGATTGAATTACCCCAAAGAGAAGTTGACAAGGATTTTCTTATGCCTGTTGAAGATGTTTTTTCGATAACCGGTAGAGGAACGGTCGCAACCGGAAGAATTGAGACAGGTGTTGCAAATACTGGTGATGAAGTTGATATTATTGGAATGGGAGCAGAAAAACTTAAATCTACTGTTACAGGCGTTGAAATGTTTAGAAAAATTTTAGATCGTGGAGAAGCTGGTGACAATGTTGGAATCCTTCTGAGAGGTATTGAAAAAACAGATATAACTAGAGGAATGGTAATATGTAAACCTGCCTCGGTTAAACCTCATGCAAAATTTAAGGGCGAAGTATATATTCTGAAAAAAGAAGAAGGTGGTAGACATACCCCTTTCCACAATAATTACAGACCTCAGTTCTATGTAAGAACAACGGACGTGACTGGAAATATTGTTCTCCCAGATGGAGTTGAAATGGTAATGCCAGGTGATAATTTAACTATTACAGTTGATTTGATTCAGCCAATAGCATTAAATAAAGGTCTTCGTTTTGCAATTCGTGAAGGTGGAAGAACTGTTGGTGCTGGTCAGGTTACTGAAATTTTGGATTAATTTAAGTTTTTAAACAAAATTATAAGGTATTGGATAGCGTAACTACTATTCGGTACCTTATGTTACGATAAAAACGGGTTTAGCTCAGTTGGTAGAGCACTGGTCTCCAAAACCAGGTGTCGGGAGTTCGAGTCTCTCAACCCGTGCGTAAAAAGGAAAGAAAGTATGAATACTGTTATTTCATATATCAAAAACTCATTTAAAGAATTAAGAGAAAATGTGTCATGGACCCCAAGATCAGAATTGCAAAGATTGGTAACTGTAGTTTTTGTCTTTTCGGTAATTTTTTCAATGGCAATCTGGGGAGCCGATACTGTTCTTTCCAAGATCGTAGGAATTTATTTTCAAATTATAGGTAACTAATATGGAAGGGGTTGGAACAAAAAACTGGTATGTTGTTAGAGCTGTTAGTGGTCAGGAGTCTAAAATTAAAGATCATATAATGGCAGAGATGACTAGATTGGGATTTCAAAATGAAGTTGAGGATATTCTGGTTCCAACTGAAAAAGTAATACAAATTCGTAATGGAAAAAAAATAAGTAAGGAACGTGTTTATTTCCCTGGTTACATTATGATTAAAGCTAATTTATCTGGTGAAATTCCCCATGCTATTCGTTCCGTTACGAATGTGATTGGCTTTTTAGGAGAGACAAAAGGAGGGGATCCCATTCCATTAAGGCCTGCAGAAGTCAATAGAATGTTAGGTAAGGTAGATGAGCTTGCTATTGCTGTTGATCAGATATCTATTCCTTTTGTAATTGGAGAAAGCGTAAAAGTAATTGATGGTCCTTTTAATGGATTTACTGGATCTATAGAAAAAATTAATGAAGAAAAAAGAAAGCTTGAGGTAATGGTAAAAATATTTGGAAGGAAGACTCCATTAGAGTTAAGTTACATGCAAGTTGAAAAAATTTAATTGTAGTTTTTTAAGTTTATAATTATAAGTAGAATAAAGATTTAATAATGGCAAAGGAGATCAGTAAAGTTTTAAAATTACAAATTAGAGGAGGTGCTGCAAACCCATCTCCTCCAGTTGGTCCTGCATTAGGTGCTGCAGGGGTTAATATAATGGAATTTTGTAAGCAATTTAATTCAAGAACCCAGGATAAGCCTGGAAAGGTTTTGCCTGTAGTAATCACAGTTTATCAGGATAAATCATTCGATTTTATCATTAAAACTGCCCCAGCCGCAGTTCAATTAATGGATGCCGCTAAATTAAAAAAAGGATCTGGTGAGCCAAATAGAGAAAAAGTGGGAACAGTAACTTGGGATCAAGTGAAAAATATTGCTGAGGATAAAATGCAAGACCTAAATGCTTTTACAGTTGAATCTGCAATGAAAATGGTTGCTGGAACTGCAAGATCTATGGGATTTATTGTCAAGGGAGATCCTCCATTTAATAATTAATATATAATATGGCTAGAGTATCAAAAAAACAAAAAGAAGCAAAAGCAAAAATCAATTATGAAACTCCTTACAATTTAAAGGATGCTTCATCTTTGATTAAGGAAATCACTACTTCAAAGTTTGATGCGTCTGTTGATATTGCAGTTCGTTTAGGTATAGATCCTAAAAAGGGTAATGAAATGGTTAGAGGAGTTGTATCCTTACCTCATGGAACAGGTAAAAATTTAAAAGTTTTAGCATTGGTTACTCAAGACAAAGAAAAAGAGGCAAATGAAGCAGGCGCTGATTATGTAGGGCTTGATGATTATCTTGAAAAAATTAAAGAAGGTTGGACAGATGTTGATGTTATTATAACAATGCCGAGTGTTATGGGAAAATTAGGTCCATTAGGAAAAATTTTGGGACCAAGAGGACTGATGCCTAACCCTAAAACAGGTACTGTTACCATGGATATTAAAAAGGCTGTTCTTGATGTAAAAGCTGGTAAAATTGATTTCAAAGTTGATAAGTCTGGAATTGTTCATGTATCAATTGGTAAGATTTCATTTGAGGCCAAGAAAATTCATGAAAATGCAGATGAATTTATTAAAACAATTGTTAAACTTAAACCTTCATCAACAAAGGGTACATATATAAAGAGTGTTTTCATGTCAAGTACTATGAGCCCTAGTATTCCTGTCGATGTTAAAGATCTATAGTTAAAAGTTAAAAAAATGACAAGAGAAGAAAAAAAACAAGCTATTGAAGATTTAACAGTAGAATTAAGTGAAGTAAAGAATTTATATTTGACTGATATTGCGGGTTTAAACTCTGCAGAAACCTCTGCTTTAAGGAGACTTTGTTTTAAATCTAACGTGAAGTTATCAGTCGTAAAAAATACGCTATTATCCAAAGCCATGGAGGCTTCAAAAAGAGATTTCGGTGATTTAAAAGATATTCTTAAGGGTAATACTTCTTTGATGTTTTCTGAGGTGGGTAATGCACCCGCCAAAATAATTAAAGATTTCAGGAAAAAATCTGAAAAACCTTCTTTGAAAGGTGCTTTTGTAGAAGAATCGATTTACATTGGAGATGATCAAATACCTATACTTGTTTCGCTAAAATCTAAAGAAGAGGTGATAGGAGAAATTATAAGCCTTTTACAATCTCCAACTAAAAAAATAATTTCATCATTGAAATCAGGTGGTGGAAAAATATCAGGAATACTAAAGACATTATCAAATAAAAATCAATAATTATAAACTTAAATAAATTTTCAAAAATTCTAAAAAATGGCAGATCTAAAAAAATTCGCAGAACAGCTGGTTAATTTGACAGTTAAAGAAGTCAATGAATTAGCAGATATTTTAAAAGATGAATATGGTATTGAACCTGCAGCTGCAGCTGTAGCTGTTTCAGGTGGAGGTTCAACTCCTGCTGAGGGAGCAGATTCAGAAGAAAAGTCAGAATTCTCAGTTGTTATTAATGCCTCTGGAGGTTCTAAGCTTGCAGTTGTAAAATTAGTTAAAGAATTAACCGGACAAGGTCTTAAGGAAGCAAAAGATCTTGTAGACAATGTACCAAGTACTATCAAAGAAGGTGTCTCAAAAGATGAGGCAGAAGGACTAAAAAAATCTCTTGAAGAGGCTGGAGCTGAAGTTGAGCTTAAGTAATTTCAATATTTTATTCGTTCATTGATAGTAAATGAGTCTTTATTCAAATTAGTGTTATCTCATAAAACATAAATATATATATGCCTGACAATAGAATAGATTTTGCAGCAGCAAAACACTCTCCACAATACCCGGATTTCTTAGATATACAAATTAAATCTTTTCAGGACTTTTTTCAACTTGAGACTAAGTCTGATGAACGCAAAGAGGAAGGATTATTTAATACTTTTAAAGAAAATTTTCCAATAACTGATACACGGAACCAGTTTGTTTTGGAATTCATAGATTATTTTATAGACCCTCCCCGTTATACCGTTCAGGAGTGTATTGAAAGAGGATTAACATATTCAGTTCCTCTCAAAGCTAGACTAAAGCTTTTTTGTACAGATCCTGAACATGAAGACTTTGAAACAATTGTTCAAGATGTTTTTTTAGGCACTATTCCTTACATGACTCCAAGTGGAACTTTTATAGTTAATGGGGCTGAAAGAATAGTCGTTTCTCAACTCCACAGGTCCCCTGGAGTTTTCTTTGGACAATCCTTTCATGCTAATGGGACAAAATTATATTCTGCGAGGGTAATCCCTTTCAAAGGTTCATGGATCGAATTTGCTACTGACATAAATAATGTTATGTATGCATATATCGATAGGAAGAAAAAGCTTCCTGTCACGACTCTTTTTCGTGCAATTGGATACGAAAGTGACAAAGAGATACTTGAAATTTTTGATCTTGCTGAAGAAGTGAAAGTTTCAAAAGCTGGACTTAAAAAAGTTCTCAACCGAAAATTAGCAGCAAGAGTTCTTAAAACATGGCATGAAGATTTTGTTGATGAAGATACAGGAGAAGTAATTTCAATAGAAAGAAATGAAATTGTAATAGATAGAGATACTATTTTAGAAAATGATCATCTTCAAGAAATTATTGATGCTGAAGTAAAAACAATTCTACTTCACAAACAGGATTCTCATTTAGCAGATTATGCAATTATTCATAATACTCTTCAAAAAGATCCTACAAACTCAGAAAAAGAGGCTGTTGAACATATTTATAGGCAACTCAGAAATGCTGAGCCTCCAGATGAAGATACAGCAAGAGGGATAATAGATAAATTATTTTTTTCAGATCAACGATATAATCTAGGTGAGGTAGGTAGGTATCGAATGAATAAAAAACTAGGTCTTGAAGTTGAAATGGATATGCAAGTTTTGACGAAACTAGATATAATTACAATAGTAAAGTATCTAATTGAATTAATTAATTCCAAGGCTGAAATAGACGATATTGATCATCTCTCAAATAGAAGAGTTAGAACTGTTGGCGAGCAATTATCATCTCAGTTTGGAGTTGGACTTGCAAGAATGGCTAGGACTATTAGGGAAAGAATGAATGTTCGCGATAATGAGGTTTTCACCCCTATTGATTTAATTAATGCAAAAACTCTCTCATCTGTTATAAACACTTTTTTTGGAACAAATCAACTATCACAGTTTATGGATCAAACAAATCCATTAGCTGAAATAACTCATAAAAGAAGACTTTCAGCTTTAGGACCTGGTGGACTATCTAGAGAACGTGCGGGATTTGAAGTTAGAGATGTCCACTATACGCATTATGGTAGATTATGTCCAATAGAAACACCTGAGGGCCCAAATATTGGACTGATTTCTTCTCTCGGAGTATATGCCAAGGTTAATAATCTTGGATTTATTGAAACTCCATACAGAAAAGTGGAAAAAGGTAAAATAAATTTAAAGGATACTATATATCTGAGTGCTGAAGAAGAAGAAAATAAATTAATCGCTCAGGCTAATATACCTTATGACAAAAATGGTAAAATTACAATTGATAGAGTTATTGCAAGGGATCAAGCAGATTTTCCTGTAGTTGAACCTAAAGAAATTAATTATACTGATGTTGCTCCTAACCAGATAGCTTCTATATCGGCCTCTCTTATTCCATTTTTAGAGCATGATGATGCTAACCGAGCTTTGATGGGATCAAATATGATGAGACAGGCTGTTCCTCTTTTACGCCCAGAATCACCTATTGTTGGAACTGGATTAGAAAGACAAGTTGCTTCAGACTCCAGAGTCCTTGTTAACTCTGAAGGAGATGGCAGGGTAAAATATGTAGATTCTGATAAGATAGTAATCAAATATGATCGTTCCAAAGAAGAAAAGATGACAAGTTTTGAAGATGATACAAAAACTTATGACTTAATCAAATTTAGAAAAACAAATCAAGGCACATGTATTAACTTAAAACCCATCGTTAAAAAAGGAGACAAAGTTCATAAAGGAATGGTTCTCTGTGAGGGGTATGCTACAGAGAAAGGAGAACTCGCATTAGGTAGAAATATGATGGTAGCATTCATGCCATGGAAGGGATACAACTTTGAGGATGCCATCGTTGTATCAGAAAAAGTTGTAAGAGATGATATTTTTACTTCAATACATATTGATGAATACTCAATAGACGTCCGTGACACAAAGCTTGGAGCAGAAGAGTTAACAAATGATATTCCCAATGTTAGTGAAGAAGCAACAAAGGATTTAGATGAAAATGGAATGATTCGTGTTGGTGCTGAAGTTAATCCTGGTGATATTTTAATTGGTAAAATAACTCCAAAAGGTGAATCAGATCCTTCACCTGAAGAAAAGTTATTACGAGCTATATTTGGTGATAAGGCTGGAGACGTTAAAGACGCCTCTCTTAAAGCACCACCATCACTGCATGGAGTGGTAATTGATAAAAAACTTTTTACAAGACCTTTTAAGGATAAAAGAAGACGAAATCAAGATAAACAAGAATTAGATATCTTAGAAAAGCAATTTGAAGTTAGATTTAATGATTTAAAAAATAGTCTTGTAGAAAAATTGTTTGCAATTGTTTCTGGAAAAACCTCACAAGGTGTAACCAACGATCTTGGTGAAGAAGTTGTTTCAAAAGGAAAAAAATACTCATTAAAACTGCTCCAGAAAATAGATGATTATACTCACCTAAATCTGTCTTCATGGACTAGCTCTTCCAAAACAAATAAATTGGTTGCTGATTTAATTCATAACTACAAGATCAAAGAAAATGATCTTCAAGGTGTTTTAAGAAGAGAAAAATTTACTATAAGTGTTGGTGACGAATTGCCTGCAGGAGTAAAAAAATTAGCTAAGGTTTATGTGGCAAAAAAGAGAAAACTTAAGGTTGGAGACAAAATGGCTGGTCGGCATGGAAATAAGGGAATAGTTGCAAGAATTGTTCGTGAAGAAGAAATGCCTTTTCTTGAGGACGGAACACCTGTAGATATTGTCTTAAACCCCCTAGGAGTTCCCTCAAGAATGAATATTGGCCAAATATATGAAACTGTATTGGGTTGGGCAGGTCTTAATTTGAATAAAAAGTTCTCCACTCCAATTTTTGATGGTGCTTCAATTGATGAAATAAATAAACTAACTGAAGAGGGTAGAGTCCCTAAGTATGGACATACCTATCTTTTTGATGGAGGAACTGGAGATCGTTTTGATCAAGCAGCAACTGTAGGTGTTATCTATATGCTTAAGCTTGGTCATATGGTTGATGATAAAATGCATTCAAGATCTATTGGACCATATTCTCTTATAACTCAGCAACCTCTTGGAGGTAAAGCTCAGTTTGGTGGACAGAGATTTGGTGAAATGGAAGTTTGGGCACTGGAAGCTTATGGTGCCTCAAGCGCTCTTCAAGAAATATTAACAGTTAAATCTGATGATGTTATAGGTAGAGCGAAGACCTATGAGTCTATAGTGAAAGGTGAAACTTTACCAGAACCTGGTCTCCCAGAATCATTTAATGTTTTAATGCATGAATTAAAGGGATTAGGCCTTGACATAAGATTAGTAGAATAAATTTAATTAAGCAGGAATACTTAAAATTATGATTAGAAATAACGAAATAATTACTCAAAAAAAGTTCAACAAAATTTCAATTGGATTAGCATCGCCAGAAGTAGTTTTGGCTAACTCAAGGGGAGAAGTTCTTAAACCTGAAACTATCAATTATAGAACACACAAGCCAGAAAGAGATGGTCTATTTTGTGAAAGAATTTTTGGACCAGTTAAAGATTTTGAATGCGCATGTGGAAAATACAAACGAATTAGATACAAAGGAATTGTTTGTGATCGATGCGGTGTTGAGGTAACTGAAAAAAAAGTCAGACGTGATAGAGTTGGACATATTAGTTTGGTAGTTCCTGTAGCTCATATATGGTATTTTCGATCTCTGCCAAATAAAATAGGATACCTCCTTGGACTTCCTTCAAAAAAATTAGACATGATAATATATTATGAGAGATATGTTGTTATTCAAGCAGGAGCTGCAAAAAATACTGAAGGAGATCCACTGGAGGTAATGGATTTTTTAACAGAAGAAGAATATCTAAATGTTATAGAAAGTCTTCCTCCTGAAAATCAATTCATGGAAGATTCAGATCCAAATAAGTTTATTGCAAAGATGGGCGCAGAATGCTTAATAGAATTGTTGTCAAGAATTGATTTAGAAGAACTTTCCTATTCACTAAGACATAAAGCTAATAATGAAACTTCAAAGCAAAGAAAAACGGAGGCTCTCAAAAGACTTCAAGTTGTTGAAGCTTTTAGAGAAGGAAATCTTAANAATGAGAANTTACCTGAGTGGATGGTAATGAAGGTTATACCNGTNATTCCNCCAGAGTTGAGACCTTTAGTCCCATTAGATGGAGGTCGTTTTGCNACTTCAGATTTAAACGATTTATACCGAAGAGTTATAATAAGAAACAACAGATTAAAAAGACTTGTTGAGATTAAAGCCCCTGAAGTGATTTTAAGAAATGAGAAAAGAATGCTCCAAGAAGCGGTAGATTCATTGTTTGATAATACTCGTAAGGCCTCTGCTGTCAAGACCGATTCAAATCGTCCGTTAAAGTCTTTATCTGATTCTTTGAAAGGAAAACAAGGCAGGTTTCGTCAAAACCTACTTGGGAAAAGAGTTGATTATTCTGCACGTTCTGTAATAGTTGTTGGACCAGAGCTAAAACTTTACGAGTGTGGTATACCAAAAGATATGGCTGCTGAAATATATAAACCATTTATAATCAGAAAACTAATAGAAAGAGGAATTGTTAAAACTGTTAAGTCTGCAAAAAAAATTATTGATCGAAAGGAGCCTGTTGTATGGGATATTTTGGAAAATGTATTAAAAGGTCATCCAGTACTTCTTAATCGAGCACCTACACTTCATAGACTTGGTATTCAGGCATTTCAACCAAAGTTAATAGAAGGTAAAGCAATTCAGCTTCATCCATTAGTGTGTACAGCTTTTAATGCTGATTTTGATGGAGATCAAATGGCTGTTCATTTACCTCTAGGACCTGAAGCAATATTAGAAGCTCAATTACTTATGTTAGCTTCGCATAATATTTTAAATCCTGCAAATGGCTCTCCGATAACTGTTCCGTCTCAAGACATGGTTTTAGGTCTCTATTACATGACTAAAGCGAAAAAATCAACTAAAAATAACCCAGTAATAGGCGAGGGACTAACCTTTTATTCTGTTAATGAAGTCCATATAGCCTATAATGAAAAGAAAGTTGATCTGAATGCAATCATAAAAATTAGAGTAAAAGATTTCGATAAAAATGGAAATTTGAAAAATCAAATTATTGAAACGACTGTAGGAAGAGTTTTATTTAATGAAGTTGTCCCAGAAAAAGCAGGGTTTTTTAATGAGGTTTTAACAAAAAAGAATCTCAGAGAAATTATTGGAAAAATTTTAAAACTAACTGGTGTTCCAGAAACGTCTCTATTCCTAGACCAAATAAAAGATATGGGTTATGCTTTTGCATTTAAAGGTGGCCTCTCCTTCAGTCTTGGAGATATAATAATTCCAAGCGAGAAAAATACAATGATAGAGGAAGCAAATTCTGAGGTTGAAGGTATTTTGAGTACTTATAATATGGGATTAATCACAAATAATGAGAGATATAATCAGGTAATTGATGTCTGGACTTCTACTAATGCAAAATTGACAGAATTAGCCATGAAAAGGATAACGGATGACCAAGACGGATTTAATTCTGTTTATATGATGTTAGATTCTGGAGCAAGAGGATCAAAAGAACAAATAAGACAACTTACTGGAATGAGGGGGCTAATGGCAAAACCTAAAAAATCAAATGTTGGAGGAGGAGAAATTATTGAAAACCCTATCCTTTCAAATTTTAAGGAAGGACTTTCTATTATAGAATACTTCATTTCTACACATGGTGCAAGAAAAGGTTTAGCAGATACTGCTCTTAAAACAGCTGATGCTGGTTATCTAACTAGACGTTTAGTTGATGTTTCTCAGGACGTTATCGTTAAAATTCCTGACTGTGGCACATTGAGAGGAATTAAAGTTCAAGCCCTGCGAAAAAATGAAGAACAGGTTGAATCCCTGGGAGAAAGGATTTTAGGCAGAGTATCTCTTAACATAATTAAAGATCCTACAAGCGATGAAATTTTAATTGAGTCAGGTCATCAAATTACTGAGGATGTTGTTAGAAAAATTGAAAACACACCTATTGAAAGTGTTGAAGTTAGATCTCCTCTCACTTGTGAAGCGCTACAAGGGATATGTGTAAAGTGTTATGGCAGAAACTTAGCAACAGGGAAAATGGTTCAATTAGGAGAATCAGTTGGTGTTGTTGCAGCCCAATCAATTGGAGAGCCTGGAACACAACTTACTTTAAGAACATTTCATGTAGGTGGAGTTGCTGGAAACATCTCAGAAGAAAATAAATTAACAGCTAAGTTTGATGGTATTGCTGAAATTGAAGATTTAAGAACTGTTAAGGGTAAAGATAGTGAAGGTAATGATGCCAATATCGTTATATCCAGAACCGCAGAGATCAGATTAATTGATAAAAACACTAAAAATATTTTAAGTGTTAATAATATACCTTATGGATCTTCAATATTTGTAAAAAGCAAAAAGAAAATTTCTGCTGGAGAAGTTATTTGTGAGTGGGATCCATTTAACGGTGTTATTGTATCAGAATTTTCTGGTAAAATAGTTTATGAGAATATTGAACAAGGGATTACATATAAGGTTGAAATTGATGAGCAAACTGGTTTTCAAGAAAAGGTCATTATAGAATCTAGAAATAAAAAATTAATTCCTACATTACTCATTAATGATAGTAAAGGTAAATTACTTAGATCATATAACTTACCAGTTGGAGCCCATTTAATGGTTAATGAGAACGACAGCATAAAAGAGGGAAGAATTTTAGTAAAAATACCGAGAAAATCTGCTAAATCTGGAGATATTACTGGAGGTTTACCTAGAGTTACAGAGCTTTTTGAGGCCAGAAACCCTTCTAATCCAGCTGTTGTATCTGAAATTGATGGTGTTATTTCTTTTGGTAAAATTAAACGTGGTAATAGAGAAATAATTGTAGAATCAAAATTTGGCTTAATTAAGAAGTATTTGGTCAAACTTTCAAATCAAATATTAGTGCAAGAAAATGATTTTATTAAGGCTGGTATGCCTCTTTCAGATGGGTCAATTACTCCAACAGATATATTAAGGATTAAAGGCCCTTCAGCTGTCCAACAATATTTAGTAAATGAGGTTCAAGAAGTATACAGACTCCAAGGCGTTAAGATTAATGATAAACATTTTGAAGTTGTTGTACGTCAGATGATGAGAAAAGTAAGAATACAAGACCCTGGTGATTCTATTTTTTTAGAAAATCAACTTGTATACAAATCTGATTTCATAATTGAAAATAATAATTTATATTCTCAAAAAGTTGTTGAAGAAATTGGTGACTCTGAAAAGTTTAAAGCTGGTCAAATAATTTCTGCCCGTCAATTACGTGATGAAAATTCCTATCTTCTAAGGGAAAAGAAAAATAAGCTCATCGCTAGAGATGCTAGAACAGCTACTGCAACTCCTGAACTTCAAGGTATAACCAGAGCTTCTTTGCAGACTAAATCATTTATATCAGCAGCATCTTTTCAAGAAACAACTAAGGTTCTTAATGAAGCAGCAGTTAATGCAAAAGTTGATACCCTTGGTGGATTAAAGGAGAACGTAATTGTAGGTCATAAAATACCTGCTGGAACTGGTCTTAGAGAGTATGATGAAATTATTGTTGGTTCTAAAGATGAATATAATAGTCTACTAATTGATAAGGAAGAAAAAATAGATATTTCAAATGACTGATAAAGATAAAAATCAAGAGAAAAAAATTAATATTGAAATTGACGAAAAAACCTCTGAGGGAATCTATTCTAATCTTGCAATTATTAATCATTCAGTTTCAGAATTTGTTGTTGATTTTGTCACTATAATGCCTGGATCTCCTAAGGCTAAAGTTAGATCAAGAGTTATTCTTACACCTGAACATGCAAAAAGGTTGCAAAAAGCACTTGGAGACAATATCAAACGTTTTGAAAATTCTAATGGAGAAATTAAGTCTAAAGAATTACCTCCAATACCATTAAATTTTGGGCCCACTGGCGAAGCTTAATCTAATTTACTTTCCATATATGTTTATTAAAGTTATATTTATTCCTAATATTTCTTTATAAATGATAGAAGAAGTTATTTTGGTAGATAAAAATGATAATGCTTTAGGTTTCATGGAAAAAATGGAAGCTCATGAAAAAGGAATACTTCATAGAGCTTTCTCAGTATTTATTTTAAACGATAAAAGTGAGTTATTAATTCAAAGAAGGGCTAAAACTAAGTATCACTCAGCAGGATTATGGACAAATAGTTGTTGCAGTCATCAGCGTAAAGATGAGTCATCAATTCAAGCTGGTCAAAGAAGGCTTTTTGAAGAAATGGGAATCAAAGCTTCGCTTCAAAAGTTATTTTCATTTATCTACAAAACTTCATTTGACAATGGGTTAATTGAACATGAACTTGATCATGTTTTAATTGGTTTTAGTAATGAAAAACCAAAAATAAACTCTCAGGAAGTTGATGATTATAATTGGGTTAGTTTAGAAATACTAAAAAAAGATTTAATATTAAAACCTGATAAATATACTGCTTGGTTTGTTATTATCTTTGAAAGATTCTATAAATATGTTTTAGATAATAATTTGAGACAATAAATAAATAAAACTAATTACCAGGATAACTTTCTTCTTTTTTCCTCCTCTCTATAAGTACTTGAAGATCTTTTCCATATTTCGATAGTTTGACTTCAGGACTTAGTTTAACCATAACAGAATCTAGTAATTTTATACTTGTATCATTTACTTCTGTAACCATTAAATATGGTGCAATTTCTTTGTCAGAGTTATTACTTGCAAAATTTATAGTAAAAAGATATCTCCTTAAAAGAAGATTATCCATCTTTTTTTGAATAGAGTCTAATTTTTTAGAAGTATTATTATTTCTCAGTTCATTGAAATAAATTTTTACTAATTTGAGATTTTCTTGGTCAAATCTTCTTGTGAAAGTCAGATATTCTTCTAATAATAAATGATTTTCTGAACCCGAGATTTGAGCACTACTTTCATAAGTTTTTAAAAGAGTGTTAATCTCAATAATCCCTTTTTCAGCAAAAAAACGTATTCTATCATTTAATGTATCACCATCTTTTTTATTCAGATATAAGTAAAAAATTTCTGGTGAATTTATCTTAGCTCTAAGTTTAAAATTAGATGAACCCTTGAGGACAAGTGAATCAAGATTAACTAAACTTGAGTCTTGAATTTTTTGAAGGTATAAAGTTCCCTTTCTTAAACCCTCAATTGAACCTCTAACTTCAAGTGTATTTGTGTCACTTTTAATTTTACCGGTGCACCCGAGTGTTACTAAAAAAATGAGTATTAGTTGAGAAAATTTCTTCATTAATTAAGATTTAGCCAATATGTTAATTTCAAATTTAAACTTCTTAACCGAGGTACAAATGGATTTTCTGCAATATAATTATCATTATAAACAATAAAAAGATCAGACAAAGGAGCAAATCGCCATCTAAAGCGTGTATTAACCCCTAAGGTTTCTGATTGAGAATTAAATTGAATAAAAGTATTCCAGGATGTATTCTTAGAAAAAGTCACATCTATCCAAGGGTTTAAAAGCCATAAAGATGATGTGGGATATGGTTTTGGAAGTATTACTTTATCAAAACTTAATTCTAAACCGGTGCTTACAAATGGTTGGAATTTTAATTCAAATTCACTTTCAAAAGAATATATGTTGCCATTATAAAATTCTCCTAAAGAAGTACCAATTTCAAAAGAAAAAGGTTTTCTAAGATCTGAAGAGTAATTAAACTCAATCTCAGTATAATTATAGCTTCTTCCAGCAGGTAAGGGATTTTCTGAGTCCGAACCAGTTGGGTCAAAGGGTTCAAATAAATATGTCATTCTACTAAAACTTTGAATTTCCAAATTACTAAGATTATTAAAATCCATTGTAAATTCTGTTAGATATGTTCTGTCAGAGAGGAAAAAATTTGAATCTGGCTTATGAGTAAGATAAATGCCTTGTCTAAAACCATAATATCTTATTTTTTCATTCTCAGGGTATATACGATATTGATAACTAGCCCGGGATTTAAAAATATCAGTTCTTCTTATATATCCTAAATCAGATTTAAAGTCAGAACCTACATATCCTGCTCCTGCGCTAATTGTACTATTTATTTTGTTTCTTTGGATTCTGATACCTGAGCTCAAATCGTCTTTACCAAAATTTGGAGTGAATGATTTATGCATATAGAGTCGTCCTGTCCATTGATTATCTTTTGAAGCGAGATTATAATCAATTCCCAGCAAACGATTGTATTTCTGGGTATTAGAGAGGAAACTATAAGATTTCATAGATTCACGATTAATCATCAGTAAACTAATGTTTGAGCGAGAAAATACTTTTCTTTGAATTGCAAATACAGTATTATTATTTGATGGTATTTCGTTTTTAATATCCTCTTCAGTTAGCATATTTAATATACCTATTCTCCAGTTTTCATCAATTTTTCCACTAAGTCTAACGCCTGCAATTATTTTATTTTCAATTGTATTTCCATTAATATCTTTCGCCACACCAATTCTTCTTGAGAAAAATGGTCTCGCATCACGGCTATTTCCATAATTTGAAAATAAATCACTGTTTTGAACAAAAAATTGTCTTTTCTCAGGTAGTGAAATTTCAAATCTTGTTAAATTAATTATTTCATCATCTACTTCAACTTGAGAAAAGTCAGGATTAAATGTAAGATCAAGATTCAGTCCATTAGAAATAGATATTTTTGCATCTCCACCTAATAGTAAAGTATTTTTTTTTGTTTTCTCCTGAAAGTCTCGACTTGAAAGAGCATTTGCATATGGAATCAAATAAAAGGGTGTTCTAGATTTACCCAAAGGCCTTTCAAATTCTATTTCTCCCATGAAGGCTAAACTAACAATTATTTGATTCCTTGGGACTTTAGCCCAAGTTGTAAATTCTGAATTTTGCGTATTGTAACGATAAAGATTAAATCTCCATATTTTTTTATTTTCTGGAAAATTTAACGATGAGAAAGGTATCTGGATTTCTGCAGTGTAATAATCTTCATAGATTTTAGTTTCAACTTCCCATTTTGTGTCCCAGCTACTATTACTATCTCTTCTATAATCACTTACTCCATTAGATAAAAGAGATTCTCTCTTAACACCTAACGGATTAGTTCCAAAATAAAATCCATTTGTCGCGTCACTAAATGTATCAAAAGTGAAAGTTATAAAATCTGTCCCATAGCCTTCAAAATCTCTTTCCAGAGAGGGGACAACATAATTTTTATTTTTGGAATAAGCTTTGACAAATAAATACAAACTGTTTTCATTATAAACAAATTTAAATTCTGTTTGTTTTTCAGCAGGTAAACTATCTGATGGACGGTATTGCCAAAATTTCTCTGATTCAAATGCATTTGTCCATGCTTTTTCATCGTCAACTCCATCTATAATTACTTTTTCAGAGGTAAAAATTACTTTTGTTTTTGGAATTTTTTTTTGAGCAAATGAGTAATTGAAACAAACTATACAAAAAGGAACAATAAAAATTTTTATGCAATTAAATTTTTTCAAATTAAATTTTAAATTATTGTGCAAATTTATACTATTGTATCTGATTTAAATTAAAAAATGCATCTCTTTATACTTCTTACATTATCTTTTTCAGTATCAATAAATTCTTTAGAATGGGGACAAACAGGTCATCGTGTTGTTGGTCTTATTGCAGAAAATCATCTGACAATAAAAGCAAAAGACAAAATTAATTTTCTTTTAGACGGAAATTCGTTGGCTAATGTTTCTACATATGCAGATGATATAAAATCAGAAAAAAAGTATGATTACATATCAAAATGGCATTATATAAATATTCCATTAGATAAAAAATTTGATGAGATAGAAAGAGAAAAGGATGGAGACATCATATATGCAATTAATAAATGCATTGAAGTTCTTAAAGATCCAAAATACAATAAGAAAGAAAAATCATTTCATCTTAAACTGTTAGTTCACTTCGTTGGGGACATACATCAACCAATGCATCTTGGTGTAAAAGGTGATCGTGGAGGAAATGATATAAAAATCTTTTGGTTTGGTAATATCACAAATTTACATCGTTTATGGGACACTCAAATTATTGAAAGTCATAACATGAGCTTTACTGAGCTTGCAAATGATCTTGCAATTTTCTCAACTAATCAAATTGAAAACGAAGCTAATAAACCAATTGATGAATGGGTTGAAGAAACCAGAGTATATACCCGTCAAATTTATTTAGAATCTCCTCCAAACAGCAAATTAGGATATGAATATAGATACAAAAATTTACCAGTTATTAAATCACAACTTTATAAGGCTGGAATTAGGCTAGCTTCAATTTTAAACAAAATTTTCGGATAATTATTTAACCATTTTGAGGCTCCGATTTATAAACTCAGTTAGTTCTTCACCTTTTAAAAGATTTTGAGAAAGCTTAGCCAAATCTAGTGCTTGATTAATTAAATTTTCTCTTTTTTTAGGAGTTTTGCTATTTAATATTTGACTAACAATTGTATGATTGGTATTGACTATTAGAGTATGCATTTCAGGGAAACTACCCATCATTCCACCACCAGTTTGTTGCATTTCTTTCATTCTTCTCATAAATTCAGGTTGAATTAGGATAAAAGGCATTGCCTTACTATCCATAGGTTCAAGTTTAACAGTGTATTTTTCTGATGGTATAACTTTTTCAATCAAAGGCTTTAATTTTTCTCTCTCTTTGTCTGATAGCTTTGAAACAATATCTTCATCTTTTTTAATTAAATTTTCAATAGAGTCTCCATCTACTCTAACAAATGAAATTTTTTCTTTTTTAGTTTCTAGCTTTTGTATTAGATGAGAGATTATGGGAGAATCAAGTAGCAAGACTTTATAATTTTTTTCCTCAGCAGCCTTAATATAACTGTGTTGCTCATTAATATCTGAAGCATACAATATTATAAGTTTGCCATCTTTGTCAGTCTGATTATCTTTTATATTCTTTTCTAACTCATCAAATGTTAAATATTTATTATTTGTAGTTGGATAAAGTGCAAAAGAGTTAGCTTTTTCAAAAAATTTATCTTCTGTAAGCATTCCATATTCTACTACTACTTTTATATCATTCCATTTATCCTCATAACTTTTCCTGTCCTTTTTAAATAGTGAATTAAGTTTATCAGCAACTTTTCGAGTGATATAATTACTAATCTTTTTGACAGCCCCATCAGCTTGAAGGTAGCTTCTAGAAACGTTTAAAGGAATGTCCGGTGAATCTATAACGCCTCTTAAGAGAGTTAAGAATTCAGGCACAATTCCTTCAACATTATCTGTAACAAAAACTTGATTTTGATAGAGTTGAATTTTATCTTTTTGAATATTTAGATCATTTTTGATCTTAGGGAAATAAAGTATTCCAGTAAGATTAAAAGGATAATCAACATTTAAATGAATATTAAATAGAGGTTCTTCAAATTGCATTGGATATAATTCCCTATAAAAATTTTTATAGTCTTCATCAGATAATTCTGAAGGGGTTTTTGTCCATGCAGGAGAAGAATTATTTATAATGTTATCAACAGTCTGCGTTTTAGGTTTGGCGTCCTTTTTTGCATCTTTTGGCAAGGGTAAAGTTTCTTCACGAGTTCCAAATTTTATTGGAACAGGCATAAACTTATTGTACTTTCTGAGCAGTTCAGTTATCTTGCTTTCTTCTAAAAATTCTTTGGAATCTTTGTTTATGTGAAGAATGATTTCTGTGCCTCTTTCTTTTTTGTTAGTTTTTTTAAGAGAAAATTCTGGAGAGCCATCACATTCCCAATGAGCAGCTGGCTCATCTTTGTATGACTTTGTAATTATTTCTACTTTATCTGACACCATAAAGGAAGAGTAAAAACCTAATCCAAAATGACCTATTATACCAGTATCCTTACCAGAGTCTTTATATTTTTCTAAAAATTCTTCAGCTCCAGAAAATGCGACTTCATTGATGTATTTTGTAACCTCTTTAGAGGTCATGCCAATTCCTTGATCAATTATGTGTAATTTTTTTCCTTTTTTATCTATTTTAATCTCAATTTGAAGATTTCCTATATCTCCTTTAATCTCACCAAGACTACTAAGATGTTTCAATTTACTTGAAGCGTCAGTAGCATTGGAGATGAGTTCTCTTAGAAAAATTTCATGATCACTGTATAGAAATTTTTTAATCAGAGGAAAGATATTTTCTACCGATACATTTATTTTACCTTTTGCCATTTTTCATATTTTATAATTAAATAAACAAAAAAAATACCATTTACGTTATGATGACATATTGACATATCAATAATAATTTACAAAGATTTCAAAAATAAAATAATTTATCAAATGAATTACCTAAATTGCGTTGAAAGCATCATTATGTATAATTCAAAAATAGCAGGCCTAGGAATGTATGTTCCTGAAAATAAAGTAAGTAATCATAATTTAACTCATCTGATGGACACCTCTGATGAATGGATTAAAGAAAGAACAGGGATAAAAGAAAGAAGACATATTAAAAAAGGAGATGGTAATTCAACTGCAGTGATGGGTGTTAAAGCAGCAAAACAAGCTATTGAAAGAGCCAAAATATCTTCAGATGATATTGAGTTAATTTTATTTGCCACTCTTAGTCCTGATTATTATTTTCCTGGATCAGGTGTTTTAGTTCAAGAGATGTTATCAATCAAAGATTGTCCTGCGATGGATATTAGAAATCAATGTTCAGGTTTTGTTTATGCTTTGGCAACAGCTGATCAATTCATTAAATCCGGCATGTATAAAAATGTATTAGTTATTGGATCAGAAAATCACTCTGGTGGCCTTGATTTTTCAACAAGAGGTAGAGATGTATCTGTAATTTTTGGTGATGGTGCTGGTGCTGCTGTAGTTAGCCGTGAAGTTGATAATGACAAAGGAATTCTTTCATCACATCTTCACTCAGAAGGTAAACATGCAGAGGAATTATCTCTTATTGGCCCTAGCACAAACCGTTGGGTTCCTGAAATTATAGAGGCTAACGATCCAGAAGATATTTCTTACTATCCGTATATGAATGGTCAATTTGTTTTTAAAAATGCTGTTGTTCGTTTTGAGCAAGTTATTTTAGAGGGATTAAAAAAAAATAACTTATCTACTGAAGATATTGATCTTTTAATACCTCATCAAGCTAATCTTAGAATCTCACAATTTGTACAGAGAAAATTTGGTCTAAAAGATAGGCAAGTATATAACAACATTGAAAAATATGGAAATACAACTGCCGCATCAATTCCAATTGCATTAACTGAAGCATGGGAATCTGGTTTAATTAATACTGGAGATAAGATTGTTTTGGCAGCTTTTGGAAGTGGCTTTACATGGGGTAGTATAATTTTAAATTGGCAATGAAAACTCTTGTTTTAGGAGCTTCATTAAATAAAGATAGATTTTCAAATAAAGCTATCTTAAGATTAATTGAGTCTGGCCATGAAGTATATGCAATCGGTAATCGTAAGGGTGAAATTTCTAATGTGTCAATTAGCACTGATTTACTAAAAATTAAAAATATTCATACTGTAACAATTTACTTATCAAAAAAAAATCAAGTATTATATTATAAGTACATTGTATCTCTAAAGCCAAAAAGAGTTTTATTCAATCCTGGAGCAGAGAATTTTGAATTTTCTAATATTTTAATTAAAAAAAGAATTCATTTTGAAAATGCTTGTACTCTTATTTTACTTTCTACTAATCAATATGAGACCTAAAAAAGTAATAAATCCATTTAAAGGCAATAATTCATAACCGAATTCATATCCATATAAAGTTTCTTTATCCAGATTGCCAATAATAAAAACACTTAAAATTGATACAGCAACAACAAACCAAATATAATTATCTCTAATTTTAAGTGAAGTAAAAATTCCAAATGAAAACAGACCTAATAAAGGTCCATATGTATAAGATGCAACAGTCAGTAAACCATCAATTACATTTCTATCTAAAAAATACTTAAAAATTATTACTACAAAAACTAATAAGAAGCTCATTAGAATATGTACTATTTTTCTAATTTTCTTTTGATCTTTTTTAGGTTTTTTTTCAAGTTTTAAAAAATCTATACTAAATGATGTTGTAAGTGAGGTTAAGGCACTATCTGCACTACTATAGGCAGCTGCAATTAGCCCAAGTATAAACGTTATTCCAACAAAAATTCCTAATTCTTGATTTAATGCAATTTCTGGAAAAAGTAAATCCGTTTTAGGGATTCCATCCATTAATGGAATTTGAATATTATTTTTTTGAGAATATATATAAATAAGTGCTCCCACAAATAAAAAAAGTAATGTTACAATCACCAGAACAAAACTGAAAACTATCATATTTTTTTGTGCTTCTTTTAAGTTTTTACAAGTTAGATTTTTTTGCATCATATCTTGATCTAAGCCTGTCATGCATATTGTTATAAATACGCCTCCAATGAAATGCTTGAAAAAATTATTACGAACCAGTAAATCATCAAAAACAAAAATTTGACTGTATTGACTAAATTCATTGGAGATTAAAAAATCACTAAAATTCCATTGCAAGGATTTTAATATGAAAATTAGAGTTACTAAAACTGATAAAATCATCAACAAAGTTTGTAATGTGTCTGTCCATACTATTGTTTTTATTCCTCCTCTTTGTGTGTAAATCCATATCAATAAAATTGAAATGACAACTGTTATTTCAAAGGGAACTCCCCATGCATCAAAAATAAATTTTTGCATTACAATAGCAACTAAAAATAACCTGAAGCTAGCTCCTAAAACTCTTGATATAAAAAAGGAAGATGCTCCAACAAGGTGACTATTTTTTCCAAAACGAATCTTTAAGTATTCATAAATTGAGGTTAATTTATAATTATAATAAATGGGGAGTAATATATATGCCACGAAAAAATAACCAACAAGATACCCTAAGACTACTTGAAAGTAGGTAAATCCAGATGAACCTACCCATCCCGGGACAGAGATAAAAGTTACCCCTGATAGTGATGCTCCAACCATTCCAAAAGCAACTATATACCATGGGGAACTTTTGTTTGCTGTAAAAAAAGTATGATTGTCGTCTTTTCTGCTGGTAAAAAATGAAATTATAAGTAATATCAAAAAGTAGCAGATAATTAAACTTAGAATAAATAAAGGACTGATCATTTAAACTTATTGAACTTCAAATATAAGAATTCATGTCTAGCAAAATATTTATTACTTTGCAGAGTGGAATTTTCATCAAAATTACTTCAAAGTGCTGTTGATGACATAGCTCAGTTACCTGGTATAGGTAAAAGAACTGCATTAAGATTAGCACTACATATTTTGAAACTCCCAAAATCTGCAACTAATCAGCTAGCAAATTCACTAATTGATTTTAGAGAAAAAATCAAATTTTGTGAAAGCTGTAATAATTTATCTGATTCAATTATTTGTGATATATGTTCTAATGATAAAAGAGAAAAAGAAACTTTATGTGTTGTTCAGGATATAAGAGATGTTATTGCAGTTGAAAACACACAACAATTTAAAGGATATTATCACGTTTTAGGAGGGGTTATTTCTCCTATTGATGGTGTGGGGCCTCAGGATTTGAAAATTGATTCATTAATTGAGAAAGTTAAAAAAGGAGAAATAAAAGAAATAATCTTTGCTCTTAGCTCTACAATGGAAGCTGAAACAACTATTTTTTATTTACATAAACTATTATTGAAGTATAAGATTGTTATTTCAGTTATAGCGAAGGGTATTTCAGTCGGAGATGAGCTTGAGTACACTGATGAGATAACACTAGGGCGAAGCATTATGAAGAGAGTGCCTTATGAAAGTTCGACATAGAAGTTTTATTTTTTTATAAATTATTTTAGAATCAAATAGTCTATAAATTTGATATTTTTGTCATAATATATTCAACTTATGGGGAAGTATTTTTTAAAACTGCCAAAAATGGGAGAAAGTATTGCTGAAGCAACTTTAGTTAAATGGTTAAAGAAGGAAGGTGATCAAATAGAAATTGACGAATCAGTCGTTGAGATTGCCACTGATAAAGTTGACTCTGATATTCCTTCAGAAGTCAAGGGTGTTTTAAAAGAGAAGAAATTTTCAGAGAACGATGTTATAAAAGTAGGAGAGATTATAGGAGTTATAGAAACTGAAAATAATGATATAATTGAAGTTGAGGAAGAAATAGTTGATATATCGAAAAATAAAATTAAAGAAGAGGAGCCTATAGTTGATATCCCTTTTTTAAAATCTGAACTTGATCTAAAAACTCCTATAGAAGAAAATAAAACTGATCAGTTTAAAAATAACGCAGATAAAAAGTTTTTATCGCCTTTAGTTAAGAACATAATTAAAAAAGAAAATATTAATCCTGAAGAACTTGAAAAAATAACTGGAACAGGTAAAAATGGAAGAGTTACTAAAAAAGATATTTTGTCGCATCTTGATGCAAGAAAATCTGTATCGTCTCAAGATATTAATATTCATAATGATGTTGTATTAGGAACTCAAGATAAGATAATTGAAATGTCAAGAATGACGAAGTTAACTGCTGCCAATATGATAAGTAGTAAACAAACTTCAGCTCATGTTCAATCCTTTGTTGAAGCAGACGTAACTGATCTGTGGAATTGGAGAGAAAAGGAAAAAACCCCTTATCAGATCAGAGAAGGAGAAAAATTAACTTTCACACCTCTTTTTATAACTGCTTTAATTAAAGCTATAAAAGATTTCCCCCTACTTAACAGTTCAGTTGATGGAGATAAAATAATCCAAAAGAAATCTATAAATATTTCTATGGCAACTGCTCTTAATGATGGAAGTTTAATAGTTCCCGTAATTCAAAATGCTGATCATTTAAATCTTGTAGGACTCTCTAAAGCAGTGAATGACTTGGCTTTTAGATCAAGAAACCAATCATTAAAGCCAGAAGAAGTTCAAGGCGGGACTTTTACAATTACTAATGTTGGTAATTTTGGATCATTAATGGGGACACCAATAATTAACCAACCTCAGGTTGGAATAGTTGCTGTAGGGGCAATCCGAAAGGTTCCATCAGTTATTGAAACTCCAAAAGGAGATTTTATAGGGATAAGAAGAAAAGTTATGCTTTCTCATACCTATGATCACAGGATTATCAATGGTGCAATGGGAGGGAATTTTGTCAAAAAAATGGCAGATTATCTCGATCAGTGGGATGAAAATTTAATAATTTAATATGCTTCTTAATCTTGAAAGGCCAATTTGTTTTTTTGATTTAGAGACAACTGGCACTAACATTGTTAAAGATAGAATTGTTGAAATAGCAATTATTAAAATTTTCCCAGATGGTAAAGAAAATGAAAAAATTTGGAGAGTAAACCCTGAATGTCCCATTCCAAAAGAGGCTACTCTTATACATGGGATTACAGACTTAGATGTTCAAAATGAACCTTCTTTTAGAGATTTATCAAATGACATATACAATTTTATCAAAAATTCAGATCTAGCAGGATATAATTCAGATAGGTTTGATATTCCTCTTCTTGTTGAAGAAATGCTCAGAGCTGAAATTAATTTTAATTTTGACAACATAAAAACTATTGATGTTCAAACTATTTTTCACAAAATGGAGCAAAGAAATTTATCTGCTGCTTTGAAATTTTATTGTGGTAAGGATCATAAAAATGCTCATTCTGCTTTAGCTGATACCAGAGCGACTTATCAGGTATTAAATGGTCAACTTGAAAAATATATTGAATTAAATAGGGATGTTAACTTTTTAAGTGAATTTTCCAGTAACTCCAAGTTTGCTGATTTTGCAGGCTTTATTGTTTATGATAAAGATGGTGAGGAATCTTTTTCATTTGGGAAACATAAAGGTCAAAAAGTTAAAACAATTATGGAAAAGGAACCAGGATATTTTGGATGGTTAATGAATGCAGATTTTCCAATTTATACAAAAAAAGTTTTGACAGCTATAAGACTTAAAAATTCAAATATTTAGAAAATGAAGTTTATTTGTGTTGGTAAAAATTATTCTGAGCATATAAAAGAGATGGGAAGTGTAAAACCCACTGAACCAGTTATTTTTATTAAACCAGATTCATCATTAATCCAAAAAAATGATCCTTTCATTATTCCTTCCTTTTCAAGTATAATTCATTATGAAATAGAAATTTTAGTTTTAATTAGTAGACTGGGGCGACACATAAAGGAGGAATTTTCATCTAAGTATTACAATAAGATAACTGTAGGAATTGATTTTACTGCTCGAGATTATCAAAATGAATTAAAAGAAAAGGGATTGCCGTGGGAAAAGTCAAAAGCTTTTGATGGCTCTGCTTTAGTTGGTCAATGGAAAGATAAAAATACATTTGATGATTTAGATAAATTAGAATTTCATTTATTAAAAAATGGCCAAAAAGTTCAACAGTCAAACATATCTGAAATGTTATGGAGCATTGATGAATTAATTTCTCATAGTTCAAAATTTTTCACATTGAAAATAGGTGATATTTTGTTTACTGGAACTCCTTCTGGAGTAGGTCCAGTCAAGAAAAATGATTTACTTGAAGGTTATTTAAATAATGAGAGACTTTTTTCAATTAAAGTAAAATAATTTGTTTTTAAATGATCGAAAAAGAAAGAAAATCCGTTGATTATTTAGTTATTAATGAATTAAAGAAACAATCTCTAACAATTTCACTAGCAGAAAGTTGCACCGGAGGTAAAATAGCATCTTTAATGACTAGGAAGTCTGGTGCCTCATCATATTTCAAAGGCAGCTTAGTTTGTTATTCAAAAGGTTCTAAAGTAAATATTTTGAATATTTCTAAAGATCTTATAGAATCTAAGGGATCTGTTAGTAAAGAGGTCGCTCGTGAAATGGCAATCAGTGCTAAACTTTTATTTAATAGTAATATTGCTATATCAGTCACTGGCAATGCAGGACCAACAAGAGGAGATTTAAAAAAAAAGATTGGAACAGTTTTTATTGGAATAGCAAAGTATTCTAAAGTTATGGTTCATAAATTTTCTTTTTCTGGAGATCGAGATAAGATTATAAAAAATGCAGTTGAACAATCATTTAAATTAATTTATAGCGATTTAATTAAAGAATAAATTAATATTTTCAAAATTTTTCTAACTCCTTAAAATGATGTAGATTTGCCACCTATTAAATTATTTTATGTCAAAAATTTGTCAAATAACTGGTAAACGAGTCATGTTTGGTAATAATGTATCCAAGGCAATTAACAAAACACGACGTAGATTTGATCTTAATTTAATTAAGAAACGTTTTTTCATTCCTAATGAAAATAAATGGATTACTCTAAAAATCAAGGCTTCTGTACTTAGAACAATAAATAAAAAAGGAATAAGTGCAGTGATTAAAGAAGCTCGTCTTCAGGGTGTTTTAAAATAAATTTTTATGGCAAAAAAAGGTAATAGAATTCAAGTAATCCTAGAGTGTACTGAGCATAAGGATTCAGGTAAACCAGGAACATCTCGTTATATCACTACAAAGAATAAAAAGAATAGTCCTGATCGTATAGAGATTAAAAAATTTAATCCTATACTTAAACGAATGACTTTACACAAAGAGATTAAATAAATCGAATCATGGCAAAAAAATCTGTAGCAACTCTTCAAACTTCTTCAAAAAAATTGACCAAGGCTATAAAAATGGTTAAAAAAAATGGTTCTAATAATTATTCTTTTGTTGAATCAATTATTCAAAGTGATAAAGTGAATGAGTGGTTAAGTAAAAAGTAAAAGTCATATTTAATCTAAAAAAGCTACTTTTATAGTAGCTTTTTTTATTTTAGGTGAAATGGGAATTCTAAAATCAATCGTCTCTTTTTTTAAAGGAAAGAAAGAGAAGAAAAAATCTTCAAAAGAAATACTTGATGAATCGGATACTCAGTCTAAAACATTAGATCCTAAAATCAAATCAAAACCAAAAAAATCAAAACCAAAACTAAAACCAGTACCAAAACCAGAGCCAGAACCAGAGCCAGAACCTGAACCAGAGCCAGAACCAGAGCCAGAACCTGAACTAGAGCCAGAACCAGAGCCAGAACCAGAACCTGAGCCAGAACCTGAGCCAGAGCCAGAACCAGAGCCAGAACCAGAGCCTGAACCTGAGCCAGAGCCAGAACCAGAGCCAGAACCTGAGCCAGAGCCAGAACCAGAGCCTGAACTTGAGCCAGAACCTGAGCCAGAGCCAGAAATAGAATCTAAAGAATTAACAGATTCTACGGCAAGACTTCATAAAGGATTAGAAAAAACTAAAAAATCATTTTTTGAAAAATTAGGACGTGCTCTACTTGGGAAAAGCACGGTAGATGTTGATGTTTTAGATGATTTAGAAGAGGTTCTTATAACATCTGATGTTGGTGTTGAAACAACACTTAAGATTATAGAAAATATTGAAAATAGGGTTTCTAAAGATAAGTTTTTAGGAACAAAAGAGCTTAATAGTATTTTAAAAGAAGAAATATCTTCAATGCTTCTGGAGCAGCATTCAAATATAATTCCTAAACAAGATTTATCTCTTCCTTTTTCACCCTATGTCATTATGGTTGTAGGAGTTAATGGAGTGGGAAAAACAACCACTATTGGAAAGCTTGCACATAGATTTAAAAATCTTAATAAGAAAGTTCTTTTAGGAGCTTCTGATACGTTTCGAGCTGCTGCAATTGATCAACTAGAGATATGGTCAAAACGAGTCGGTGTAGAGATAGTTAAGCAAAAAATGGGAAGTGATCCAGCCTCTGTTGCTTTTGACACACTCAAATCAGCAAAGGCGAATAATTTTGATGTAGTTATAATTGACACTGCAGGAAGACTTCATAATAAAATTAATTTAATGAATGAACTTTCTAAGATTAAAAGAGTTATGGATAAAGTTATACCGAAAGCTCCACATGAAGTTTTACTGGTTTTGGATGGCTCTACTGGGCAGAACGCTTTTGAACAAGCCAAGCAATTTACCGCTGCTACTGAGGTATCATCATTGGCAATAACTAAATTAGATGGAAGCGCCAAAGGAGGAGTAGTTATTGGTATTTCGAATCAATTCAATATTCCTGTTAAATTTATTGGAATTGGAGAAAAAATGGAAGATTTACAGGTTTTTGAGCCTAAAACTTTCATTGATTCCTTTTTCAATTAGGTAGATAGCATTTTTAGTTAACTAATTTATGAGAACAAAAAGCTTAAAGAAAAATATTATTAACGTCATTACTCTGGGATGTTCAAAAAATCTATTTGATTCAGAGGTATTAATGGGACAACTTCAGGCTAATAAGAAAAAAGTTGTTCACCAAAAAAAAGGTAATATTGTTGTTATTAATACATGTGGTTTTATTGAAAATGCTAAAGAAGAATCAATCAATGTAATTCTGGAGCAAATCGAAAACAAAAAAAGGGGAGATGTAGATCAAATTTTTGTAACAGGCTGTTTAAGTGAGCGATATAAGTCTGATTTGGAAAGAGAAATGCCTGAGGTAGATGCCTATTTTGGGACAACAAATCTTCCCGAACTTGTAAAAGTTCTTGAAGCTGATTATAAGCATGAATTATTAGGGGAAAGATTAATTACAACGCCTAAAAGCTATGCTTATTTGAAAGTTTCTGAGGGATGTGATAGACCTTGTTCATTTTGTGCAATCCCCATTATGAGGGGAAATCATCGATCATATAGTATCGACGATATAGTTGGTCAATCCAAAAGATTAGCTAAAAAAGGTATAAAGGAAATAATTTTAATAGCTCAAGACTTAACATACTATGGAATAGATAATTATGGTGAGAGAAAACTTGCAGATCTTTTAAAGGCTATAGTAAAGATTGATGGTATAGAATGGATAAGATTACATTACGCTTTTCCAACAGGTTTTCCAATTGAAGTTATTAAAGTCATGAAACAAGAACCTAAAATATGTAACTATCTAGACATTCCATTGCAGCATGCCTCTGATAAAATATTGAAGTCCATGAGAAGAGGTACTACTGAAAAGAAAATGACAGATTTAATATATTCTATCAGATCTATCCTTCCAGAAATAGTAATTAGATCTACATTTATTTTAGGTTACCCAGGAGAAACAGAAGAAGATTTTGAGATTTTAAAAAGCTGGATTAAAAAAATGCGTTTTGAAAGATTAGGATGTTTTACATACAGCCATGAAGAAAATACCTATTCTTTTAATCTGAAAGATGATGTGCCCCAAAAAATAAAGCAGGAAAGAGCAAATGAAATAATGAATATTCAATCTCAAATTTCATGGGAACTTAATCAGCAAAAATTAGATAAAGTCTATAAATGTATAGTCGACAGAAAAAGAGGAGATCATTTTGTTGCTAGAACCTCGTTTGATTCTCCAGATGTTGATAATGAAGTTCTTATTGACGCTAAAAAATTTTATTTAAAAGCAGGTGAATTTGTGAGTGTAAAAATTGTTAAAGCATATGATTTTGATCTTCATGGGGTTCCTTTATCTTTGTAAAAAAGATAATGTTGGAAAAGTTTAGCATACCATACTCTAAAACAGGTTACTTCTCAGATTTAGTATGCGACTATTTAAGTAATAAAAAATCTTTAAATCCTTTTTTTAATTTGTCTCCTTCACATAAAAATATTTATGACCACACTGCCGTTAAGGCTAAAAATTTCTCAATTGAATTTCGTAANACTNTAGTAAACTCTCTCAAAAAACAATATTTAGGAATTGAACTATCAAAGGAAGTTAAAAAAAATCTAAATTCATTAGCTGAGGAATCAACTTTTACCATAACCACTGGACATCAGTTAAATATTATGACTGGACCTCTATATTTCATCTATAAGATTATTACTGCAATTAAACTCTCAACTGANTTAAATGAAAAATATAGTAAGGTCAAATATGTTCCAATTTATTGGATGGCAAGTGAAGATCATGATTTTGAAGANATAAGTTTTTTTATTCACAAAGGGAAAANCTATAAATGGAAAAGAAAAAATGATTCATCTCCCGTGGGCAATATCGCTACAGATGATTTAAAAGAAATATTAGATTTATTTGAAAAAGAGTTAGGTAATAGTCCCAATGCAAACCAGTTAAAAAAATTGATAAAACTTAGTTACAGGTCTGGTAAAAATTTATCTCAAGCAACCAGAATATTTGTAAATCATCTATTTGCTAGATTTGGTCTTGTAATAATAGATGGAAATGATAAAAATTTGAAAAAAAATTTCATTCCCCATTTTCAAGAAGAAATAACAAAAAAAACTTGTTATGAATATGTTAATAAACAGATTGATGAGCTCAAAAAAAAATACAATTCCAAATTGAAACCTCAAATTAATCCTCGGGAAATAAATTTATTTTACATGACTAAAGATAAGAGGTTCAGAATAGTAGATTATAAACTCCAAGACAATGAAAATAAAGATCTTTATTGCAATCAAGATCTTCATAAGGAAATAATTAAATATCCAGAAAAGTTTTCACCCAATGCATTGTTGCGCCCTCTTTATCAAGAAGTAATTTTGCCAAATGTTGCATACATTGGAGGTCAGGCAGAATTAGCCTATTGGTTTCAATTAAAAGCATTATTTGATTATAAAAAAATACCTTTTCCTATATTATGTTTAAGAAATTCTGGGATTTTAATTGACAAAAAGAGTATAGTGAAATCTAAAAAAATAGGGTTAAAGATTCAAGATTTTTTTTTAGAAAAGGAGGAGTTAGCTAAAAAAAAAGTTTTAGAAATGAGTGAGATTAATTTGGACTTATCATTTTTAAAAAAACAACTAATGAATCAGTTTAATTATCTAGAAAAAATTGTATTAAAAACAGATGCTTCTTTTTTAGGAGCCGTATCTGCTCAAAAGAAAAAACAGCTAAATGGAATTGAAAAACTAGAAAAACGATTNNTAAAGGCTGAGAAAAGAAAGTTTACTGACGAACTTGCAAGATCACATTTGCTTTGCAGGAAATTTTTCCCTGAATCAAATTTGCAAGAAAGAGTTGAAAATTTCACATCATTTTATTTAGAAAAAGGAGATTATTTTTTTGACCTCCTTTTAAATTCTCTTGACCCATTAAATCACAAGTTTACTTTTATAGAAATTTAGTTTCCAAAATTAATTTCAAGTATCTATATGGGCACTTGAATAAATTGTATTTTTGATAAATGAAAAGCAAGGTCTTAATATTAGATTTTGGCTCACAGTATACTCAACTTATTGCAAGAAGAGTTCGCGAGCTTTTTATTTATTGTGAAATATATCCATATAATAATTTTCCAAAAAATTTAGATGAATTTAATGCTGTTATATTATCTGGCTCTCCCTTTTCAGTTAGATCAAAAACAGCTCCTTGTCCAAATTTAGAGAACATTAANGGAGTATTNCCACTTTTATCAATTTGCTATGGAGCACAATATTTGGCTCATTTTTATGGAGGGAATGTTAAATCATCTAACACAAGAGAATATGGAAGAGCTAATTTATCTAATATAAATTCTGAAGATCCTTTTTTAAAAGANATTCCATTAAATACTCAAGTATGGATGAGCCATGGAGACACAATTGAAAAATTACCTAAAAATTCAGTTTTACTTGCTAGTACCCAAAATATTAAAAATGCTGCCTTTAGAATTAAAAATGAGACAACCTATGGGATTCAGTTTCATCCAGAGGTTTATCATACTGAACATGGAAATAAAATTTTAAAGAATTTTTTGGTTGAAATCTCCGGGCTGAGTCAAGATTGGACACCTGATTCTTTCGTTGAAATGACTATAAATGATTTAAGAGTTAAAATTGGTAATCAGAGGGTTGTTTTAGGTTTATCTGGAGGAGTAGATTCTACTGTTGCTGCATTTTTACTTGACAAAGCTATTGGGAAAAATTTAATATGCCTTTTTATAAATAATGGACTCTTAAGNAAAAATGAGTACAAAGATGTTTTAAATCAATATAAAGGTTTAGGCTTAAATGTTAAAGGTATAGATGCTTCAAGTAAGTTTATTTCGGCACTAAATAATATTTCAGATCCTGAGGAGAAGCGTAAAATAATTGGTAAAATTTTCATTGATGTTTTTGATGAAGAAGCAAAGTCTCTAAATAAAGTAGAATGGCTTGCACAAGGAACAATTTATCCAGATGTCATAGAATCTATTTCTGTTAGTGGTCCATCAGCAACAATAAAGTCACATCATAATGTTGGAGGATTGCCAGATTTTATGAGACTTAAACTAGTTGAACCTCTTAGTATGTTATTCAAAGACGAGGTTAGGAGAGTTGGATCTGCACTAGGTATTGATTCAAATATTTTAGCAAGGCATCCCTTTCCTGGACCAGGTTTAGCAATAAGAATTTTAGGAGAGATCACGGCTGAAAAAATCGAAATGTTGCAAAATGCNGATCATATTTTTATAAATGGACTAAAATCTTGGAATCTATATGATAAGGTTTGGCAAGCTGCAACAATTTTGCTTCCAATAAATAGTGTAGGTGTTATGGGTGATGAAAGAACTTATGAAAAATGTATAGTGCTTCGTGCAGTTCAATCAACTGATGGCATGACAGCAGATTGGGTAGATTTGCCAAATGAATTTCTACAAGAAATTTCAAACGAGATAATTAACAAGGTTAAAGGTATTAATAGAGTAGTTTATGATATTAGTTCTAAACCACCTTCAACTATAGAGTGGGAATAAACCAAGTGGAATTAGTATCTCAGTTCAGAACATTATGAAATGGTTTTTTATTTATTTAATGATTTTCTTTTTTGGACTTCCAGAAAAGGTCAAAGTGAATTTGGAAATAAATGGAATAAAAAAATCTGGCAAGCTATTTCTTGCAATTTATGATGATCCATTGATTTTTGAATCAAATAAATCTGAACAACTTGAAAATAAAATAAATGTAATAGCTAAATTAGTTGAGGATGTAAAAATAGATGTTTTTAAAAAATCAATTTATTTGCCAGTTGGAGTTTATGCAGTAAGTTTTTATATTGATAGCAACAATAATCAAAAATTAGACTATAATTTTTTAGGTGTTCCCACAGAGCAGTTTGGTTTTTCAAATAACGCCATGGGTCTTTTTGGATCACCAAGTTTTGATCAAGCTTCATTTAGGATTGATAAAGAAAGTAAAATAACTCTTAAGGCTAGATAGATATTTATTAATTTAGGTTCATTCAAACATTATGAGATTTTTTTTAATTTTTTTAATTTTTTTCGTTTCATCTTTTACTTGTGTGTCATCACAAGAAAAAAATCAATTAGAAACCTTCATTTCTCACAAGGTTAAAAAGAAAGAAACTTTATATTCAATTTCCAGATTATATGATCTGAATATAGATCAAGTGATAGAATATAATCCCATTATATTAAAAAGGGGTCTGAGAAAGAGAATGATCTTGAGAATTCCGGTTTTTAAAAAAGAGGAATTGATATTAAGAGAAATTTCTGATGATAAATTTTTTACATATGAAGTTAAGCCAAAAGACACAAAATGGCGAATAGCCTATAATAACAAAATTACAATTCAAGAACTAGAGAGAATTAATCCATTTATAAAGCAAGGTCTTAAAATTGATCAGAAAATTAAAATTCCTAAATCTGATAATATAAATTTTTCAAATTTTATTGACAGTAATTTTAATTACTATACTGTTAAACCAGGAGAGGGGTATTATAGCATTGAAAAAAAATTAGGAGTTAGCAAAAAAATTTTAGATTCTCTTAATCCTAATCTTTTAGAACAGGGACTGTTAAATGGAATGGTATTAAAATTACCTCTTGAATTTACTGGGGACCTAAAAATAGAGAATGATCTCCTAGTGGAAAAAACTTCCTTAATTGATTCTATAGATGGGAATAGTGAAATAAATATATCTGTTTTACTCCCATTTAGAGCTTCAGAAATAGAGTATGATTCTATTGATGAAACACGTAAACTTTTATCAGAAAGAAACTTACACACTATTTCTAGTGATTTTTACACTGGAATCATTTTAGCTTCCAAAGACCTTACTAAATATGGAATTTCTAGTAAGTTATCCATATATGATACTGAAAATAAAAAATCAAAAATTGATAAAATTTTAAGAGAAATCAATCCAGATAGTTGTCAAGTTATTATTGGCCCTTTAATACCTGATAATTTTAATTATATTTCTTCCAATGAAAGAATTTATGATTTACCTAAAATAGCTCCTCTTTCTACAAGGGATGTTACTATAAGAAATTCTGTTTACCAGTCAGTTACTCCCAAGGAGATATTAAGAAATAAGATGATTAATTATTTAGATAATAATCTAAATCAAAATGATAATATTGTAATTGTTGCTGATTCAATCAACCGTGAAATTGAGTATAGGCTCAAAGATATTTTTCCTTCATCTATTATTCTTCGTCCTGAAAAAAACGGCTATTTATTACCTGAACTAGTGGATTCATTACTTGTTGATTCTCTTCCAAATAAAATAATCTTAGAAAGTGATAATTTTTCATTAATTTCTGGTGTAAGTGCTCAAATGAGCGCTCAGATTTCTGATTTAAGAAAAGTTCAACTCTTTACTACATATCGTGGAAATGTTTATGAAAATGAAAATTTGTCAAGAAAACATCTTGGAGACCTTAGTTTTACTTTTACTTCGGGTCATCACCCCTTGAATAAATTTGAGTTTAATGCATTCCAAGAAAGGTATATCAAGTTTTTTGGGAAACCCCCAAATAGAGAGGCAATTAGAGCATATGATTTAACTTTAGATCTTGTTTTAAGAATTATTTATCAGGGTAAATTGAATAACTCTTATGAAAATATTGGAGAAACTGAATATCAAGAAAATAGATTTTGGTATAAAAAAACACAAAAAAATGGTTTTGTAAATACAGCTTTTTATTTACTTCAGCATAAGGAATACGATATATACGAAATAAAGAAATGAATAAAAACTCATTTTATTCAGTTAAGATTTTGTAAATTTGAGTCCGGTCATTAAATTCATTTCTGCCGGAGATGTCAAGCGTTAAATATATTTTTGTTACTGGTGGTGTTGCTTCTTCCCTTGGAAAGGGTATAGTTTCTGCCTCGCTTGCCAAGCTTTTGCAATCTCAAGACTTTAGAGTTACCATCCAAAAGTTTGACCCATACATTAATGTTGATCCTGGAACATTAAATCCTTATGAACATGGTGAATGTTTTGTAACCGATGACGGTGCTGAAACAGATTTAGATCTTGGTCATTATGAAAGATTTTTAAATGTTAAAACTTCACAAGCTAATAATGTTACAACAGGGAGAATTTATCAAACCGTAATTGAAAAAGAAAGAAAAGGAGATTTTTTAGGAAAAACAGTCCAAGTAATACCTCATATCACAAACGAGATAAAAGAGCGTATGCGAACACTTGGTGAAACAGGAGATTATGATATAATAATTACTGAAATAGGAGGTACAGTTGGAGATATAGAGTCACTTCCTTACATTGAGTCTGTTAGACAAATG
>PBWA01000013.1 GCA_002728855.1 Flavobacteriaceae bacterium
TTGTCAAGATCCGGCAGATGATATTTATAATCAAAAACCCTTATCGTTTCTCCTAAACACCAAGTAGATGATTGTGCTGTTCGAATTGCATCAACATAAAAAGTTTCTTTATGTTTATAAATCGACTTCCATAAAATCAAATTTCCAATTGATGGCTTAAGAGTCAGACGCTCAGCATTATGCCCTCTCATACTTGCTAGTTCGATTGCAGCTGATAAAGCTCTTTCATATTGAACAAAACCTATAGATAGGTAAAAAATAATCCATCCAATTCCAAAAAAACTAAATGTCTTTTTTTTAGTTTTTATTGCAATTCCAAGAAATATTAATGTAGGAATTGTAAAGAGAGGATCAACAATAGATATATTATTCCAACTAATCCGCTCGTTAGAAAAAGGCCAAAAAAGTTGAGTTCCGTAGGAAGTGCATGCATCAAGCAATCCATGAGTTGCATATCCTAAAAAACTTGCAAAATAGACAGTCTTTAAACTCAAGGAGCTTTTAAATAAAGGAAAGATTAGAAAAGCAAAAATTAAAGAACCGAAGGGAATAAATAAAAGTGAGTGTGTAAACTGCCTGTGATATTCAAGAGATAAAATTGGATCAGTTGACGACTGAATTAGAACATCTAAATCAGGTATCAATCCTGCAAGAAAACCAATGAAACCGATCTTGAAAATATTATTTTTATTGGCAACAGACTGCGCAAAAGCTGCACCAACTGTTCCTTGAGATAGTGGATCCATATAAATTTAGTTAAAAATAGTTATTAAATAATATGTAGTTACAAAATCGGACCATTAAGGCTTAAGAAATACCCTTCTTATAAATATAAAAACTACAATTAAAACTGAGTACCCTATAAAAAAAGGGATAACAAATGCTTGAAGTTTTAAAACAAGCATAAGTGCCATAATAAATAATTGAAAACCAAGCCCGTAAATTGATACCATTGTCATAAACCATTTCGGGAAGGGCTTACTTTTAACGGCATTACGATCCATAAAATAAATTGTCTTATCAAAAGGAATATAAAGCAAGTAGTAAATCTTATAAAAAATATTGACAGCTAATTGACTCTCTCCATTTAATGCCTTGGGTGTATTATTTTCAAAAATCCGACTAGTTGAATCACCTTTTACTGAATTTCGTAAAATTACATAGTAGTAATTGTAAAGTGTTCCTTGAAGTTGAAGTGCTAAAAAAGCAGTTATCATAGAAATAATTGAAATGTCAGTGATGTACCAAAAGGTTAATAAAAAACAGAAATTAAGTATTAGATCTGCAATTGAATCATAATAACGACCAACATAAGATGGTTTTTTTTTAAGACGTGCTAAATCACCATCTGCAGCATCTAAAACTGATTTTAATAGTAACAAAAAAGCTGACGTAATAAGATATCCTTTTAATAAAAATCCAATAGCTATAAATCCAGTTATTACAAATATCGTAGTCACATGAATAGGCGTTAAGGAAGTGTTTTTGAGCTTGGTAGCTATCCAATGTCCCAAAGAACGACCGTAATCAGACAAGTCTAAAAATTGGTGTTTCTTAGGTAATTTTGACATCTTTAAAAAGGTATTTAAATTAGGTGTTAAAATGACATGCAAATATACTGTTTCTGGAGTTCGACCTATATTAAGACCTATCAAAAAAAAGAACCCTAGTGTTTATAGGGGTTTTCAGAGATAGTTGCAGAGAGGATGGGATTCGAACCCACGATACGCTATTAACGCATACACGCTTTCCAAGCGTGCGCCTTAAGCCACTCGGCCACCTCTCTAATTATATTAAATAAAAAACTAGGCACTATCTGTTTTTTAATTTAAAAATTTCATTTATATGATTGATGCTTGTCTCACAACATCCTCCCAAAATAGTTGCACCTGATGACTTAAATTTTTTCACAAAGTTCGCAAATTTTTTTGGCGTTAAATCTTTTCGTTTGCCCAAAAACTCAATTGGATTTTTTGATATACTTTTTGAATAAATATTATTATAACCTGTTTTTGGATTAGTAAGTTTAAATCCGTTAAGTTTACAGCCGAAAGGTAATCCAAAGCTTTTAAGTTCTTCAAGATTTAATTCAAAATTTTCTGGAGAAACACATGACAACATTAAGCCCATTAAATTATGATGATCAATTTTATGAATTATATCTGAAATTTTTTCACTACTTGGCAACCTTGTCCCTTCTGAAACGTGAGCGCCTATTAAATAGGGTTTTTTAAATTCTTTTATAGCCCGAATAGCCAGCCGAATTTCATTGATACTGCTTAAAACATCCAAATAAAAAAAATCAACATATGGGTCAATAAGCTTAGCTTGGTCATAGAAATTATCATGAATTTCTTGACTATCCCTCAAGTCAGCTTGATATACAAAATTTTGAGGAGGTAAGCCTCCAGCTACCAAAATACCATTACTTAATGTTTTAGCTTTTTGAGCAATTTCTCCAGCTTTAATATTTAGATACTCAAACTTTTCTTCAATGTTATTTTCACGAAGTCTAATCCTTTTTGTGCTAAATGTTGTTGTAACAATTACTTCTGCTCCTGCATTTATAAAATCCAAATGAGTGTCTAAAACGAGTTGATGATAATTTTTATCTAAAAGTGCACTTGCACTCCATAAAGTTCCTTTTGATTCAAGTCCACGAGAAAGTAACTCTTGACCCATTCCACCATCTAAAATTCTTACTTCTTTAAAAAAATTTTTATCTATTTTCATTCATCTTTTTTAGGAAGTTACTGAAATTTAAATGCAGAAAAAGCATTTCTTGTTGTTACACTAGCTACATCATTCTCAGAAATTCCATAAACATTAGAAAGTTTAAGTAAAATATTTTTTAAATATGAACTTTCGTTTCTCTTTCCCCTATAAGGTACAGGAGCTAAATATGGACTATCTGTTTCTAATACAATGTTTTCTATTGGAATCTTTTGTAAAACCTTTTCAAGATTATTATTTTTAAAAGTAACAACACCCCCTATTCCTAATTTGAAATTTAAATCAATCGCCCTTTGGGCATAATTAAAATCTCCTGTAAAACAATGAAAAATGCCTGTTAAATCATCACCTTTATGTTGCTCTATTATTTCAAAGACTTCATCAAAAGCATCTCTACAGTGAATTACAATTGGTAAACTATAAGATTTTGCCAAAAGAATTTGCTTTTCAAAAGCTTTCTGCTGTTCAAACAAATACCTCTTCTCTCTATATAAATCTATTCCAATCTCTCCAATTGCATAAAATTTTTTTTTTGAAAGTAAATCCTCAACAAGTGAAAGTTCTTCTTCAAAATTCTCTTTTACATAATTTGGATGAAGCCCCATCATTAAATAAATAAATTCCGAGAATTTATTTTTCAAATCAAACATGCGGCTGTGATATTTAGAATTAATCGATGGAATAAAAAAATGATTTATCCCAATATCAATTGCTTTTTGAATTACTTCGTCTATATCATTATCAAAATCTTTTAAATAAAGATGAGTATGTGTGTCTACTAACTGCATAATTTAAAACTAAGATAATTTTAAATATTTTTTTAATTCTTATTATTTTAAAATTTTAATTTACTTTACAAAAGTACTTTTCAAATGATAAAAAAATTTTTAAATAATATTGGATACGTTGATTTAAATTTAAAAAAAACAAAAAGTCAGCATTTAACTTGTACTTTAAAAATTAATGGTACCGAAGGTCTATTTTTAGTAGATACCGGCGCATCAAATAGTTGTATAAATGATTTAGATAAGGAAAAGTTCAATCAAATTGATAAAAATGAGGAAATCGAAGGTTCAGGGGCAGGTGTCGAAAAACTAAACCTTAAAATGACTAAAAAAAGCTTGGTTGAATATGGATCAAAAAAAATAGGAAGCTTTTCTTTTTTCCTGTTGAATATGAATCATATAAACAAAACCATGAGTAAAAGTGGGGTTGATAAAATAAATGGTATAATTGGAGCAGATTTTTTAAAAAAAACAAAGGCAATTATCTCATATAAACCCTTAGGTCTTTTTTTAAAAGCCTAATTCCTTTTCAATTTTGTTAGACATCAGATGCTCAGCAGGATTTTCAAGAGCTTCTTTAACTGCTACTAAAAAGCCTACTGATTCCCTTCCATCAATAATTCTATGATCATAAGATAGAGCCAAATACATCATTGGCCTTATCTCTACTTTTCCATCAACAGCGATTGGTCTTTGAATAATATTATGCATTCCTAAAATTCCAGATTGAGGGGGGTTAATTATTGGAGTGGATAACATAGATCCAAAAACACCACCATTAGAAATTGTGAAAGTTCCTCCTGTCATATCATCTACAGTTATTTCTCCATCTCTAGCACGAATAGCTAAACGCTTTATTTCTGATTCTATTTCGCTAAAAGAAAGTAATTCAGCATTTCTAACTACAGGAACCATCAACCCTTTTGGACCAGACACAGCAACACTAATATCACAATATTCATATGTTATTTTGTGATCTCCGTCGATCATTGAATTTACATCTGGAAAAAGATTTAAAGCTCGGACCACTGCTTTTGTAAAGAAACTCATGAAGCCAAGGCCAACCCCATGTTTCTTTTCAAATTTTTCTTTGTATTTCTTTCTTAAATCGAAAATTGAACTCATGTCAGCTTCATTAAAAGTAGTTAGCATAGCAGTTTCATTTTTTACAGAAACTAATCTTTCAGCTACTTTTCTTCTCAGCATAGAAAGCTTTTCTCTTTTATCAGAACGATTTCCTTCCTTAGATGGAGAGCCCATAGATGGAACTGCTTTAATAACATCTTCTTTGATTATTCTTCCATCACGTCCTGTCCCCTTTATTTGATCTAATTCTAATCCTTTTTCCTGGATTATTTTTTTTGCAGATGGAGATGGAGATCCTGATGCATAAATATCTTTTTTTGATATTTCATCATTTTTCTCGTTTGCAACTTTTTCTATAGGCTCTTCTTTTGTCTTGTCTGATATTTTTTCTCCAGATGGTTTGCCTTCAGTATCAATAAGACATACAACTGCACCAACTTCTACTGTGTCTCCCTCTTCAGCCTTGAGAGTGACTGTTCCACTTACCTCTGCAGGAAGTTCCAAGGTGGCTTTATCTGAGTCTACTTCTGCAATAGCTTGGTCTTTTTCAACATAATCTCCATCTGAAATCAACCATTGAGCAATTTCAACCTCTGTGATTGATTCTCCAGGAGATGGGACTTTCATTTCTAGAACCATAGCTTAAAATTTAAATCAAATTTAATTTATTTATCTCTTCCATCAATTCTTTCGAAAAACTTTTTCAATAACCTTATTATGTCTTTTTTGGAATCTTACTGAACTTCCAGATGCAGGAGAGTCAGAAAATGGTCTACTAACTATTCTAAAAGTTGATGCTTTTTCAAAATGAAGAAGCAAATAACTTAGTGCACCCATATTTTTAGGCTCTTCTTGTGCCCATACAACATCATTGGTTTTACTGTATAAATTCAATTGATGATTAATTTGATCCTTTGGTAGTGGGAAAATTTGTTCAACTCTGACAATAGCTACATCCATTCTGTTTTTTTCTTCTCGAGCTTTGATTAAATCATAATAAAATTTCCCAGTGCAAAAGACCAGAGTTTTTGATTTATCAGGTGAGACTTTTTCATCAGGAATCAATAATTCAAATTTCCCTTTAGTAAAATCATCTTTTTTAGAAACTGCAAGAGGATGCCTCAACAAGCTTTTTGGGGTAAAAACTATAAGTGGTTTTCTGTAATTTACGATTGTTTGTCTTCTTAGCAAATGAAATAAATTTGAGGGAGTTGTGCAATTAGCAACAATCATATTATCTTCTGCACAAAGTTGCAAGTATCTTTCCATTCTCGCAGATGAATGCTCCGCCCCCTGACCTTCATAGCCATGAGGTAAAAAAAGAACAATTCCATTTTGTAATTTCCACTTATCCTCAGCTGCAGAAATATATTGGTCTAAAATAATTTGGGCTCCATTACTAAAATCTCCAAATTGTGCTTCCCATATTGTAAGCGTCTTTGGACTTGCCATGGCATATCCATAATCAAAACCTAAAACGCCATATTCTGAAAGTAAAGAGTTATAAATTGAAAAATTTCCTTTAATCTCAGAATCAAGATTATCTAGAAGAATAACTTCTTCTTCAGAATCCTCTGCTTTTAAAATAGCATGTCTGTGAGAAAATGTTCCTCTTTCAACATCTTGACCCGATATTCTAACATTATAACCTTCCATTAACAGTGAACCATATGCCAACATCTCTCCCATTGCCCAATCAATTTTATCAGTATCAAAAAACATTGTTTTTCTATCATCAATTAATTTTATAATCTTTCTTAAAAAATTTTTCTCCTGTGGAAGTGATGATACTACTTTAGCAATATGCTCTAATTTTGAGATGGGAATCTTTGTTTCAACCTCACTGCTCATGATTTTTTCATTAACTCTTTCAAATTCCTTCCATTCATCTCCCATAAAATCAGTAACCATAGTTTCCTTTACTTTTGAGGAATCTTCAAAAGCTTTATCAAGCATTGCTCTATATTCTTTTTCAATTCCCAACAAATACTCTTGATCAATAACTCCTTCACTTAACAAAACTTCAGAATATATTTGTTTAGGATTTTTATGCTTAGCAATAGCTTTGTAAAGTTTGGGTTGAGTGAAACGAGGCTCATCCCCTTCATTATGACCATACTTTCTATATCCCAGTAAATCAATAAAAACATCCTGATTAAATTCCATCCTATATTCAAGTGCAAAATGAGCTGCATGAATAACAGCTTCAACATCATCTGCATTAACGTGAAAAATAGGGCACAATGTAACTTTTCCTACATCCGTGCAATAAGTACTTGTCCGAGCATCAAGATAATTAGTGGTAAATCCAATTTGATTATTAACTACTATATGAATTGTCCCTCCTGTTTTATAACCTTTTAAGCCAGCCATTTGAACAATTTCATAGGGAAGTCCTTGGCCTGCGATGGCTGCATCCCCATGAACTATGATAGGAAGTACTTTAGATAAATTCCCAGAAAAGTCATCTTCTTGTTTAGCTCTAGTTATTCCCTGTACAATAGCTCCAACGGTTTCCAAATGAGATGGATTTGGAGCAATATTGAGATTGATTTTTTTTCCTGAATTGGTATCTCTTTTACATGTCCATCCCATGTGATATTTTACATCTCCGTCAAAAATCATTTCTTCATCATAATCCTTGCCTTGAAATTCATTAAAAATATCTTTAGCAGATTTCCCAAAAATATTAATTAGAGTGTTTAATCTTCCACGATGCGCCATTCCCATGACAAATTCTTCTACTCCCTTTTCAGCAGCTAACTCAATTATTGAATCAATAGCAGGGATCAAGGACTCTCCTCCTTCTAGTGAAAAACGTTTCTGACCTACAAATTTTGTATGTAAAAAATTTTCAAAACTAACAGCTTGATTCAATTTTGAAAGAATATGTTTTTTTTGATCTGCCGAAAATTTTGGGTGATTTGTATTTACATTGAGTTTTTTTTGTATCCAATTAACCTTTGAAGGGTTTCTTATATACATATATTCAATTCCAATTGAATCACAATAAACTTGCTGAAGATGATCTATAATTTCAGACAATGTTGATGATCCTATACCCATTATTTCTCCAGCACTGAAAACAGTTGCTAAATCTTTTTCCTCTAATCCAAAATTCTGAAAATCTAAAGTTGGAGTGTATGTTCTTCTTTCTCTGACTGGATTTGTTTTTGTGAATAAATGTCCTCTATTTCTGTAGGCATCTATTAACTTTACTACTTGGAATTCTTTTTTAATATTTTCAGGGACTTGGTTATCAGTTTCCAAATGGGAACTTCCGTTCTCCTGCCCAAAATCAAACCCTTGAAAAAAAGCTCTCCAGCTAGGTTCAACAGTGTCAGGATACTTAAGGTATTGGTCATAAAGTTCAGCGAAATAGGCCGTATTAGCTGAATTTAAAAAAGAATACTTATCCATTTGGCAAAGTCTTTACAGCTTGCTAAAACAAAATTACACTTTTTGATAAAAGACTTTTGAATTTTATTGATAAAAAATATTTGATTCTATAACCTTTCAAATACACCAGCGATTCCCTGACCTCCACCTACACAAGCAGTTACCATTCCAAACTTCTGTTTCTTTCTTTTCATATCGTTGAGTAACTGAATTGTCAATTTTGCCCCTGTACAGCCCAAAGGATGACCCATTGCTATTGCTCCGCCATTTAAATTTACTGTTTCAGGATCTAAACCAGCTTCTTGAATTACAGCCAAAGACTGAACAGCAAACGCTTCATTAAGCTCAGTTTGTTCTATGTCTGAAAGTTTAAGGCCTACCTGATTTAAAACTTTCGGAATTGCTACACACGGTCCAATGCCCATATAAAGAGGATCTACACCACCAACTGCGCAACCCAATAATTTAGCAATGGGCTGAAGCCCTAATTCTTTAACCTTTTTCTCACTCATAACTAGAGTAAAAGCAGCTCCGTCAGATGTTTGAGATGAATTCCCAGCGGTAACAACTCCTCCTTTTTTAAAGGCTGGACGTAATTTTGCTAAACCGTCTAAAGTTGTATCTCTCCTAACGCCCTCATCAATCTCCACAACATGGCTTGATTCTACTCGCTTACCATTTTTAACAAAAACTTCATCAACTTTTATTGGAACTATTTCTTCATTGAAGAACCCTTTATCAATTGCATTTGCAGCTTTCATATGAGAAAAATATGAGAAAGAATCTGCTTGCTCTCTTGAAATTTTATATTTACTTGATACAGCTTCCGCTGTAGCTCCCATGCTAACATGATAATTTATATTATCAATATTAGCCTTATAACTAGGAGAAAGCTTATAACCTGTCATTGGAAGTAAACTCATACTTTCAGTTCCTCCAGCAATATATATCTCTCCAAAACCAGCTTTAATTTTAGAAACAGCTAAAGCTATAGCCTCTAGTCCAGATGCACAATATCTATTAATTGTGATTCCTGGAACTTCCTTGCCTAAGGAGCGAGCGGCAATTAATCTTCCTATTTGAAGTCCTTGTTCTCCTTCAGGATTAGCACAACCAACAATTACATCATCAATAGTTGAAGGATCCAACTTTGGAACACTCTTAACTAGGTGCTTAACAACTTCTACAGCCAAGTCATCAGATCTGAAATTTTTAAATCCTCCTCTTTTTGCCTTTGCAACTGCAGATCGGTATCCAGTTATAATGTATGCTTCCATTTTATAAAGTTTAATTTCTTAAGGGTTTATTGTTCATTAGTAAATATTGAATTCTATCAAGAGTTTTTTGATTCCCTAATAGGCTAACAAATGCTTCTCTTTCTAAATCTAATAAATATTGCTCAGAAACATATTGAGTTCCTGTTAAATCACCGCCGCAAATTACATAAGCAACTTTCTTAGCGATTTCAACGTCATAATCAGACATATATTCTCCTAAACGGAACTCATTGATTGCAGAATAAAGTACACTCAATCCATTACGCCCTAGAACTTGAATATCATCTTTTACAGAAGGGGCTATATAATTTTTGGATAATTCTATTACCTTTTCCTTAGCCATGGCAATATTTTGGGGCGTATTATAGCAAACAAAGTCGCGCTCAGGATTTAGATAATGTAAATCAAAAGCTTGATGTGCAGAAGTGGCAACATTTGCAGTAGCAATTGTTTTAAAATAGTCAATTAATGTTGGAATTTTAACATCTCCTTCAAAAAAAGACTCTGAAGCTCGTAAAGCAAATTCCTTTGTCCCACCACCTGCTGGTAATAATCCTACTCCTACTTCAACAAGACCTATATAAGACTCAGCAGCATAAATTCCTGCATCACAGTGCATTGCAATTTCACAACCTCCACCAAAAACATATCCTTGGGTTGCAGCTACTACAGGAATTTTTGATGTTCTTATTCTCATCATAACCTGTTGAAAACCAGCAACCATTTTTTGTAAATCATCAAATTTCTTTTGCATAGCAAACATTCCTACACCCATTAAATTAGCTCCTACACTAAACTGCTTTGCATTATTCCCTATTACAATCCCCTTCCATTTTCCTTCCTCAGCAATTGATATTGCTTCATCTATTGCTTTTATTATCCCATCACCTAGAGAATTGCTCTTGCTTCTAAATTCAAGACAAAGGACCCCATCTCCAATGTCGTGCACTGTACATTCACTATTTTTAATTACAGGTTTATTTTTCCTATAAGTATCAAGCAAAATGATAGATTCTGATCCAGGGATAGCTTCATATTTTTCTGTTTGAAGATTAAAATATTTCTTTTCCCCGTTCTCATAAATATAAAAAGAACCAGCATTTATTTTTTGCATTTTTTGGATCCAATCTGGCAGCTTTAGTCCTTCAGAAGATATCATTTTAAGACCTTTTTCAAAGCCTATAAGGTCCCAATATTCAAAAGGACCATAATCCCAAAAATATCCTGAACGCATAGCGTCATCTATTTGATAATACTGTTCAGAAATTTCAGGAACTCTTTTAATTACATAAGAGAATATGGAGGTAAAATATTCATTTAAAAATAAGTTTACTTTATCTTCTCCAACGATCAGGTTTTGAATTCTTTTAGACATGGATTCAATCCCTTTAGCACTTTTCACAACTTCAAGTTTAGGACGAATAGAAGGTCTATATTTAAGTGTTTTTAAATCTAAGGCATTAATAATAGTCCTGCCTTTATCATCTCTTTTATCAGTTTTCTCATAAAAACCCTTTTTTGTTTTATTCCCTAAAAAATTGTTCTCAATTAAAAATGTAAAAAATTTTGGTGTAGGAGTTTCCCCAACATTTTTAAAAAAAGCATCTCCCTTAGCATTTTGGACAACAAAATTTGTAACCTTATCACTAGTGTCAAGTCCAACCAAATCTTGAAGTCTGTATGATGCTGTATTTGGTCTACCTATTAGAGTGCCAGTAATAGCATCAACCTCCTCAATGGTCATGTCATATTTCTGAGTCAATTCAAAAATTTTACAACCAGACATTACTCCTATTCTATTAGCAATAAAAGCTGTTGTATCTTTACAAAGAACTGTTTGCTTTCCTAGAATATCACTTCCAAATTCCATGAAAAAATCAATTATTTCAGGCTTACTATCATCCGAAGGAATAATTTCTAAAAGACGCATATATCTTGGTGGATTAAAAAAATGTGTCCCACAAAAATGTTTCTTAAAATCATCTGATCTATCTTGAGCTAAAATTGAAATAGGAATACTAGATGTGTTTGAAGTAACTAGACTTCCTGGCTTTCGATACTTTTCAACGCTTTCAAAAATTTTTCTTTTAATATCTAAAAGCTCTACAACAACCTCTATTATCCAATCTGCTTCTGAGATTTTTTCAAAATCATCATCAAAATTTCCAGTTTTTATGTATTTCACAAAATCCTTTTTGTATAAGGGAGAAGGTTTTGACTTAATAGCTTTTTCTAAAGCACCATCAGCTACTGAATTTCTGTCTTTTTTGTTTTTTAGATCTTTTGGGAGTATATCAAGCATTAATACTTCTAACCCTACATTAGCTAGATGACATGCTATGCCTGAGCCCATAACTCCTGATCCTAAAACAGCAACTTTTTTAATTTTATATTTCATCGAAACAATCTTAGCAATTTTATTCCTACAAATCTATTTAAAAAACTTATATGAATATTTTTTTTATACTTTTGATTGCATAATTAATGTANAAAAGTTGATATGAGTCAAGAGGTATTTGANCAATTTAAAGCAAAGGCAGAAAATGCTGAAGCAATTGGAGGTACGATAAAGTTTGTCGTTGATGGAAATCCAGTACNTATTGATGGAACTGGAGAAACTAATAATGTTTCAACTGAAGATAAAGATGCTGATTGTACCATAACTGTTTCAAGAGAAGTTTTGGAAAAACTTAGGGATGGTGAAATTAATCCTATGATGGCAGTTATGAACGGTTCTGTTAAAATAGGAGGAGATATGGGTCTTGCTATGAAAATCCAATCACTCCTTTCATAAGCTTTAAAAAGTTTTAAAGTTTATGAAATAAGATTTTTTTCAATAAGTTTACTTTCCTTTATAAAAGTAAAATTTATTTAAGTTGAAAAAAGTCTTTAAAGTTTCCATTACTGTTTCCCTTGCTGGATTCTTATTCGGATTTGATACTGTCGTCATATCAGGGGTAGACCAACAACTTCAAAATTTATGGGAAACATCCGATCTATTTCACGGAACTTTTATTATGTCTATGGCTCTATGGGGCACTGTTATAGGTGCCATTTTTGCTGGATATCCAACGGATTATTTTGGTAGAAAAAAAACTCTTATAGGTATTGGCATTTTATATTTTATTTCAGCAATAGGTTCTGGACTAGCTATTGATCCATTTAGTTTTTCTTTCTTTAGGTTTTTAGGAGGGCTTGGTGTCGGTGCTTCAACTGTTACAGCGCCAACATATATTTCTGAAATTTCACCCGCATCTAACAGAGGCAAATTAGTTGCACTTTATCAATTTAATCTTGTTTTCGGAATACTTATTGCTTTCATTTCAAATTTTTTATTAAAAGAAACTGGGGCTGAACCCTGGCGATGGATGGTTGGCATTGAAGCTGTCCCTGCTGCAATCTATTTACTTGCAATTTTTGGAATTCCTAAAAGTCCTAGGTGGTTGATTTTCAACCAAAAAGATTATATAAAAGCTGAGGAAATCCAAAAAGAAATGAATATGATTCCTTTTACAGAAAATGAAATTAAAAAGATTGTAGCTTCGGAGAGTTCTTTCGATGAAAAACTGTTCTCAGCCAAATATAAATTCCCTGTTCTTCTAGCTTTTTTACTTGCTTTTTTTAATCAACTATCAGGAATTAATGCTTTCTTATATTATGCTCCTAGAATTTTTGAAACAGCAGGCTTAAAAGAAAGTTCAGCACTTCTTAGTAGCATAGGAATTGGTTTGACAAACTTAATATTTACTCTTTTAGGGCTTTATTTAATTGATCGTATAGGACGAAAGAAACTTATGTTTTTAGGATCTATAGGCTATATAGTTTCCCTATCAATGGTTGGATTTTCTTTTACAAATTCTTGGGAAGGGCTTTTTGTCCCAGCATTTTTATTTTTATTTATTGCTTCACACGCAATTGGTCAAGGTGCTGTAATTTGGGTTTTTATTTCTGAAATTTTCCCAAACCACCTTAGAGCAAAAGGTCAGGCCTTTGGATCTTCTGTTCACTGGGTTTTAGCTGCAATAATTACATTGGTTATGCCTTCTGCGCTGAAAGCTACTCCAAACCCAGGTTATTTATTCTTTTTCTTTGCTGTAATGATGGTTTTTCAATTACTTTTTGTAATTAAAATAATGCCGGAAACTAAAGGGGTTTCTCTTGAAGAACTGGGAAAAAAAATAAGTGGGAACAAATGAATAAAATAGTATGCTTTGGAGAAGTTTTATGGGATGTATTCCCTAATAATAAAATAATCGGTGGAGCTCCATTTAACGTTGCTTATAGATTAAATAGTCTAGGAATGGAAGCTTCAATAATTAGTTCTATAGGGAATGATTCATCTGGAGAATTATTAATTAAACAGATCAAAAAATTTGAAATAAATACAACTAATATTCAAAAACATCCTTCACTGAAAACAGGTGAAGTTAAGATTGTAATTAATGAAAATGGCATAGCAACATATCAGATTTTATCTCCAGTAGCTTGGGATGAAATATCTATTACAAAATCAGGTTTCAATGAAGTTAAAAAATCTAGTGCTTTTGTCTATGGAAGTCTTTCGTCAAGAAATGAATACTCAAAAAAAACTTTGCTTGAATTACTAAAAAATGCAAAATTTAAAATTTTTGATCTNAACTTAAGACCTCCTCACTACTCAATTGATACAATAAAATTATTAACAAAAAATGCAGATCTGCTAAAGTGTAATCAAGAAGAACTTTTGTTTTTATCTAAAATATATGGATATAAAAAAAATGATCTTAAACAGATAATGATTTTTTTATCAGAGAAAACCAATACATCTACTATATGTGTATCCAGGGGAGAAAATGGAGCTATTTTATATCAAAATGGAGATTTTTTTGAACATTCAGGATATAAAATTAATGTTAAGGATACTGTCGGAGCAGGAGATTCTTTCTTGGCGGCTTTAATTTATTTTCAAATGCAAAATTTTTCATTAGAAAAGTCACTAAAACTTGCCTGTGCAATGGGTGCATTAGTTTCTAAATTTGATGGTGCAAATCCAAAAATTAGCACTAATTCATTAATATCACTTGCTAAATGATTTATGTAATTCATTAATTTATTTTATACTTTTCTTTTCTTTTATTTGAATATAATATTCAATAAATTTACCTAACCAAATCAATCAAAATGAAAATACTGGTTTGTATAAGCCATGTTCCTGATACAACTTCAAAAATAAATTTCACTGATAATAACAAATCTTTTGATAGCAGTGGCATTCAATATATTATTAATCCAAATGATGAATTTGGTTTAACTAAAGCTGTTTGGATGAAAGAAACTCATAAAGCTGAAGTTGTTGTTGCTTCAGTTGGTGAAGTCTCATGTGAATCAACTCTTAGAAAATGTCTTGCTATTGGAGCAGATAGAGCAATAAGAGTAAATATGAATCCTTTAGATGGATTCTCTGTTGCAAAGCAATTAGTTGAAATTTGTGAAAAGGAAAAATTTAGTCTAATCATCGCTGGAAGAGAATCAATTGACTACAATGGTGGAATGGTTCCTGGAATAATTGCTGAGTTAATGAATTATAACTATGTTGCTAATTGTATTTCCCTTGAAATTGATCAAAATAAAGCCACAGCAGCAAGAGAGATTGATGGTGGAAAAGAAATAGTTTCCTCTGACCTTCCATTAGTCATCGGTTCACAAAAAGGCCTTGTTGAAGAAAAAGATCTAATTATTCCAAATATGCGTGGAATAATGCAAGCAAGACAAAAATCACTTGAGGTTCTTGAGCCGATAAAAGTTGATCCAAAAACTTTATCTAATAAGTATGAAAAACCTTCACCGAAAGGAGAGGTTAAGATGATAGACTCAAAGGAAATTGATAAACTTATAGATCTTTTACATAATGAAGCTAAAGTAATTTAACTCAAAAAAAAATATAATGTCAGTAATAATTTATTCGGAATCAGAAAATGGGAAATTTAAAAAATCAGCTTTTGAATTAGCTTCATATGGAAGAGCATTAGCTGATAAACTTAATCTTTCATTAATAGCTATTTCAATTAACAATAATGAGGCTGATTCAATATCTAGTTTTGGAGTAGACAAATTAATTGAGGTAAATGATAAAGAATTAGAAAAGTTTCAAGTCAATAATTACTCAAAAATTATTTCAGAAATTGCTTCCAAAAAGGACGTTAAAATTTTGTTACTCTCGTCAAGTGCGGATTCAAAATATTTAGCTCCAATTCTCAGTGTAAAGCTTTCTTCAGGATATGTGTCAAATGTTATTGAATTACCTGAATCAACTAACCCATTAGTAGTAAAACGTTCATGTTTTACTAATAAAGCATTTAGTTATGTTAATTTACCTGAAAAAATTAATTTGATTAGTCTCTCAAACAATTCTTATGGCGCAATAGAAAATCCTAGAAAGATGGAAAAAGAAAATTACTCTTGTTCATTAGAAAAAAACTCATTAAAAATTGAAAAAACAGAAAAGATTACAGGAAAAGTTACCATAGCAGATGCTGATGTAGTAGTTTCTGGTGGACGAGGCCTGAAAGGGCCAGAAAACTGGTCCCTAGTTGAAAATTTAGCTGATGTCCTTGGTGCAGCTACTGCTTGTTCTAAACCTGTTTCTGATATGGGGTGGAGACCACATAGTGAGCATGTTGGTCAAACTGGTAAACCAGTAGCTTCAAATCTTTATATTGCAATTGGTATTTCTGGAGCCATTCAACACCTAGCAGGAATCAATTCATCCAAGGTTAAAGTAGTAATAAATAATGATCCAGAGGCTCCATTTTTTAAAGCTGCAGATTATGGCGTTGTTGGTGATGCTTTTGAAGTAGTTCCAAAACTTACTGAGAAATTAAAAGAATTTAAATCATAAAAAAAGGAGACACCTTTTATGATGTCTCCCTTTAAGTACTCGGAGCGGGACTTGAACCCGCACGGACATTACTGTCCATTGGATTTTAAGTCCAACGTGTCTACCAATTCCACCATCCGAGCAATTTTTTATAAAAGAGCGAAAGACGGGATTTGAACCCGCGACCCTCACCTTGGCAAGGTGATGCTCTACCACTGAGCTACTTTCGCATTTTGGTCAACAAATTTATAAAAATTAATCTGTCAAGATTATAATTAATCTCTATTTATTTCTTGAATCTTTTAGTGTTCTTTTTATTTCATTTAATTTAATTAGAGCTTCCACAGGAGTCAGCTCATCAATATTAACTTCTTGAATTTCATCCTTGATTTTTTCAAGAACTGGATCTTGAAGATCAAAAAAACTAAGCTGAATCTTATCTGAGTCTTTTTTAGATAATTTATTGTTTTGAATCCTACTTGATTTTTCAAGGGTTTTTAACTTTTCTGTGGCTCTATTAATAACATATTTGGGCATTCCAGCCATTTTTGCTACATGTATCCCAAAACTATGTGCACTTCCTCCGGGAACAAGCTTTCTTAAAAACAATACTTTATCTTTATATTCTTTGACAGAAACATTGTAATTTTTTATTCTTTCAAAAATATTTGTCATTTCATTTAGTTCATGATAATGTGTTGCAAACAAAACTTTTGGAGAAGAGCCGTGTTCATGCAAGTACTCAGTAATAGCCCATGCAATTGAGATTCCATCATAGGTGCTAGTTCCCCTACCTATTTCATCTAAAAGAACTAAGCTTTTGTTTGTTATGTTATTTAATATCAGAGCTGCCTCATTCATTTCAACCATAAAAGTTGATTCTCCCATAGAAATATTATCACTAGCTCCAACTCTGGTGAAAATTTTATCGATTATTCCAGTTTTCATTGAACTTGCAGGAACAAAACTTCCAATTTGACTCATAATTACTAATATAGCAGTTTGCCTAAGTATAGCAGATTTACCTGACATGTTTGGTCCGGTAATCATAATAATTTGATCATTTTTATTATCTAACTTTAAATCATTAGGAATGTACTTTTCTCCTGGAGGCAGAGAAGATTCTATCACTGGATGTCTTCCGTCTTTAATTTCAAGAATTGTTCCTTTTGTGACCTTTGTCCTACAATAATTTTCTTTAGTAGCTGTGAGAGAAAAACTTGATAATATATCCAGTTTTGCAATCATTTTAGAATTATTCAAAAGTACATTTAGTTCCTTTTGTAAATCATTCAACAAATTTTGAAAAATCAAATTTTCAATTGATTTAATCCTCTCTTCAGCTCCAAAAATTTTAGTCTCATATTCCTTTAACTCATCTGAAATGTATCTCTCAGCATTAACTAAAGTTTGTTTTCTTACCCATTCAGAAGGGACTTTATCCTTGTGGGTATTTCTTACTTCTATGTAATAACCAAAAACATTATTAAAAGATATTTTAAGTGATGGGATTTGAGTTTTTTTACTTTCTCTCTCCAACATTTTATCAAGACCTCCTTTACCATCATTTAATAATAATCTCAATTCATCCAGCTCTTTTGAAATACCTGCTGCAATTACATTACCCTTTACAATTGACACTGGGGCTTCCTCATTAATTGTTTTCAAAATTAGCTTTGAAATTCTATCTGACTTTAAAAAATTTTTCCCATAAATCTTAATTTCATTCTCTTTTGATGACAGTAAAATCTTTTTAATCTTATCTATTTCAATTAAAGAATATCCAAGTTGCAATAGAGCTCTAGGGCCAATTTTAAGAGTGACTATCTTTGCAACTATTCTTTCTATGTCTACTATTTTTCTGAGTCTTAACAGTACTTCATCAAGAACTTTTTCTTCCTTAATTAAGGACTCTACAATATTTAATCTCGAATCAATTTTTTTTATATCTCTAAGTGGAAAATTGACCCAATGTTTAAGCATTCTTCCTCCCATAGAGGTATTGGTTTGATCTAAAACATCAATTAGAGAAGTTCCTTCATTATTGTTTGAAGAAAAAATTTCTAAATTTTTTAAAGTGAAACGATCCATCCAGACATAATCATCTTCGAAAACTCTTCTAATATTTGTTATATGAGATAACTTATTATGGTTCGTTTCTGAAAGATAGTGTAATATTGCGCCAGATGAATTAATCCCAGCTAATAATTCACTTATTCCAAATCCTTTTAAACTAATAGTTCCAAAATGATCTAAAAGTTTTTGCTCAGCAAAGTTTTTTTCAAAAGCCCAATCCTCTAAAAAAAATATACTCTTATTGTAAACTATTTCACTTAAGAATTTTTTTTTGAATGGTTTAGGAACTAAAATTTCTTTTGGTGAAAAATTTTCTATCAATTGTTGAACTTGATTTATATTTCCTTCTGAAATCCAAAAATCACCAGTAGAAATATCAAGAAATGAAACACCGCAAATTTCATTTACAAAACTAATCGAAGCTAAGTAATTATTTTTTTTCTGCTCAAGAACTTCATCGTTAAGAGAAACGCCAGGAGTAACCAATTCAGTAACTCCTCTTTTAACAATTTTTTTTGCAAATTTAGGATCCTCAAGTTGATCACAAATAGCAACACGACAGCCAGCTTTAACTAATTTAGGCAAATAGGTGTTTATTGAGTGATGAGGGAATCCGGCTAATTCTGTTTCACTAGTACTACCTGCTCCTCTTTTAGTTAGTACTATTCCCAAAATATTGGATGCTTTTATAGCATCTTCGCCAAATGTTTCGTAAAAATCACCAACTCTAAATAATAATAAAGCATCAGGATATTTAGATTTAATCTGATTATATTGTTTCATTAAAGGAGTTACTTTACTCAATTTTTTTGCCTTTTTGCTAATGTAAATATTCTATAAGTACTTATGAAATAAATATATATCTGTGTTATAAATTATTTGTAATCATATTTTGTTAAGTATACAATTTACTATTTTAGAGCATGCGAAAATTGGAGAATTTTGAGCTAAACAGAAAATCTGTAGGTCAATATAAAAAAATTGAAAAAATTCCTTTAATTATAATTCTAGATAATGTAAGAAGTTTAAATAATATTGGTTCAATATTTAGATCCTCTGACGCTTTTTTAATAGAGAAAATTTATTTGTGTGGAATTACTGCTTCTCCTCCTCATAGAGATATTCAAAAAACTGCTCTTGGAGCAACTGAATCTGTTTCTTGGGAATATTCAAAAGAAACTGTAACTCCTGTCAAAAAACTAAATGAAAAAGGATACAAAATATATGCTGTAGAACAAGTAGAGGGTTCAATTAGTCTTCAAAATTTTAATCCAAAAAAAAATAACAGATATGCATTTATCTTTGGAAATGAGGTGAATGGTGTTTCCCAAAAAATAGTTGATTTATGTAAAAATGTAATCGAAATACCTCAAGAAGGAACAAAACACTCTCTAAATATTTCTGTTGCAGCAGGAGTCGTCATCTGGGACTTTTACTACAAATTTAAAATGCTTTGAGGTCTAACTTTAGAGGAATAAGGCTATCAGAGCATTTTTTAATAAGAGCACTTGTCTCTATTTTTAATACTGGATGTTTCAAATTAGGAGCTATTTCTATTAATGGATATAATACAAAGTTTCTATTTTGCAACCTTGGATGTGGTATTTGCAATTTTTCACTTAATATGATTTCATCATCATAAAAAAGTATATCTATATCAATTTTTCTTGAAAGAAGTTTTCTTTGATTTGTTCTAACCCTGCCCATCAAAATCTCTATTTTCAATAATCTGTTAAGTACTTCTTCTGCAGAATATTCTGTTTCAATTGAAACACATAAATTAAAAAAATCTGGACCATCAAAACCTGATGCTTTAGTTTCATAAATAGATGATATACTTTTTACATTTCCTACTTTTATTGCTAAGAATTTTAGAGCAGTTTTAATATTTTCAGCTTTATTGCCAAGATTGCTGCCGATAGATAAAAAAATTATTTTTTTTTTAATCATGAGTTTAAATTTCGTGAAAAGAATTTTACAAACGCCTATATTTGCAAGAAATTAAAATCATGGGTTTCTTTAAAAGATTTTTGGCTTCTTGTCTTGGTGCAGTTGTAGGTCTTGGATTTCTTTTCTTTATAATTTTATTTGGATTAATTGGAATATCATCCAGTTCATCCATCTCAAATATTGAAAGGACTAAAATTGAAGAAAATAGTATTTTAGAGCTAGATTTAAATATTCCAATAAGAGATAGGGGTCCCAAAACAAATGTATTAGAGCTTTCACTAGAAATTAGTCCAAGGGCTGTTGGATTAAATCAAATTTTAGGGTCAATAATTAAAGCAAAGAAGGATGATAAAATAAAGGGAATTAGTTTAAGTTCAGATTTCATAAATGCTGGTTGGGCTCAAACTCAAGAAATTCGTAATGCACTAAAAGATTTTAAAAATTCAGGCAAATTTATATATGCCTACAGTAATTATTTCACTCAAAAGGGATATTATCTAGCTTCAATTGCTGACAGTATCTATATGAATCCTCTTGGAATGATTGATTTTAAGGGGCTCTCAACAGAAATATTGTATTACGATAAATTCCAAAAAAAATATGGGATTAAATATGAAGTCATCAGAAAAGGGGAATATAAAAGTGCTGTAGAGCCATACCTGCAAGATAAAATGAGTGATGAAAACAGAACTCAAATTAAAAACCTACTTTTTACCATTTGGGAAACTATCTCATCGGAAATTTCTGAGAGTAGAAGTCTTAATCTTAAAGAGCTTAATTTAATTGCAGATAATTTACTTGTTACAACATCAAAAGAAGCTTTAGATAATAAATTTATTGATAAAATTATTCATGAAGATGATTACAGAAAAAGTTTACTTGAAATTTTAGATTCTGATGATTTAAACCTCATAGATTTTAAAACAATGAATTCTAAAATTAAAGATTATGATCTCAAAATTAAAGACAAAATAGCCATTATATATGCTCAGGGAACAATTCTATATGTTGAAGGAAATGAGACGATTATTGGAGAAGAGCTTTTCAGAGAAACAATTGATAAACTGGATGAGAATGAAAATGTCAAAGCTGTTGTTCTTAGAATTGATTCTCCTGGAGGAGATCCATTAACTAGTGATATCCTTTGGAACTCAATTGAAAAATTGAAACAAAATAAACCAGTTGTCGTCTCTATGGGAAATATTGCAGCATCTGGAGGATATTATATTGCTTGTAATGCAAACAAGATACTTGCAAATCCTATGACAATTACCGGTTCTATTGGAGTATGGGGAACTCTCCCAAATCTTGAAGGAATTAGCTCAGATATTGGTATAAATGCTGAACAAGTAAATACCCACAAAAATTCAATGGGATATAGCGTCTTTGAGCCAATTCAAAGTGGATATAAAAATGCAATGGAAAGAATAATAGATGAGGTTTATACCCTTTTTAAAATGAGAGTTTCAAAAGGAAGATCTATCTCATATAACGAAGTTGAAAAATATGCAAGAGGTTATGTATGGAGTGGTAGGGAGGCAAAAGAAGTAGGTTTAATTGATGAAATTGGTGGTCTTCAGGATGCTATATATGAAGCTTCAAGGCTTGCAGAGATTGAAAATTATAATATTGTAGAATATCCAATTATTGAAGAAGATTTTGAAAGTATTTTTTCAGAAATTCTTCCATCAATTCAATTTTTTAATGATCTCAAAAATATAAAAGACATTACCGCTCCAAATTACAGATCAAAATCATTTGAAAATATAAAGACATTAATTCCCTATAAATTAGATATAAATTAAAATCCTAAAGGATTAAAAAATATTATAATACTATAATCATATGTTTTTTTAAGGCTTTTTTTTTTTTAAAGGCTTTTTTTACTTTCGCACTTTATATAAAAACTTAATTAGTGGACATAAAAAATAAAAGGCTAGCATTCAGAATTTATTTACTTCTTGCTGGGTTATTTATATCATCATTAGTTGTTTCAAATCTAATTTTTCAGAAATTTTTTTATTGGTATCCATTAGATTTTAAAATACTTGGTGTTACTCTTTTTGAACTATCTGTAGGTATACTTCCATATCCTGTGACTTTTTTAATTACTGATATAATATCAGAAATTTATGGAAAAGAGAAAGCTACCAATGTTGTTTTAGCTGGTATTTTTGCATCCATTTTCTCAATTTTAATAATTCTGATAGCTGATGCTCTTCCTACTTTAAATGGATCTCCAATAGATAGTGAAACCTTTTATATGGTATTTTCAAAAACTCCTATTGCGGTTTTTTCTTCAATGCTAGCATATCTTTTTTCTCAATTCATAGATATACAGATATATCATTTTTGGAAGAAAAAAACAAAAGGAGATTATCTTTGGCTGAGAAATAATTTTTCTACCTTCAGTTCACAAATTATAGACAGCTTTACTGTACTTTTTTTGTTATGCTTTTTTGAAATAATTCCTTGGGATATTTTTTACGGACTTTTTATTTCATCAGTAATTTTCAAAGTTTTTATTGCATTCGTAGATACGCCTCTTCTATATTTTTTCGTTTTTCTTCTTAGAAAAACATTCAAAATTAAAAAGACTGAAGAAGTTGATTTTTATTAATTTCTATCTTTAGAAAATGAAAACCAGATTAAACAAGTATTTGTCCGAGATTGGTTATTGCTCTAGAAGAAATGCAGATAAACTTATCAAAGAAGAAAAGGTTACTGTAAATGGTAAAATTGCTGAATTAGGAACTAAAGTCAATGCAAATGATAGAGTTGTTGTTGAGGGCAGTCTAATCAAAAAAAGTCAAAACGACATGGTTTATATTGCTTTAAATAAACCTAAGGGAATTGTTTGTACAACAGATGAATCTATTGAAAAAAATAACATTATATCATTTATAAATTATCATAAAAGAATTTTTCCAATTGGCAGATTAGACAAAAATACTGAAGGCATAATATTGCTTACTAATGATGGAGATATTGTAAATAAAATTCTTAGATCAAAAAATAATCACGAGAAAGAATATGAGGTATCAGTTAATAAAAATTTAACAAAAGATTTTATTGAAAAAATGAGTTCTGGAATACCAATTCTTGGAACTAAAACAAAAAAATGCTGGGTGAAAAAAATAAAAAAAAATAAATTCAAAATTATATTAACGCAAGGGTTAAACAGACAAATTAGGAGAATGTGCAATTATCTTGACTATAAAGTCACTGATTTAAAACGTACAAGAATAATGAATATTAATTTAGATACTAAACCAGGAAAGTGGAGATATTTGACTTCAAGCGAACTTGAAAAATTAAATTCTCTTGTTGAAAATTCATCAAAATAAATTTTTGATAAATCTAATCTTGATCAATTTTAATTTCTACTCTAGTCCCTTCATGTCTTCGAATACCAAAAACTGAATTGTCTTCAAAAATTAAGTATTGCCCTTTAATTCCTTTTAAGACACCTTTATAGAAATTTTCTTTTTCTAAATTTAATCTTTTGACCTTCTTTGGAATTTTTAAAACAGGGAAATTGAAAGAGTTTACTTTGAAGTTTTTAATAATAAATTTTTCAAAATCGCTTGGCAAATAATTTAAAGCTCGTTCTCTTTCAATATTCCAATCAACTGCATCAAAATCATTCTGAAGCATTTTATTGGGATAGGTTTTATCTGAAAAGATTTTTTTAAAATGTACTTCCGCTACCCCTGCTAAGTATCTATTTGGTAATTCTAACAACTCTATTGCTTCATGAGCCCCCTGGTCTATCCATCTGGTATATAATCCATTCTTTCTCGTAACTCCTATCTTTAACTGACTTGTTAACGATAAATAAACTATATGGGGTTGGATTTGTATTTCCTTTTCATATTCTAGATTTCGATCCTCAATTCCTTTATGAGCTTTACTGTACTGTGGGTTAATTAGCCATTCACCCATCTTGGGACTCTCATAAAAACATTTTTTACAATGCCCCATTGTAAAAATCAGCCTTTCCTTTTTACAATTAAGACACACTTGTCCATCATATTTAAAAGAAATCTGATGATCAATGCATTGATTCATTTCAATAAAATCATTTTCTAAATCCAGAAAATATCTGATAGGCTCATTTACCTCGCTTATCATTTTTTTTAGGACACCCTTAAACATACTTCATAAACTTTTATATTTTTGAAAATTAAATATACTGATTCTAATGCCAATCCCATTATTCAATTCTATAGCTTCATGGTTTTTAAAAAAACGTATTCACCAAATTCAGTTATTTATGAAATATCCTAATGAGGTCCAACAAGAATTACTTCACAATTTATTGAATGTATCCTCTAAAACTGAGATAGGCATAAAGTATGATTTTAAAACAATAAAAAATTATCAAGATTTTAAAAATAGGCTCCCTGTATCAACTTATGAGGATATTTTTGATCAAATTGAAAGATGTCGTAATGGAGAACAAAATATTTTTTGGCCTGAGCCAATAAAATGGTTTGCCAAATCTAGTGGTACAACAAATGCAAAAAGTAAGTTTATTCCTGTTAGCTCTGAAGCTCTTGAGGATTGCCATTATAAAGCAGGTAAAGATATGCTCTCTCTTTACTTCAACAATAATGAAAATGCCCAGATGTTCACCGGAAAGTGCCTAAGACTTGGAGGAAGTCGAGAGTTATACAGAAATACCAATAGTTACTTTGGTGATTTATCTGCTATAATAATTGACAATCTCCCTTTTTGGGCTGAATTAAGTAGTACACCTAGTCAAAAAGTTTCTCTGATGTCTGAATGGGAATCCAAAATGAAAGCTATTATTGATGAATCAATTAATGAAAATGTTACTAGCTTAGCAGGTGTACCTTCATGGATGCTTGTGCTTTTACAGAATGTTTTGAAAGAAACTAAAAAAGAAACAATATTTGATATATGGCCATCGATTGAGGTCTATTTTCATGGCGGTGTGAGTTTTCGACCTTATAAATCTCAGTTTAAAAAATTATTTAATAATAGTAACCCCAATTATTATGAGATTTATAATGCCTCTGAAGGGTTTTTTGCCATTCAGGACAGAAATAATTCTGAAGATTTACTTTTAATGCTAGATTATGGGATTTTTTATGAATTTATCCCTGTGCCATTAAATGAAAAAACTAATGAAATGGATGCTATAATTCCTTTGAGTCAAGTTAAACTCAAAAAAAATTATGCTATAGTTATCACCACAAATGCAGGCCTTTGGAGATATAAAATTGGTGATACAGTTAAATTCACCTCCCTAAATCCCTATAGAATTAAAATTACTGGACGAACTAAAAATTATATCAACGCATTTGGTGAAGAACTTATGATTGAAAATGCTGACGTTGCTATAACCAAAGCTGCAAAAAAAATGAATGTTGAAATATTAGATTATACGGCTGGGCCAATTTTCATGAAAGGTAATAAAAAAGGTAGGCATGAATGGATAATTGAATTTAAGAAGCCTCCTAATGATATTGATAGGTTTGCCTATTTGCTAGATCAATTCCTTAAAAATGAAAACTCAGATTATGAAGCAAAAAGATACAAGGATTTTGCTATTTCAATGCCTAAAGTAAAAGTTGCTAAAAAAGATCTATTCTATAATTGGTTAAAATCAAAAAACAAGCTTGGTGGACAACACAAAGTTCCAAGACTTTCAAATGATAGATTATTTTTGGATGAGCTTGAAGATATTAATATTTAAGAGACTATTCTTAAAGTTTGAAGTTTAACCTTTTCTAATTTTTCTTCAACGTATAACTTATTAATTTTAATTTGGCTGATCTTTGAATTAGGAAGATCAAACATTGCATCATTTAGAACTGATTCGCAAAGTGATCTTAGACCTCGAGCACCTAGATTGTATTCAAAAGCTTTATCAACTATGAAATCAATAGCTCCCTCAGTAAAACTTAACTTAACATTATCCATTTTAAATAAAACTTGATATTGCTTTATTAATGCATTTTTAGGCAATGTTAAGATTGATTTCAAACTTTTTTTATCCAATGGATTCATAAAAGTTAATACAGGAAGTCTTCCTATAATTTCTGGGATTAATCCATAAGATCTAATATCTTTAGGTGTTAAATATTTTAATAAATTTAAATGATCTAAGGTTTTAGTCTCTGATTTTGTCTTATATCCAATAGCTTTCAGATTTAATCTTTTATTGATGATTTTTTCTATTCCATCAAAAGCACCGCCGGCTATGAATAATATTTTGGAAGTATCCACTTTAATGAATTTTTGATCAGGATGCTTTCTTCCTCCCTTGGGTGGAACATTAACGATTGTCCCCTCTAATAATTTTAAGAGAGCTTGTTGAACTCCTTCTCCCGAGACATCTCTTGTTATAGATGGATTATCACTTTTTCTTGCAATTTTATCCATCTCATCAATAAAAACAATTCCCTTCTCTGCTTTTTCAACATCATAATCTGCAGCTTGAAGTAGTCGAGTTAAAATAGTCTCAACATCTTCACCGACATACCCAGCTTCAGTTAATACTGTTGCGTCAACTATTGCAAGCGGGACTTTTAAAAATTTTGATATTGTTTGAGCTAATAGGGTCTTTCCGGTACCTGTCTCCCCTACTAATAAAATATTACTTTTCTGGATCTCAATATCACTATTATCATGATGTTGACAAATCCTCTTGTAATGATTATATACTGCTACTGAAAGTATTTTTTTTGCTTCATTTTGACCAATAACATAGTCATCTAAAAAAGTCTTTATATCCCTAGGGGGATAAAGCTCAAAATCTATTCTTTTTCTTTTATTTTCTTCCTTCTTGTTCTCGTCTTCAATTATTCCGTAAGCCTGTAATATACATTTATCACATATATGAGCTTCTATTCCAGCAATTAATAATTGTGATTGTGATTTAGTGCGAGCACAAAATGAACAGACAAGTTCCTCTTTAGACATATAACAGTTTTATTTTTTTTCTGATGAAAGTACTTCATCAACCATACCATAGGATTTAGCTTCATTTGCTTTCATCCAATAATCGCGATCTCCATCCTTACTCACCTTTTTAAAATCTTGTCCTGAATGTTTTGCAATAATCTGGTAAAGCTCCTCTTTCAATTTCAAAATTTCTCTGGCGGTAATTTCAATATCTGAAGCTTGTCCATGAACACCTCCAAGGGGTTGATGAATCATTACTCTGGAATGAGTAAGAACTGAACGTTTCCCTTTTTCTCCTGCGCAAAGTAAGATAGCACTCATAGATGCAGCTATACCAGTACATATTGTAGCTACGTTAGGAGAAATAAATTGCATTGTATCATATATTCCGAGACCAGCATATACTGATCCACCAGGTGAATTAATGTACATATTTATGTCACTAGTTGAATCTGTGCTCTGCAAAAAAAGTAATTGAGCTTGAATAATATTTGCTACATTATCATTTATTGCAGTTCCTAAAAACATAATTCGATCCATCATAAGTCTAGAAAAAACATCCATTTGAGCAACATTTAATTGTCTTTCTTCTATAATGTATGGGGTCATACTACTTACAATTTTATCATAATACATTGAATTGACACCATGATGCTTAGTAGCGTAATTTTTAAATTCTTTAGCTAAATCCATTTCTGTATTTTTAAAACTTATCATTAAAATTAATCAAAAAACCTTAGGCTTTTGCATAAGCCTTCTTTAAGAACTCATCAAAAGTAACTTTTTTAGATCTTAAAGGAGCTTTTTCTTTGAAAAAATCTAATGTTTTTTTTGTCATCAATTGATTTGATATTCTGGATATTTCATCTTGGTTTGACATCAAACGTTGAACAATATTATCAAGTTCCATCCCCTGTGGACTGACTTGACCATATTGCTTAGATTGTAATGCAATCATTTCTTTGATATAATTTTTTATCTCGTCATTAGATATTGAAAAATTTTGATCTTTAATTATCTTTTCCTGAATTAATCTATAACGAATTCCCTTCTCAGACTTCTTATACTCTTCATCAATTTGATTTAACTCAATTTTTTCTTTATTGGTTGTCCTCATCCATTTTTTTAAAAATTTTTGGGGTAACTCAAATTTAATCTCCTTGATCAAAAACTCTGTTACATCATTAAAAAGTTTCTGTTCTGATTGTTTTTCTAGATCTTTTTCAATTTCCTTACTCATTTTTTGTTTCATCTCAGAAATTGATTTGATTTTATCTTTACCAAAAATTTTATCAAAGAATTCTTGATTCATTTCAGCTAAATCCCTCTGATTAATTTCCTTTATTTCTAATTCAACTTCGCCGGAGAAAGTTTTAATTTTTTCAGTTGGAAATTTAAAAATATTTTCTGCCTTTGTATTGTCTTTGAAAAAATTTTCAATGTTGACAGAAGTCTTTTCTCCTAATTTTAAAACAGATATCTTTTGACAAGCATCTTTGGACTTAATATCTGAAAGTTTAATTATTCCACTTGAGTCTATCCCCAACTGATCTGATTTAAAGGATACACTAATTTCAAAATCTTCCTTGATTGCACTTTGAGAAATAAGTTTCCCATATTGTTTTCTATAATTTAAAATTTGATCGTCTATAATTTTTTTATCAGCAGAAATTTTATAAAAATCTATCTTTTTTTTGGTTTTAAAATCAACTTTAAAATCAGGGGCTAATCCTAATTCAAACTCAAAAGATAATTTATCATCAGACCAATCAATTTTTCCCTTTTCATTCAAAATTGGTCCTCCTATAATTTCTAAACCTTCTTTTTTTATGAATAAATTCAATTCCTCCTGGATTAATTTATTTACTTCATCTGCTATTGTAGGGATTTCATACTTTTTCTTGATTATTGATTTTGGAACAAATCCTTTTCTAAAACCAGGAATATTAATTGATTTTTGATAGCTTTTTAATACATCTTCAACTTTTTGCTCATAGTCTTTTTTCTCAATATCAATAATTATAAACGCAGTTGAGGGTTCTTTTGATTTTTTTAGTGAGGCTTTCATATCATATGCTAAAACAAATGCGCAAATTAATGCTTTTTATATAAGAGAACAAAATGGATTAGAAATTAAAAAATGAAAAAGATTTTGCAACTATTATAAATAAAGTTCTAAATTTGCACCCCAAGAATTAATAACCAAAGAGTCGAGAACTCTTACAAATTAATGTGATATGCCTGTTAAAATAAGACTACAAAGACACGGTAAAAAAGGTAAGCCTTTTTATTGGCTTGTTGCCGCTGACTCAAGAGCAAAAAGAGATGGAAAATATCTTGAGAAGCTAGGTACTTATGATCCAAACACTAATCCTGCGGATGTTAAAATTGATCTCAATAAATCAATCGTATGGCTTGAAAAGGGAGCTCAACCTACTAATACAGCTCGTGCACTCCTCTCATACAGAGGTGTTCTTCTTAAACATCATTTAAATAAAGGAATCAAAAAAGGTGCTTTAACTGAGGAAGAAGCTGAAAAGAGATTTCTTAAGTGGTTAGATGAAAAAGAAAAAAAGATTGAAAATAAAGTTAACAAGATTAAAAAGAGTTTATCTGATAAAAAAGATCAAGCCTTAGAAGCTGAAAAAATTACCAGAGAAAAAAGAGCAGAAGCCGTCAGAATTGCTAAAGAAAAGGAATTGAAAGAACTAGAAGCTAAAGAAGAAGCTGCTGAAGAAAAACCTGCTGAAGAACAAACTCAAGCTAAAGAAGAAGCTGCTGAAGAAAAACCTGCTGAAGAACAAACCCAAGCTAAAGAAGAAGCTGCTGAAGAAAAACCTGCTGAAGATCAGTCAGAAAATAAAGATGAGTCATCCAAAGAAGAATCTGAAAATTCAAAAGACTAACTTTTCTTTTTAATGCTAAAAAAGGATTGTTTTTTTTTAGGTATAATAACAAAAAAATATAGTTTCAGAGGTGAAGTTATAATTAAACTTGAGGGTGATTATTCAAATATTTACAGAAATATAAATTCTATTTACATAGAATCTGAAAGCTCACTGACATTTTATAAAATAAACAAAATACAAAAACACAAATCTTTTTTTTTAAGGGTTTCTTTAAATGAAATAAATGATGAAAACGAAACGAAGAAAATTTTAAATAAAAACGTTTATCTACCACTTTCTTTACTACCTTCTCTAACTGGAAAAAGTTTTTATTATCATGAAGTCCATGGATTTCTTGCTATCGACAATAAGGGAAATGAGATTGGAATTATAAAATCCATTAAAGACTTTAAAAAACAATCACTTTTTGTTATTGATCATAAAGAAACTGAAATTTTAGTCCCTATTCATAATGATCTAATAGAATTTGTCAACAGAAAGAAAAAGCAAATTAAAATTAATCTGCCAGATGGACTTATTGACATATTTAAAAAATAATTTTCATAATTTTGATATGATTTCCCCAGAAAAAAGTGAAACCTGATAATTTCATATCGCCTGATTACTATAATTTAGATGACCTTCTATCTGAAGAACATAAATTAGTAAGAGATACTACTAGATCCTGGGTTAAAAAAAATATTTCGCCCATAATTGAAAAGAATGCTCAAGAAGGAACTTTCCCCAAAGAAATTCTTCCAGGATTGTCTGAAATAGGTGCTTTTGGTTGTTTTATCCCACAAAAGTATGGTGGTGCTGAAATGGACTATATTTCCTATGGATTGATGATGCAAGAATTAGAAAGGGGAGATAGTGGTATAAGATCAACTGCATCGGTTCAATCCTCTCTTGTTATGTTTCCAATATGGAAATTTGGATCTGAAAAACAGAAAAAAAAATATCTCCCAAAATTAGCTTCTGGCGAATTAATTGGATGTTTTGGTCTTACAGAACCTGACCATGGATCTGATCCCGCTAGTATGAAATCTCATTTCAGAGATGATGGTAAAAATCATATCATTTTAAATGGCTCCAAACTATGGATTTCCAATTCACCTTTTGCAGACATTGCAATTGTATGGGCAAAAGATGAAAAAAATAGAATTCATGGTTTAATAATTGAACGTGGAATGGAAGGTTTTTCTTCACCTGAAACAAAAAATAAATGGTCCTTGAGAACATCCGTGACAGGTGAGCTGATTTTTAATCAGGTTAGGATTCCAAAAGAAAATATACTTCCGATGAAATCCGGATTAGGAGCAGCTCTTATGTGTCTTGACTCAGCAAGATATGGAATATCATGGGGAGCCATTGGAGCTGCAATGGATTGCTATCAGACTTCTCTTAACTACGCAAAAGAAAGAATACAGTTTGATAAGCCAATAGCAGCTAAACAGTTACAACAAAAAAAATTAGCCGAAATGATAACTGAAATAACTAAAGCACAGTTATTATCATACAGATTAGGTATCCTTAAAAATGAAGGAAATATTACCTCAGCTCAAATTTCAATGGCTAAAAGAAATAATGTTGAAATAGCTATCAATATTGCAAGAGAAGCAAGACAAATCCTAGGAGCAATGGGAATAATTGGAGAATACAGTATAATGAGACATATGATGAACTTAGAATCAGTAATTACCTATGAGGGAACTCATGACATTCATCTTTTAATTACAGGAATGGATATTACTGGATTTAATGCTTTTTGATTTTTAAAAGTCTATTACAAAACCAATTGATGGTATCGGGGTATTTCCTCTATCTTCTCTCTCAAGCTCTACTAAAGATATTGGTTCAACCACTGCACCAGATTCATTCCTTTTTAATCCATACTCTTCAGGAAAAGGTATTGGTTGAATTAAAAAATTTTCAATTTGAAAATATAGATTAAAAGATAGTTTTTTAAAATTCCATTTTTTATCAAACCTTATATCAGCCTGATTAAATGTATTCAGTTTAAGTGTTCCCAACTTTTGATAATCTAAAATTATTTCAGGATAAGAAACAAGAGTAGCATCCATGTTAACAGGTACATAGGGAGTTTTTCCACTAAATCTCCATCTTGCACTGATTTCCCAATTTTTTTTCAATTTATATCCTCCCGAAAATGAAATCAAATGTCTGCTATCCCATACTGAAGGAAGGTATTCCGCTTCAACTGATGTAAATCTGCTGTAAAAAAAAGTGTAGGCAAAAATACCGTAAAAATTCTTGTTTAATTTTTGTTGGAACAAAAGCTCTAATCCATAGGTTTTACCTTTGCCATCAGAACTTATAGGTTCATTTCCTAAAACTTCAAATCCGCCACCCTTATTAGCGAGGGAAACATTATCAATAAGTGATACAGGATATTGACTGTATTTCTTGTAAAATCCCTCTAAACTTATTTTAGAAGAAATACTTGGTGTATATTCAAATCCCGAGACATAATGATCACTTCTTGTATATTTCGTGTCTCTATTTAAAAAGTTACCATTAACATCCTTATAACCTAAAATAGTGTAAATTGGCATTTTGTAATATCTGCCAATTGATAAATTCCATTTGAGGCTATTATCAGGTCTCAGCTTATAAGAGAATGATACTCTGGGAGAAAAGTTGTCAAAAAGACTAGATCCATCAGAAAATGTATCAGAATCAAATCTAAACCCAATTGATAAATCTATTCTATTATTCAATAAGCTTCTTTCACCTCTTGCATAAAAGCCAGATTTTAAAAAATTAATTTCTGTATTATAGTTTAGATCATAAAGAACATTTTTAGTGTTATTAAAATAATTTGAATATTGAAAATTTGCTCCAAATACAGTTTTCCATTCATCGAAATATCTAATAGAATTAAATCTAATTTTAGATTCCCATTCATAAGAATCATTTTCAAAAACAACATTAGTTTGAGAAACATTATCTATATATCTTGAAAAAATATTATCTAATCGATTAGTACTTATCGATGTGGTCATTAAACCCTTCCCATCCTTATATTTTTTCTTCCAAGACAAGCCAACTGTAGTTGATCTTTGCTTAATTATTGGTGCTTGTTCTATTGATGCTTGAATATTTGGATCAAACACTTTTGGGGATTTAAGCGAAAAATCATCGACCGATCCTAGACCTAAAAAAATCAAAGTGTTATATTGATCGATCTCATGACTAACCTTCCATTGATAGTCCCAATAATCTGGTCTTATTGGTAAATCTAATAACTCAAAAAGAAATTGAAGATAACTCCTTCTAACAGAGAAAAGAAAAGTTGTTTTAGCATCATTATCTTTTTCATTTTTAAATAAAGGCCCCTCCAATGTTATTCCTGCCTCAGTTGCGCCAAATCTAAAATTACCACCCAAACGTTTAGAGTTTCCATTTCTCTGTTCAAAAGATAAAACCCCTGATAGAGGATTATCATATTCAGCTCCAAATGCTGAGCTTGATAAGGTAACCTCTCTTATAAAGGAAACATTTAGCATCCCTACTGGTCCACCTGCACTTCCCTGTGTGCTAAAATGATTAATGTTTGGAATCTCTATTCCGTCCAAGTAATAAACTGTCTCATTAGGTGCTCCCCCTCTAATTATTATATCATTTCTAAATCCTCCTATTGATGGAGAAATACCAGGCATACTCTGAACTACTTTGGTTATATCATTATTACCACCAGGATAAGTCTCAATCTCAACAGCAGAAAATGTTTGAGTAGATAATGGAGTTTCTCTTGTAGTTTTGAAAGGGGATTGGACAAGAACAATTTCTTCCAATTCATCACTAGCCTCCTCAAGAAACACTTGAATAGATGGAGTGCCAAAAGATTTTAATATAATATTGTAAATAGTTTTTGTTTTATATCCCAAAAAACTTATTGTTAAATTATATGACTTTGTTGGAATATTTTGAAAATTAAAATACCCATTTTCGTCTGTTATTACTCCAAAACTTGTTCCTTCGATAATTACCGTAGCTCCTTCAAGTGGAATCTGATTTTGATTGTCTAATATTCTTCCATCCAATGAACCTGTATTCTGAGAATACATAAAGAATGGAAAAAAAAGTAGGAAAATAATTTTTTTCTTTATTCTATTTTTATTCATTTTTATTTTTCCTTTTCCTTTTCTTTTTTTTCTTGTTCCTCTTTTTTTACCTTTTTATCTTTTACTCTATCTTTTTTTCTATTCACTTTTTGATTTTTGGACTCTAATTCTTTCAATTTTTTTTCCTCTTCTTTCAATTTGAATTCTTCCCTAAATTGATTCAACTCTTCAGATCCAATTTGTTCTTGATCTGGAGCTTGGATAGCTACATCGTCAACTCCAAAGCTGGCCTTTTCAGTTTGTTGACGCATTATTTCTCTTGCGGCATTTAGGTTAAAATATATTCCTGGGTCAATTAATTTATTATCAATATAATTCTCATTTTTATCTTTATTCCACCTCACAAAAATAAAACCTCCGGTAACACTATCAATTTTCACTCGGAATACTCTTGCATTATTGGGTAAAGTTTGATAAATCTGAATTTTTTCAATATTATAACCTGCTATTTCAAGAAGATCTTCGACAAAGAAGGTTTGTCCAACGCTTGAATTGTCATATAGGGATTGGATTTCCTTGAGTTTCTGCTCATAATTTTGCGAAAATAGATTATTCATTGATAAAAATAGAGCGAGTATGTATAATTTTAGAATTTTCATTTACATCTTTAAAAAAGTACTTCGGGTGGGGATCGAACCCACACTCTGTTGCCAGAACTGGATTTTGAATCCAGCGCGTCTACCAATTCCGCCACCGAAGCATTGGAAATGTCCCAAAATAAAAATATATTAGTGTTAAATCCAAAATTATAAATGAATAAAGTTTTACAGGTAAATTTTATTCATAAATTTGCAATCCAAAAAAGATAATTTTTGTGAAGACTCCAGTAAAATTATTTACTTGCTCTCAGTCAGAAGAATTAGCAAGTTCTATTTCAAAATATTTCGGGAAAGAACTTGGTAAGGTTAACTTTTCCCACTATAGTGATGGAGAATTTCAACCCTCTTTTGAAGAAAGTATTAGAGGTGCACGGATTTTTATAATTGGATCAACTCATCCTTCTTCAGAAAATCTAATGGAAATGCTACTAATGCTTGATGCCGCAAAAAGAGCATCTGCAAGACATATAACAGCTGTCATTCCATATTTTGGTTGGGCTCGGCAAGACAGAAAAGATAAACCAAGAGTTCCCATAGGAGCTAAGCTTATAGCTAAACTTTTAGAATCTGCTGGAGCTACAAGGATAATGACAATGGATCTTCATGCCGATCAAATTCAAGGATTCTTTGAAAAACCAGTCGATCATTTATTTGCATCATCAATTTTTGTTCCATATATAAAAAACTTAAATATTAAAAATTTAACTATTGCATCTCCTGATATGGGGGGCTCAAAAAGAGCTTATGCTTACTCAAAATTTTTAAAATGTGACGTTGTTATATGTTATAAACAAAGATCCAAAGCGAACAAAATTTCTCACATGGAACTAATTGGAGATGTTAAAAATAAAAATGTAATTCTTGTTGATGATATTGTTGATACTGCAGGTACACTGACAAAAGCATCTGATTTGATGATGTCAAGAGGTGCTTTATCTGTTCAAGCAATCTGTACGCATGCTCTTTTATCTGGTGACGCAGAAAAAAAAATAGATAATTCTAGTCTGAAAGAACTAGTTGTAACTGACTCAATACCAAGAAAAACAGAAAATAAAAAAATCAATATTTTAAGCTGTGCTGAACTTTTTGCTGAAGTCATGTATAATGTTCATCATAATAAATCAATAAGCACAAAATATTTAATGTAACCTAATTGATAAACAAATGAAATCCATCACTATTAAAGGCTCAAAAAGAACGGAACTTGGTAAAAGTTCATCCAAAAAATTAAGAAACGAAGATAAGGTTCCCTGTGTTTTATATGGTGCTGGTGAACCAATTCATTTTTACTCAAATGAAATTGATTTCAAAAAATTAGTATACACACCTGATGCTCATACAGTCAATATAGAATTGGGTGAAAAAAATCAATTTAATGCAATCATGCAAGATATTCAATTTCACCCTGTAACTGATAGAATTCTTCACATTGACTTTTATCAATTATCTGATGATAAAGAAGTTTCTATTGATATTCCTGTAAGGTTAGAGGGTCAGGCTCCGGGTGTTTTAAATTCAGGGGGTACTCTAACAAGAAATAAAAGAAAATTGAAAGTTCGTGCTTTACCTAAAAATTTACCTGATTATATACTGGTAGATATCTCTAATTTAGAACTAGGAGACAAAATATATACCTCTGATCTTAAAAATGATCTATATAATTTTTTACACTCTGACTCTACTGTTGTAACTCAAGTCATAACTTCTAGAGCTTCCATGGTTCTGGAGGAAGAAACAACTTCAGAAGAGACTGATGAAACTGCTGTTGAAGGAGCAGAAGCTACTCCATCTGAAGAAGGTGATAAAAAAGCTGAAGGTGATAAAAAAGAAGATAATAGTAAAAAAGAAGAGGATTCTAAACAAGGAGAATAAAAGAATCAATTAAGCTATAATCACATAGATTCTAACATAAAATTTTTACCTTTTTTAGACTTATGGTTGTATTTTTTAAATGGTTTAAAAAAGATTCGAACTTAACTGACAACAATAGTTTTCTTATTGTTGGCCTTGGTAATATTGGTCCTAAGTATGAAAAAACTCGTCATAATATTGGATTTAGGATAATTGACTTTTTGTCTTCGGAGAAAGACATAAACCTTCAAAAATCAAAACTTGGACAACTTGGCATTTTAAAGTATAGTGGCAAAAAAATTTTCCTTTTAAAGCCATCAACTTTTATGAATCTGAGTGGAAAATCAGTAAAATATTGGATGAAAAAAAAGAATATAGCTGTCAAAAATATCTTGATTTTGACAGATGATTTGAATCTTGATCTAGGGATAATTAAGTTAAAACAAAAAGGAAGCGATGGCGGACATAATGGCCTTAAAGATATTGAACGCTCTCTAAGTACTTCAAATTATGCAAGATTAAGATTTGGAATTGGAAAAATAAAGTATTCAAGTGACAAAGTGGATTTTGTCCTTGGAAGCTTTTCCAAAGATGAAGAAGAAAAAATATCTAAATCGCTTGAAATTTCTACAAAAGTCATATTATCATTTATTAAAAATGGAATTGATAATACGATGAATATGTATAATTAAATATAATTATGCTGATGTTGAGAAAGAGCCTAATGAAGAAGAAGTATTGCCCATTGAATCTATTGTAATTATTTTCCAGTAATAGTTTTTACCTTCTTCTAATTCAATTTCAAGAGATGAGTTCGTCAAATCACCATTGATCAATTTTAAGTCATCTAAATCCTCTCCTAAGTAAAAATCAAAAGAAATTATATCATTGTCTAGGTCCCTACCTTCCCATTGGAAAGTAAATCTACCATTATCTAAATTAACTTGTTCATCGGAACCAGGACTTATTAGTTTTGCAGGAAAAGGTAAATAATCAGACTTGGAATTACCTTCAAGGTAAAAAAACCATGTTTGACTCTTTGAAATTATTGGACTATTATCCGATTTAGAAAAAACCCACCATGANTAAGGAAATCCTCTNTTNAGNATAATACTTTCAGAATTTAAAANAGTTTCTTTTTTTAATATTTNTCCACTGTCTAAATTATTAATATTAATTTCATAAANATCTGTATGCAANGATGGATTCCAGCTAAAGCTTACTTGACTTTCTTGTNTATTNATATTTAAAGCTGTAGTACAAGAATCGCCATTCTTTGGGGATGATAACAAAACGGTTTCAGGATCAGGAATGCTCTCCTTCTTACATGAAAAAAGAAAAATAAAGATCAATAAAAACTTTAATTTCAATCTCATAACTTTAGAAATTTAAAATTTTCAATTTCATTTTCTGATTGAACTGAAATCAAATACATTCCTCTAGGATAACTATCCAAATTAAAAATTAAATCTCTTTTATTACTATTGAATAATATCTCTTTTTCTTCCAATAAGACTCCATTAATATTAAAGAGGAATATTTTAACTTTTTGATTTATACCTCCTACCAAAACATTAATTTGATCTAAAACTGGATTAGGATATATTTTTGAATTCTGGGAGATATATATTTTCTCTTCAAATTTTCCTTGACAATCTATATCAGTACTAACCTCAATTAAGTTCAATTCTTTATTTAATTTAAATTCATGAATACCAGAAGAAAAAACTTTTATATTTCTGTCATTTAATTTAATATAATAAGCAGAGGCGCCATTTAGCGAAAGTGATAAAATTTTATCTTCCCTATTTAAAACTGAACTAACTTCTAATTGCTTAGGTTCATTTATTTTTGCTAAAAAGCATGTTTGAAATTCGGTTTCTTCAATAGTAGTAATACATAACTCATAATCTCCAGGAGAAAGTCCGGTTAACTTTAAACCACTTAGTGAATTAAATTGCTTAGCTTCAAAAAATCCATTACTCGAAATTATTTCAGCTTTATAATTAAATATAGCTCTAGCAGAAATTTGAATTTCACCATTATTTTTGGAAATACAGGAAGCATCTTTTTTGGTTAAAGTAAAATTGTCTTGAGTATAGAAATCACAAACATCCCCAATCCCATTATTATCTATATCTAATTGATCATCATTATAAACAGAAGGACAATTGTCATAAATATCAGCAAAACTGTCACCATCTGAATTCTTCAAAACATCTCCCGTGTAACAAATTTGAATTGAAAAATCTGTTAATTCTCCAGTGTCTTGGGGGCCCTGATCAATAATTTGTAATATCCATCTTCCATTCGCCCGTTCACCATTGAAAATATCAAGACTTTCAACTGGACGGAATGAACCCGTAAATGGAGCATTAGCAGAAGATATAGAGACCTGTGAATCTTGATCAAAAACAGTTTCTATATAATTATCTCCATCACCCCCTGCATTTTGAGATAATGTAATTTTTGTACCATCAGGAGAAACTAAGTAAATTCTCAAATCTTCAACCCAAGTATGAGTTAAAGATAAATTAACATTAATATCTATAATGTTTACAATATCTGAAATTTCAATATTTGCGACAGTTAGTCCACTTTCATCTCGAGAAGTGGCATCATTAAGATTAATAGGTAAATTTTCAGATTCATATAATGCGCAAGTAATTTTTTGAGTTTTAAAACTAAATGGATTTGAAAAATTACTTTGTGAACAATTATTGATTGACTTAACTCTCCAAAAATAGTTTGAATTAAATTCTAATTTATCAATACTAAAAAAGCTTTGATCAATATTTTCTGAAAAAATTATCTCCTGAAAGTTAATATCGTTTGAAATTTGAATTTGATATGTTGACGCATTTTTATCATCACTCCACGTTAATGTTGTAGATAAAGATACTTCTTCAAGATTATCTTGAGGATACAAAAGCTCTGGAGTGGTTAAGTCATTTGTTCTATAATTTATATCAAAATCAAAACTCCTTGAGACACTTTCACTTTCAGCTCTTAATTTTAAGTGAATATCTTGAGGTGTTAAATTTTCTAGCCCGAAAATTTTTAATTCTCCTGAAGTGTCAGAGTTATTTATGCTTTTAGGAGATATGTTAGCTGTTAATCCTTCAGGTAAATTATCTATTGTTAAATTTACTTCTTCATTGAAATCTAGGTAAGTAGAGTAATCAAAATTAAATTGAGCCGTGTTTTGTCCACATATTTCTTGAATAAAATTTTGAAATTTAATTACAAAAGGGGTTTGAATAACTGATATATCCTTTTCGTTAACAGAAAAATAAATAGAATTATCAGGTTTTATCATCACTCTTCCATTTGTTGAACTGACAGTTGAAGGAACTATCACTTCGGCAAAACCGTCGTTAGGGGTTTCCTCTAAAAGTATTTCATTAGAATTAAAACCATCAGCTGAAAAATAAATATTTACATTTTTTGTGTCAATGGGAGATAAATTTGTTCCAGCAACGTCCCAAGTAATAATTTTTCTCTCACCTGCTTCCCATTTTATTTCAGTTTGATTTTGGGAAGTAATTTTAAAGGGGCCCATATTAGAATCAACAGTAAGTATTTTTTTATCCGATGATATTCTGCCTCTCTGACCAATGGTATCCGCAAATCGATCTCGAATAGTTATTCCCCAAGTCAATATTCTATCAACATTGGATACAGTTTCCCAATTATCACCAGCACTTGGGTTTGTTTGTGTAAGATTACCATTTAATATGGCATTCATATTGGGAATATATCTAAAATTTAAAAGTGATGGAGGAAGTGATCTGGCTTGAGCTCCGTTAACCTTATCAGGCCCAAAATTACTTGCATCTACTTGGCCATTATCTAACTGTTCCCAGCAATAATATAGTATGTCAGAATCTGGATCGCTTGCTTCGGCTATAAGCTCATAGGGTGTTCCAATAGGGATAGTAATATCTTCACCTGCAGAGACTATAGGAGCTTTATTATCAACAGATTCAGAGCTAAAACAGCTAGTTGATTCAACATATTCTTTGATATTTTTAATGCTGTAGTAATGAAAATAAGGATCTCCATGTAATGCAACGTTATCTAAGCCTGTAATTCCTGCATAACCCATAATTGTAGAACCACTTCCAGGTTCAGAATTTACTCCTGCACCTTCCATGTTGTGTGAGAAAGTATGATATGCTCCAAATTGGTGTCCTAATTCATGGGCAACATAATCCAAATCAAAATAATCATTCATGAAAACTCCTCCAGAGGTGTCCTGAAAAGGATGAGAAGTATATGCGCTTCCTTTCTTGGAATCAATACATACACTGCCAATATATCCTGCATTACCGTCTGCCTGTCCGAAGTCAAAAACTTGACCCACATCATAATTTTCAGAACCAAAAACTTCATCAAGTGTCTTTTGAACTTCTTCATTTAAATCATCTGTATAGGGATCCGTTTCTGGATTATCATAAAGTAGTGATGCGTCAGAAACAAGTTCTAAATGAATTCCAAGATCATTTTCAAAAACTTCATTTACCCTGTTTATCGTACTAGCAACTGCAGCAAAGGCATCTTCTGAATTTGTACCATTGGAATCATCATCGTCTCCCCAAAAAGATGTGAATTCACCAGTTGCTGAAATTGCTATTCGAAATGTTTTTAGGGTTTCAGATAATTTGGATTTTGACGACGATACATTTTTACTTTTAAAATGACTTGAGTTAATTTTCTTTTCAGCTTTTGTATAACATTTAAAATCTTCATAAAGCTTTCTTTCAGAACGATTATAAGAAAAATATATGTTTGAATCAACTTTTAAAGGTTGGACAAAATGGTTCTTCCCATTTGGCATTATAATCCATATATTAACTCCAATTGGAGAATCAGATAATCGTAATTTAACATTTCTTCTATCATTACTTTTGCCCATATATGTTCTTATCTTTGGATACTTTTTTTGAAGTTGAGAGGATAAAACTTGAGCGGGTATTAAATTAAAACTTTCAAAATCTCCTTTTTCATTGGGTAGAATTAACTCTAGTGGCATTGTGATATTATTGTCAAACTTTATCAAACTTAGTTCATCAGATATTTTCTTTTTTTCTATTGTATAAAAACGCCAATTATTTTCTCTGTTTTTTACTATATCTGAAATTTTATCTTCTGAAATAAGGCTCCAATTGGATTGAGCAAAACAAAGAGAATTGGACAAAAAGAAAAAAAATAATATCCTTAAAAGCATAAAATCCTTTAAATAAAACAATTTTTATGTAATGTATAAAGTTAAAAATTAATTACTTGAAAAATCATTAACAATTAAAATGTAATTTTGTGAAACTCTTTAATTATCTGGATGAAAATCATTCGTAATATAGAAAATTATCGGGCAGAAAAACCTTCAATAATTACAATTGGAACATTTGACGGTTTACATATCGGTCATAAAAAAATTATTTCGGATCTAGTAAATATTTCAAAAAAAGAAAAACTAGTTTCAATATTACTAACTTTTTTTCCTCATCCAAGAATGATTCTTCATGATCATAATATTGAAATGATTGATACAATTGAAGAAAAGCAAAACCTTTTAAAGAATCTTGGGCTTAACTTCTTGGTTATTCATCCCTTTTCCAATGATTTTTCTAGGTTATCACCGATTGATTTCATTAGAGATATTCTCGTAAATAAATTTAAGATATCAAAAATAATAGTAGGTTACGATCATAGATTTGGACGAAACAGAGAAGCAGATATATCCGACCTGAAAAATTTTGGAGAAACATATAATTTTTCAGTTGATGTTATTCCTGCCCAAGAGATAAAAAATATCTCTGTAAGCTCAACAAAGATAAGATCGGCAATTCTTAAAGGAGATTTCAATATCGTAAATAAATATTTAGGACGAAAATTTAAACTTACTGGAAAAGTTGTGAAAGGAAAAAGTATTGGAAGAACATTAGGCTTTCCAACAGCAAACTTAAAAATAGATGAGAATTACAAAATAAGGCCTGCTAAAGGTGTTTATTTTATAAAATGTCTTATTGATAGTAAAATATTTTTTGGAATGATGAATTATGGAAAAAGACCAACACTTGAGGGAAAAGAAAATTCAATTGAAATACATTTTTTTTCTTTAAATAAAGATCTTTACGGTTTAAAACTTGTGGTTGAAATTATACAAAAAATTAGATCTGAAAAAAAATTTAATTCGATTGAAAATTTAAAAAAGCAACTAATTTTAGATCAAAAAAAGTGTCAAAAATTATTGTTGAAAAAAGAAAAAATTGATATCTCATAACAATCACTAAATTTGTAAAAGAACTTTCTTATAATGCTACCGCTTTCATTTATTCGAGAAAATAAAGATTTCATAAAAAAAGGGCTGGAAAAAAGAAATTTTCCAAATATTAATATCATTGATCAAATAATAGAAATGGATCAAAAAAGAAGATCAATTATGCTAGATCTGGAAACTATTTTATCTAGTAGTAATAAAATAAATAAGGAAATTGGCTTAAGTGTTAAGTCAAACAAAAAAGAAAATATAGACGAATTAAAACTTAAGAGCTTCAAATTTAAAAATGATGCCAAAAAATTTCAAGAAAAACTAAAATTAATTGAAAATGAATTATTTTCAATGCGAACTAAAGTTCCTAATATTCCCAATGAAATTGTACCGCAGGGGAAATCATATGATGATAATGAAAAAATTTTTGAAAGTGGTGAAATACCAGAGCTAAAAAAAGATTCTTTATATCATTGGGATCTGTGTAAAAAGTATGACCTAATTGATTTTGATCTTGGAAATAAAATTACTGGATCAGGTTTTCCAGTTTATAAAGGTAAAGGAGCAAAACTTCAACGAGCACTAATACAATATTTTCTAGACAAAAATATCAAGGCGGGTTATAAAGAATATCAAATTCCTCATGTTGTTAATGAGACATCTGCATTTGGAACAGGACAGCTTCCTGATAAAGACGGACAAATGTATCATGTTGAAAATGATAAGCTATATTTAATTCCAACAGCTGAAGTCCCTCTTACAAATATTTTTCGCGATAAAATCCTTCAATTAAATGAATTGCCAATCAAATTAACTTCATATTCTCCATGTTTTCGTAGAGAAGCAGGAAGTTATGGCAAAAACGTAAGAGGACTCAATAGGCTCCATCAATTTGACAAGGTTGAAATTGTTAGAATAGAGGAGCCTAAAAATGCAATGTCTGCACTTGACAGCATGGTAAATCATATTAAAGAAATTTTAAATGAATTGGAACTACCTTACAGAATTATAAGACTTTGTGGATCAGATCTTGGTTTTACCTCAGCTTTAACCTATGACTTTGAGGTGTTTTCTGCTGCACAAAAAAAATGGCTAGAGATTAGTTCAGTTTCTACATTCAATAATTTCCAATCTGAAAGATTGCAAATAAGATACAGAGATAAAGAGGGGAGGAAAAATTTAGTTTATACGCTTAATGGAAGTTCACTAGCATTGCCCAGAGTCATCGCAAGTTTATTAGAAAATTTTCAAACTGAAAAAGGCATTAAAATACCAAATGTAATAACTTCCTACACTGGATTTGATTTTATTAATTAAATGGATAAAATTAAGCCAAAAAAAAAATGGGGACAGCATTTTTTGACTGATTCTAATATTGCCTTAAAAATTGTTAACACGCTTAATTTTGATTCTTACAACAAAATCTTAGAAATTGGTCCTGGAACTGGATTTTTAACCAAATTTTTATATAAAAAAAAAGAATCATTGTACTTGGTTGAAATTGATCATGATTCATGTGAAATACTTAAAAAAAAATTCCCAGGCTTAAAAAATAAAATCTTTAATCAAGACATTATAAAGATGGATTTGAAAAAAATTTTTCAAAAATTTAACTTTGCTGTAATTGGAAATTTTCCCTACAATATTTCATCCCAAATAGTTTTCAAAATTATTGAATATAAAGAGAATGTGACTTTTTTCTGCGGTATGTTTCAAAAAGAAGTTGCTAAAAGAATATGTGAAAAGCCTGGGAGTAAAGCCTATGGTATATTATCTGTGATTTGTGAGATTTTTTATGAAAGAAAATATCTTTTCAGTATTTCATCAAAGGTTTTTTTTCCAGAACCGAAAGTTGAATCTGGAGTTATATCATTGACTAGAAAAGATAATTTTATTCCTGATTGTGATGAACAATTATTATTTAAAATTATTAAAATGGGATTTCAACAAAGAAGAAAAACTCTAAGAAGGAGTTTAAAATTTTTTGACTTACCTAAAGTTATTTTAGAAGATAGTATCTTTGATCTTAGGCCAGAACTTTTATCTGGAGATGAATTTATAAAATTGACCAAAAAAATTCAAAATGCAAGAATTTAAAATTGATAAAGATGTAATTGATGGCATAAAATTTTTGGTCAAAAAAAAATCTGATCAAAAACTTCATGGCAAACTAAAAGATCTACATTATGCAGATATTGCTGAAATTTTAAGTAACATATCAACTGAAGAAGGAATATATTTAATTAAGCTTCTTGATAGTGAAAAAACTGCTGATGCTTTAGCTGAGCTAGATGAAAATATTAGGGAAAATATAATAGAGAATCTATCTGTAAAAGAAATTGCAGGAGAAATTGAAGAATTAGATACTGATGATGCCACTGATTTAGTATCTGAATTGCCTCAAGAAAGACGTGAGAGTGTTATCTCTGAAATAAGTGATACAGATCACGCTGAGGACATAAGAGAGCTTCTTAATTATGATGAGGATACTGCTGGCGGGCTTATGGCAAAAGAGCTTGTGAAAGTTCAAGAAAATCTTAGCGTCTTAAAATGTTTAAATACAATGCGAGCGCAGGCAGAAGATGTTACAAGAGTTCATTCCATTTATGTTGTAGATTCAAAAAATAGACTAAAGGGAAGATTATCATTAAAAGATTTAATTACTGCCAATTCAAAAGCTAAAGTGAAAGATATATTTATCCCAAAAGTTGATTTCGTAAGAGTAGATCAAAAAGGAGAAGAAGTTGCAAGAATAATGTCAAAATATGATTTGGAGGCAATACCAGTTGTCAACAAAAAAAATCAATTGCTGGGTAGGATAACTATTGATGATATTTTAGACTTAATGAAGGAAGATGCAGAAAAAGATTATCAACTTGCGTCAGGAATAGCCTCAGATGTTGAAGCTGATGATTCAATTTTTCAATTAACTAAAGCTCGTCTTCCATGGTTGTTTTTAGGCCTACTGGGTGGCTTAGGAAGTGTCTTTATACTCAAAGATTATGAAACAGTAATGGCTAAACCTGAGTTAAGAAATCTGTTTTTTTACACTCCTCTGATTGCTGCAATGGCTGGAAATGTTGGTGTTCAATCTTCTGCAATAATAGTTCAAGGATTAGCTAATGATATTGTGAAAGGATCTTTATTTTCTAGACTTATCAAAGAAGTGGGATTGAGTTTAATTAATGGTTTTGCCCTTTCAATCATATTAATTTTATTTGGAGTAATTATTCAACAGGACCTGATTATTAGTTTCACCATTGCAGGATCAATGATGGCTGTAATTATAGTTGCAGCTTTAGTTGGAACATTTATCCCTATTATTTTAAGTCAAAGAGGAATAAATCCTGCTATAGCAACTGGTCCTTTTATTACTACTTGTAATGATATTTTTGGAATTTTTCTTTTCTTTTTTATTGCCCAAATAGTTTTAGGTTTCTAATAAACATATGAAAAAAATATTAATTCTTTGTACAGGAAACTCATGTAGAAGCCAAATTGCTCATGGATTTTTAAATCATTATACCAATAGCAATGTTGAGGTATTTAGTGCAGGTATAGAGGCCCATGGAGTAAATCCAAAAGCAATAGAAACACTCGCTGAAATTGGAATTAATATAAGTAAAAATACCTCAAATTTAGTTGATGAGTATCTCGAAATTTCTTTTGATTACATAATAACTGTTTGCGACAATGCAAAAGAAAGTTGTCCTATTTTTCCTTTAGGAAAAGCTGTTAAAATTCATCAAAATTTTTTAGACCCTTCAAAAAAACAAGGCGATAAAAAAACTATTAATGAAGAATTTAGAAAAGTTCGTGAAGAAATAAATAGTTTCTGTAAAAATTTTATTTCAAAAAATTTAGTGAAATAAATTTACATTAAAACAAATTGAGCCGTTTTATATGTTCTTTGCTCTAATAAAATTTTTTTTCCTAGTCCTTTAATTTCTTGAATTGAAGAGATATTAAAATGTCTAATGGTATGCAATGAAACATTTTCTTTTACTCCAACTTTAAATTTTAAACTTAATTCAGAAACTAAATTATTAAGTTTCCCATACCTATCATTTATACAAACAGCAAATGAAATAGCTGAATTTTGAATCATTTCAACTCTCATTTTATATTTATCCATAAGAGAGAAAATTTGACTAATATTTTCTTCAACAATAAAAGAAAAATCCAAAGTTGAGAGTTCTAATAAGATTTGATTTTTTTTTAATATGAAACAAGGAACAAGAGGATCAAGTTGAGAAGACTCAAAAACTTTTGTTCCTTCTTGATGAGGATTTTCAAATGATTTGACAAATAGAGGTATTTTTTTTTGTTGGAGAGGTTGAAGTGTTTTCGGATGAATAACTGATGCTCCATAATAAGCTAATTCAATTGCTTCTCTGTAGGATATTTTTTTCAATAATTGTGTTTTTTTAAAATATCTTGGATCTGCATTTAAAACCCCAGGTACATCTTTCCATATAGTAAGAGAAGTTGCATTTAAAACAAAAGCAAAAATAGCAGCAGTATAATCAGAACCCTCTCTTCCTAAAGTTGTTGAATATCCCTCAGTGTCAGATGCAATAAATCCTTGGGTTACAATTGTAATTTTGTTTTTAGTTTCATTCTTTATAAGCTTCTGGGTTTCTTTCCAATTAAGCCCTGCATTTCTGTAATAACTATCTGTTTTAATACAATTTCTAACATCTAACCAATGATTTTTCAATCCTTCCATTTCAAGGTAAAAGCTTATTATTTTTGTTGAAATTAACTCTCCAAAACATACCACTTGATCATAAATAAAACTATGATTTTTTGATTTATTCATTTTTAAAAAACTACTCAGGCTTTTTGTTAAATCTATGATATCATTATAAGGAGATTTATCAGATTCTTTGAATAGATCATTTATAATTTTAAGATGATCGTCTTTAATTTTTTCTAAAATAGTCAGATAACTTGATTTGCCTTTCATATAATCCTTTATGAGAAATTCCAAAGCATTCGTTGTCTTTCCCATTGCTGAAACAACAATTATGGTATCATGATAACCTTTTAATTTTAAGATTCTTGTTACATTTTTTATGCTTTTTGAATCTTTTACCGACGCTCCTCCAAACTTGAATACTTTCATTTAGGTGTTTATTTTTTAGTTATTAATTTTAAGTTGGACAGTTTTCCAATCTTTTAATATTTTAGCTCCGCTTTTTTTATAAAATTTAATTGCTGATTCATTCCAATCTAAAACAACCCACTCAACTCTTTTAACTCCTTTTGAAGTTGCAAAAGAAATAAAAGCATCATATAATTTTGTTCCTATTCCACAACCTTTCATGGATTCTGTAACAATAAGATCTTCGAGATGAAGTGTAGGGCCTTTCCAAGTAGAGTATCTAGCATAAAATAACGCGATCCCTACAACTTCAGAATCATATTCAGCAACAAAACAGTTAAAAAGTTTTTTCTTGCCAAATCCGTCTCTTTCAATACTTTCTTTTGTTAAAATAACTTCATCAGCTTCACCTTCAAAAAAAGCTAATTCTTTAATCAGTTTTAAAATAGATTCAGAATCTTTCTTTTTTGCCTTTCGGATAATTACTTTCATAACTCAAAATTAGTAGGAGTAAATGTTAAATATGTCTTTAATTAGAAATTATAACATTTTTATTTTTTAATGTGAAAATTTATACTATTGAATATTCTTTATCCATTCAATAACTTTTTGAAAGAAAAGATTAGGACAATCAAAATGAATCCAATGTCCAGCCCCTTGAATTTCTATAATTTGAGAATTAGAAAAATAGGATCTAATTAGGTCCTTATCCCCTTTAATATCAATATAATTAGATTTTTCACCTTTTAAAAAAAGGACGGGATTTTTATATTTACCCTTCATTATAGGGAATTTTTCAATTGCAGAAATTGAATTTTTCAGAATCTTAATATTGGGATAAAAGCAAAACTTGCCCGATTCTGATCTATACAAGTTTTTTAACAAGAATTGACGTGTTTGAGAACTTTTTACATATTTTTCCAGATGAATATCAAGATCCTTTCGTTTTGCTATTTTATCCAAATCTAACTTAATTAATCCTTCTCCAATTTTTTTTATCTCAGCATTAGATTTATAATCTTTTGGAGAAATATCAGATACAATCAACTGATTGACTAATTCAGGTTTCAAAAGTGAAAATATCATTGCTGTCTTTCCCCCCATAGAATGTCCAATTAATGTTGCATCTTTTAATTCATGGTCCTTAAAATATTTATCTAAATCTTTAGCCATATAATGATAATCAAAATTTATATCCCAAAAACTTTTCCCGTGATTTCTTGAGTCTAATAAATGAACACGATAACCCATCTCTTCAAATCTCTTCCCCTGAGCTTTCCAATTATTTCCCATACCCAAAAATCCATGTAAAATGATAAGATCTTTTGATCCATCACCTAAAATGTTTGAATAAATTTTTCCCACTATTTTAAAAGATTAAGATACATTGGAATGACATTTTCCAATCCTAAATAAATGGACTCACAAATTATAGCATGACCAATTGAGACCTCTAAAAGATCTGGTATGTTATCTGTAAAATATTCAATATTTTCCAGACTTAGGTCATGTCCTGCATTAATTCCTATCCCAAGTCGATTAGCTTCTTCAGCTGCTAAAATATATGGCTTTATAGCTTTTTTGGGATCTAAAAAGTAATCTTTTGCATACTTTTCCGTAAAAAGTTCTATTCTATCAGATCCTGTTTCTTTTGCGCCAGAAATTATTTTTTCAATAGGATCAACAAAAATAGAGGTCCGAATATTTAATGCTTTTAATTCGCCTATCACATCCTTTAAAAAATCTTGATTTTTAATTGTATCCCAACCAGAGTTTGAAGTTATAGCATCATGAGCATCTGGGACAAGAGTTACTTGTGTAGGTCTTATTTTTTTAACTAAATCTAGGAACTCAGGAATTGGATTTCCCTCAATATTATATTCAGTAGAAATTACTCTGGGTAACATTTTAGCATCTTTATATCTTATATGTCTTTCGTCAGGTCTTGGATGAATAGTTATTCCATCTGCTCCAAAATCTTGGACATCACTAGCAACTTTCAATAAGTCAGGATAATTACCTCCTCTAGAGTTTCTCAGAGTTGCTATTTTATTTATATTGACACTTAGTTTTACCATGTTTTATAATTTGAGACAAAAATAAGACTCTTATTTGATAGATCTTAGTTAATATATGCAAAATAAAGTTTCGTAATTTTGATCTAAATGTCCTGTCATGAATATTGGAATCTATTGTGCCTTTGAGAATAAATCAACACTTAAATATGCAAAAGAAACAATCTCTCTTTTAAATCAAATGAATCATAGTCTCAGTATTGATTCTAAACTGGCTAAACATCTCTCCGAAAAGCTAAAAAAAAATCATAAGTTTTTTGATAGCGATAGTACGGTTGATAAAGGAATTGACTTTTTATTTTCAATTGGTGGTGACGGAACTTTGCTTCGATCAATAACTCATGTAAAAAGCACTGAAGTTCCCATATTAGGAATCAATGCTGGTAAACTAGGTTTTTTAACTGGTCTTCAAAAAGAATCCTTAAATGAAGGATTAAGAGATTTTTTTCAAAAGAAATATAAACTTGTTAGACGTTCCCTGATAGAGGTAAAATTATCTAAGAATCTTAAAGCTTTCAATCAATTTAATTATGCACTAAATGAAGTTACTATAAACAGGAAGAATTCCACGTCAATGCTTAGCATTGAGACAAAGATAGATAGTAAATTTTTAACAACTTTTTGGGCAGATGGACTTATAATTGCTACTCCAACCGGCTCAACAGGATACTCTCTAAGCAGTGGTGGACCTATTTTATCTCCTCAAACTAAAAATTTAATCTTAAATCCCATATCTCCGCACAACATTAATATTAGACCCTTAATTCTTCCTGAAAAAAGTAATATTAAAATTAAAGTCACTGGTAAAGGGAAAAACCATTTAATGTCACTTGATTCTCGAATATTTTCGGTGCCAAATCAAACTGAAATAACCTTAAAAAAAGCTCCTTTTTCAATTTTTACAGTTGAATTAGAAAATGATAATTTTTTAAAAACTTTGAGTAATAAACTTTTTTGGGGAAAAGATACCCGAAACAAACAATAAATTTCACTTTTATTAGTTTAAAAAAAGGAAAATTATATCAACAAAAAATATTGTAAACTGCTTTCCAAAAAGGGAGACTGATGAAAATTTTTGTTTTTTTTATTACTTTTAATTTTAGCTTATTATCCTTTTCTCAATTTCATGAATTAGGAGGTTTTTTTGGAGGAAGTAATTATATAGGAGATATTGGATCCACTAATTATATTTCCCCAAATAATTACGCAATAGGTCTTATATATAAATGGAATATGACTACTAGGTATTCCTTTAGAGCTAGTGCAATAATGGCAAATATCAAAAAAAGTGATTATACTTCTAGTAACATAAATCGTTTTATAAGAAGTTATAAATTTGATAATAATATACAGGAGTTTTCAGGAGGCTTAGAAATAAATTTTGAAGATTTTAATTTGCATAACCCTGAGACAAAATTTACTCCATTTATTTTCTTGGGCATAAACTATTTTAGTTATGACCTTTTTTATCACGATCCTACAACTCGCTCTAGTGTAAGCTATGGTGAAGATGAGAGTATTTCAATCCCAATAATTTTTGGAGTTAAAACTAATCCGTCTCCCTTATTTGTAATAGGATTTGAAATCGGTGCTAGATATGCGCTAACAGATAATATTGATGGAAGTAATCCTGTTGAACCATTTAGTAATAATGATAATTTAATTTTTGGAAATATTAATAATAATGACTGGTATGTTTTTACTGGTATTACAATTTCTTTTACCTTTGGCGATCTGCCTTGTTATTGTAAAGAATAATTATGGAAAATAAAATAATAAAAGTTCCAAATCATCTTGCAGTTATCATGGATGGTAATGGGAGATGGGCAAAAAAGAGAAATAAAAATAGAGTTTATGGGCATACAAAGGGGATCATTGCTGTTAGGAAAATAGTAGAAGAATCTGTTCGCTTAGAAATAAAATATTTGACTCTATATGCATTCTCTACTGAAAATTGGAATCGTCCCGAAAAAGAAATAACTATTTTAATGCAACTACTATTGAAATCTTTGAAAAATGAGTTTAAAAAATTTATAAAGAATAAGATCAAGCTTAATGTCATTGGAAATATTTCACTCCTTCCAAAATCTGTAAAGGAGGAATTATCACATGTTCTTAAAAAAACCTCTGAAAATAATCAGTTAGTATTAACTTTAGCTCTTAGTTATAGCGGAAGGGAAGAAATTCAAAGTGCTATGAAAAAAATCTGTGCTAAAGTTAAAAATAATATAATTCCAATAGAAAAAATTGATCAGTCCACTATTAATGAGCATCTTTACACAGAAAATTTACCTGATGTAGATTTACTAATAAGAACAAGTGGTGAAAAAAGGATTAGTAATTTTTTATTATGGCAAATTGCATATGCTGAATTATATTTTTCTGAAGTTCTTTGGCCAGATTTTAATGAGAAAAATTTACATGAAGCCATACTGAATTATCAAAAACGTGAGAGAAGATTTGGAAAAACAAGTGATCAAATGCTCAAATAGGAGAAGAAAATTCTTAGTTTTATTTTTCTTCTTTTTTTATATTTTAAGCTCAATTTCAATTCAAGCCCAAAACTTGGATAAATATGTTGAGGGAAAATCATATGTTATAGATTCAATAATAGTTAAAGGACTAAAAACATTTAGTGATCAAACAGTCATTTCATACAGTGGTTTAAGAAAGGGGCAAAAGATTCAAATCCCAGGAGAGGAAATAAGCTATGTAATAAGTAAATTATGGAAATTAGATCTTTTTAGTGATATAAATTTTTATGTTAAAAGCGTAAAAGGCGATAAAATTGAATTAGAAATTGAAATTGAAGAATTGCCAACTTTATCTGACGTTAAAATTAAAGGATTAAAAAAAGGAAAATCAGAAGCAATTCTCTCTGAAACAGAACTAAAAAAAGGGAAAAAACTTTCTGAAAGTTTTTTAACCAATACAGAAAACTACATAGTAAACAAATTTAAAAAAGACGGTTTCCTCAATACTAAAGTATATTTAAATACTATCCCTGATTCATCTGAAAATAACAACTTAAAAATGGTAGTTAATATTGATAAGGGTGAAAGAATTAAAATCAAAAAAATATCATTTCAAGGGAATGAAGTTTTTAGTGATAAAAAATTAAAATCAAAACTTAAAAATACTAAAGAAAAATTTTTAATGAGATTATGGAAAAAATCAAAATTTATAGAAAAAGATTTCGATGAAGATAAAGATAACTTACTAGATTTTTTTAAAGAAAAAGGTTACAGAGATGCAAGGATAATTAATGATAGTATTCTAATAAATAAAGATAATACCCTTTCAATCAATTTAGATATAGATGAAGGAAATAGATACTATTTTGGAAATATTAATTTTTTAGGTAATTCTGTATACTCGGGGGCTCAACTTCAACAATTGTTAGGAATAAAGAAAGGGGATCCATACAATGGTGTTCTTTTAAAGAAAAGAATTTCAGATGAGAAACCCGATGCTAATGATCTCTCAAACTTATATCAAAATAACGGATATTTATTTTCTACAATAAATGCAGTTGAAATTAGTGCTGAAGAAGACACAATTGATTTTGAAATAAGAATTAATGAAGGGAAACTAGCAAGTTTTAACAAAATATCAGTTGTTGGGAATTCAAAAACAAATGATCATGTAATTTTTAGAGAATTAAGAACAAAACCTGGTGAACTGTATAGTAAGGACAAAGTAGTAAGAACAGTTCGTGAACTAGGTCAATTAGGTTTTTTTGATGCTGAGCAAATAAATCCAGATTTTAAAAATGTTGATCCTATCACTGGAACTGTTGATATTGAATATAATCTGATTGAAGCTGGTGCAAGTCAAATTGAATTACAAGGCGGATATGGTGGAGGAGGTTTTATTGGAACATTAGGACTTGCATTTAATAACTTTTCTATGAAAAATCTCTTCAATAAAAAAGCTTATAAGCCTCTCCCTATGGGAGATGGACAAAGTTTAAGTCTCAGATTACAGGCGAGTCAATTTTACAGTACTTACAGCTTTAGCTTTGCTGAACCTTGGCTTGGAGGTAGACAACCTGTTCAGTTTTCAACTTCATTATCTCATACAATTCAATATCGATATGACTATTTTACTGGGAGAGCTGATAAAAGTCAATCTTTTCAAATTAGTGGAATTAATTTTGGGTTAGCAAAAAGATTAAAAATTCCAGATGATTTTTTTACTCTTTCTCAAAGTATTTCATACCAATATTATAATCTTAATAATTATTACACCGGATTATTCACCTTTGGGAATGGAGAGGCAAAAAATTTAGCGTATACAGTTGCTCTTTCAAGAAATAATACATTTACGAATCCTATCTTCCCATTAGGAGGATCCCAATTCGTTTTAAGTGCAAAGCTTAGTCCCCCCTATTCGATTTTTTCAAAAAGAAATTTTTCTAATCTTGAAAATGAAGAAGAATTTCAACTCCCAAATGGAGACCCGAATCAAGAAAAAATAGATCAAGAAAAATTCAGATGGTTGGAGTATTATAAGCTTAAATTTACCGGAAGTTGGTATACAAGAATTATAGATAAATTAGTGCTAAAAACTCAAGCAGATTTTGGATTTATTGGAGCATACAATCTATCAAGAGGAAATATTCCCTTTGAAAGATTTTATCTTGGAGGAGATGGAATGTATAATTATGCTCTTGATGGAAGAGAAACTATTGCACTAAGAGGTTATGAAAATCAATCTCTTTCTAGTCGAGACGGATCTGTTATCTACAATAAATTTTCGTTAGAATTAAGATATCCTATAACTTTAAAACCAAGTGCGTCAATATATACCCTAGCATTTCTTGAAGCTGGAAATGGGTATAATAGTTTTAGAGAATTTAATCCATTCAATTCAAAACGATCAGCAGGAGTTGGAGTAAGAATATTCATGCCTGCTTTTGGACTTCTTGGAATTGATTTCGGCTATGGTTTTGATAATCCTGCTTTTGGTATTCTAGAACCAAATGGTTGGGAAACTCATTTTTTAATAGGTCAGCAGTTTTGATTAAGAATTATAGTCCAATTTGAAATAAATCTTCTGTTTTTTCGTTCTATTATTAAATTAATCAAGTGAAAAAGGTATATAGCAGTATTTTCCTAATACTTACAATTATCATATCAGCTCAAGCTCAAAAGCCAACTAGAATTGGGTATGTTGATATGAATGTAGTGCTAAATAAAAATAATAACTATAAGGCCTCACAAAAAATCCTTGATGAAAAAATCGAACAATGGAGAAAAGAAATTGAATTAAGAAAAATTAAGCTAAAACAAATACAAGACCAATTTCAGACTGAAAAAATTCTTTTAACACCTGAATTAATAGCGGACAGAGAGCTTGAAATTAAAATTTTTGCGGATGAGATTATCTCTCTTCAAGAGAAGCGATTTGGACCCGATGGAGATATGGTTCTTGAAAGAAATATGTTATTAAAACCTCTTCAAGACCAAGTTTTGACAATAGTTCAAGAAATAGCAAAAGAGAAAAAATATGATTTTATATTTGATCGATCTTCTGATTTAATTATGTTGTATTCGGCAAAAAATTACGATATTAGCGACTTGGTAATTAAAAGAATTGAATTGCAGGAAAGAATTAAAAATAGAAATGAGAAAATTCAGGCTGCAAAAAAAGTAATTGGCAACTAAAAGAATTATTAATAATTAATTATTTACAAATGAAAAAATTAAAATATATTATACTGTTTTTTTTGATGACTCCCATTTGTTTTACTAGTGCTCAAGTAAAGGTTGCTCACATCGAGGTTCAAAAACTCATAAGTGAAATGCCTGAGGTCATAGCTGCACAAAAAGAATTAGAAAAACTTGAAAAGTCATATACCACTGAAATGGAAAATACTTACAAGGAATTTCAAACGAAAGCACAAACCTATGCCGCAGATGCTGCTAATCAGACTGATATAACAAATCAGGCCCGTCAAAAAGAATTAGAGACAATGCAGCAAAATATTCAGCAGTATCAGCAAACTGTTTCTCAAGATTTGCAAAAAAAACAAGCTGATATGATGCGTCCATTAATCGAAAAAGCCAGAACTGCAATTGAAGAAATTGCTTCTGAGCAAGGTTTTAACTATGTATTAGATTCCAGTGCGGGGGGTAGCGTTATCATAGCAAATGGCATAGACATAATGTCTGAGGTAAAGAAAAAATTAGGATTCTAATTTCCCTAAATTATTGTCAGAATTAAAGTTTTACATTTTTGAAATCTCTTTCAATTAATTTATAACTAATATGAATTTGACCACTGTAAAAGGTTTCTACAAAAAAGGAAGTCCCTATGCAAAGTTTGAGATCAAACCACCTCTAAATCCTGTTCTAAATAAAGTTTATTTTAATATTGATGATGCAGATGATTCGGATTTAGTTAAGCATCTTTTTTATCTCCCTTTTGTAAAAAAAGTAGAATTAAAAGAAGGTGACATTTTTATAGAAAAATTTGATATTTTAGAATGGAATGAAGTGATTGATGAGGTTGCTGATGAAATCAAAGAAATATTAAATAAAATATCTATTTCTGAATCAAACCCAAAGGAAAAAGAATCAATATCTATATACGCTGAAAGTACTCCTAATCCTAATGCAATGAAATTTGTTGCAAACAAAAAATTATTACCCTACTCACTTTTATTTGATAAAGTTGAACAAACTAAAGAGGCTCCAATGATTAATAAACTCTTTAAGCATGATTTTATTAGGGAAATTTTTGTTGATGAAAACTATATTTCAATTTTATTGAAAGAAAATTTTGAATGGGATCATAAAGTCATGGAGATTAGAGAATTTATTCAGAATTATCTTAGAAATAAAGGCGAAATTGTCTCTAGAAATTTTGATGTTAAAGTTTTAAAGAAAAAGAATTTAGATTCTAATCCAAAACTTTCAGATATTGAGAAAAAAATTATCTCAATCCTAGAGGAATATGTTAAGCCGGCTGTTGCCTCTGATGGAGGAAATATAATTTTTGATTCTTACGATAATTCAAACCAAATAGTGAAAGTACTTTTACAGGGTGCTTGTAGTGGTTGTCCATCTTCAACCTATACATTGAAAAATGGAATTGAAAATATCTTAAAGGATATGCTCCCTGGCAAAATTAAAGTTGTTGAAGCAGTTAATGCCTAATTAATCTAGAGTCCAATGTTAGATACAAATTCTTTAAGGTAATAGGGTTCAAAGTAAGCAATATTCTCAAATTTTTTTTTCTTGAAATATTCATAAGAAATTAAACTCATTTCACAAGCTGAAGGATACATTATTTCATCAATAAATTTTATATGCTTGCCTTTTAAAATTTCTTTACACTTGATTGATCCTTCACCAAATAATATCCATTTTTTTTCCTTTGAAAATTCATCAAAAACATCTTCTTTGATTATTTCAGAACTAGTTTTTCTTATAATCTCTTTATTTGAATTCATAACCATTGTATAAACTTCTGATCTTCTGGCGTCAAACATTGGGAAAATAATCTCATCAGAATTTGCTTGATATTTCTCACTAAGAATCTGAAGCGAGTTTATACTTATTAAAGGAATATTCAATGCAAAACAAAGACCTTTTGCAGCAGAAATACCTATTCTCAAACCAGTATATGAGCCTGGCCCCTTGCCTACTGCGATAGCATCCAAAGCATCGGGTTTCAATTTAGCTTTTTTTAAAGTTTCAGAAATAAAATTGTGTAAATTCTCACTATGAGTATAATTATCTGAATACTTCTCAACAAAAGACTCTAATTTTCCATTCTTACTAATTGAAACAGAACAATTTTTGGAGGAAGTTTCTATATTAAGCAAAATACTCATCTTCAAAAAAGATTTATACAAGATGAAATTTAAATTTCAATAGGAATACCAAAATAAAATTCTAGTACTTTCAATTTAAAAATATAGTCATATTTTGCTCTTACTAGATCTGAAACAGCTGCCTCATATCTTTGCTTTATCTGAACAAAGTCAAAAGAGTTTAAAACTCCTGCTTCAAATCGACTGAAAGAATCATTATAAGCCTTTTCACGTGCATCAACTGTTCTTTGAGATGCTTCATAAAGTTTGTATGCGCCTTTGGTATCATTATATGCTTGATTTATAGTATTTTCAAGATCTAGCTTTGTTTGTTCAAATTGATTTTTAAACCTCTCTAAATTTACTCTTGATCTTTCAACATTGTTTCTTGCGCTATTCCCATTAAAAACAGGAATACTTAATTGAACTCCAAAATTATGACCTTCATTTAAATCAATTTGATCAAAAACAGGTAACGGACCTACTGTTTCTCTTTCTTCTATACTAGTTAAAACTTGATCTCCAGTTGTTGAGACAAATCCAATTGGAACAAAATTATAATTACCTGTACCTTTTAAACGATCTGAATATGAAATCCTAGAGCTATATCCATAAAAAGCTGCTAAACTAGGTTGAAGCGAGGACTTAGCAAGTTTGATATCATTTTCTGCAATTTCAACATTAGTAATTGCAAGTTTTATATCATTTCTAAATGACAGTGCTTTCTCAAAAATATCTTTGGGACTCTCCATAAGAATTTGTGAAAAGGGCACTTCAAAATCTTCTTGTGCAATATTAAAATTTTCATAATCTGTTATTAATAACACTTGTGCTAAATTAATTTTCGTTAATCTTAGATTATTTTCAGCTGAAATTACAGACTGTTCTTGAGAAGCTAAATTTGCTTCAATTTCAAGAAGATCAGCTTTTATTCTCACTCCTGCATCAACTAAATTCTTAGTTCTAATTAGATCTTTTTTTGTGATTTCCAGTTGTGTCTTTTGAACTTCTAAAATTTCTCTATTAAACATAACTTGTAAATAAGAATTAGCAACAAATAATAAGATGTCATCTTTTATATCATCAAGTTGATATTGCCTTGCTAATAAGGATAAATTTGCTCGATGAAGTTGGTTAATATTACTTAAACCCCTGTAAATAGAAACTCCTACATTTGCTCCCATAGAGGTATATTGCGTAGTTAAATTTTCAAGTATCCCAGTAGTTATGTTTTGATTTAATCCAACATTCCAGGAATGATTTGTTTGAATATTAATTGATGGGAAAAAATTACCAATGGCATCAGATTTATCAATTTCAGCACTTTCATACTCAAGCTCTGATTGCTTGATAGAAATATTTTTCTCAATTGCAAGCAAAACACAATCTTCAAGTGTTAGAATGGTTTGCTGACCATTGGTAAATCCTGAAAAATAAAACATTAAAACCGGTAAAAAAAATCTTATTACTTTCATTTCTAATATATATGTTAAAATCTATTTATTCTTCTTTATCTTCTTCAAATTCACCCTCTTGATTTTGGCCAGTATCTTCATTTTCCTCTATTTTCTTTGATTCTGTTTTATTCCAGACTTTAATCTTTTGATCCATTTTAATGCCAGAAAGTATTTCTACATTTATTCCATCTGAAATTCCAATTTCAACATCTCTTCTTTCAAATTTTTGATCACCGAGCAAAACTTCTACATATGCTTTTTCAGTCTTTCTGTCAAACTGAAGAAGTGATTCAGCAATAGCCATTATACTATCTTTGCGTTCCAAAACTATTGAAGCATTTGCACTATATCCAGCTCTGACAGAAATTGAATCATTTAGAAAAACGTCTCCTTCAATTTTAAATTGAACAACTCCCTGTTCTTCATTCCCTTTGGGGGCTATAAACTTTAATCTAGCATCCATTTGCTTTCCTTGTATAGCGGCAAGATTAACTTTTAAAGGCATACCTATTATTAATTTGTCAACATCTGCTTCATCAACTTTGCCTTCAAAAATCATTTTTTTTAGGTCTGCTATGGTGGCAATAGTTGTACCAGCATTAAAACTATTACTTTCAATGACCTGATCTCCTCTTTTAACTGGAATTTCAAGAATAGTTCCTGGAACTGTAGCTCTTATGTTTGTGTTGGCTAGGGAAGATCCGCCAGCAGATCCTAATCTAATTATTTGTAAATCTGATTTTGCATTTCTTACATCTTGTCTAGCTTGATCAAATCTTAGTTGAGAATTTTCAAAATCTTGTTTAGAAATAATTTCTTTTTCAAATAACGCTTTATTTCTTTTAAAATCTATTTCAGCATTTTTTAAAATAATTCTTGAATTTGCAAGTCTCCCTTCGGCACTATTTAAGGCTTGTTCGTTAGGCACTACCTTAATCTTAGCAAGTAAATCACCATTGCTTACAAGATCTCCTTCTTCTACATAAAGTTTTTCAATAATTCCGGGAATTTGAGGTTTAATTTCTACCTCATCCTCTGGTATCACTTTCCCAGTAACAACTGTTTTTCTTTCAATCGAGGTAATAAATGGGTCCTGTGTATCATATTCAATGATACTTTTACTATTTGTTTTAATGAAATAGAGAGCAGCAAATAAAACTCCAAAAAGTAAAATTGCAATCCCTAAATATCTAAAAATTTTTTTCATAATTATATAAATTTAAATTTATTCTTCTCTTAGTGCGTCTATTGGTTTGATTGATACGGCTCTTTGTGCTGGAATTAATCCGATTAATGTCCCTAGGGTTATAATTATTATTAAAACTCCTATCACATATGGGATAGGAACAGTTGGATTTGTATAGGGATAATCTGTGATATCAGCAGTAGCTGAATTTATAGCAAAAAGAACAAGCGCTCCAAGAACTATTCCAATTATACCAGCAATAAAAGTTAAAAAAACTGATTCAAGAATTATTTGAGTTTTAACTTCTGAGGGGGTTGCTCCAAGTGCACGTCTTATTCCTAATTCTTTTGTTCTTTCCTTCACAGAAATAAGTAAAATATTTCCAATTCCAACAACACCTGCTATTATTGTAGCCAGTCCTACAACAAGTGAAAGAAAGGTCATCCCCTTGGAAAATCCTACTATTTTGCCAAAAATTTCTCCAAGATTTATAAAACCAAAAGCTTCTTCATCCTTTGGTGAAACTTTGTGAGCTCGTTTTAAAGTTGCCTCAATTTGTTCTTCAATTTTAACTGGATCTTCATTGTCATATGCTGCAAGGAAAAAGAAATTGACATAATCACCATAATTATACATCCTATTAAATGTTGTGAAGGGAATAAATATATCTCCATCACTTTCAAAACCTCCGCCCTCTACATATTTATGAACTCCTATTACCTGAAAGTAAGTATTGTTAATTCTTATATATTCGCCTATCGGATCTTCATTAGGTTCAAATAATTCTTTTACAGTTCTCTCACCGATAACACATACTTTTCTCTCTAATTCAAGATCTTTTTCATTTATAAACCTTCCTCCATCATAAATCTTTTTACTGACAATTCTTGTATATTCGGGAGTATCTCCATAAAGAGCATAATTTTCAGATTTGTTTTTTCTTATAACCAGAGGTGGAGATCCTCCATCAAAAACTCCTCTGACATTTCTAGGAGTGATAAATTGAATTCCAGGGACACTCTTTTTTAACATTTCAGCATCTTGAATAACAAGTTTTGGATTTCTCCCTATTTTAAAACCTGCATAGGGTAAACTTGTCCTTTGGGTCCAAACTCCCATTGAATTCATAGCTAAATTTCTAAAAGCTCTTTCAAATCCATTATCAAGTCCCTTTGCAGCACCAGCAAGTGTTATGTATATAAATATTCCCCACAATACTCCTATAACAGTTATAATTGTTCTAGTTTTATTCTTAGAAATAGAACTAAATATTTCTTGCCAAGTATCTCTATCAAAAATTATTTTTAAACTATTCATCTCTTAGAGCAATTATAGGTTTTATTCTTGCAGCCCGTTTTGCAGGGATATATCCAGCGACACCTCCAAATATGACAAGTATAAAGGTTGAAACTATTGCTGTAGAGAGATCCACGTAGGGATTTTTAATAAAATAATCTTCCTCAAGAGCAGTTCCAATATTTCTAAGCAAAGCCATTCCAGAAGCTAAACCAAAATATCCGGAAATTAAGGTAATAAAAATAGACTCTTGTAGTATCATCAATATTACACTTTTAGGACTTGCGCCTAATGCTTTTCTAATCCCCAACTCTTTTGTTCTCTCCTTTACTACAAATACCATGATATTAGATATTCCAATTATCCCAGCGATCAAAGTTCCTATTGCAACAAATATTACAATTGCCTCTAATACACCAGCAAAATCCTCATTTCGCTTTAATTCATCAGCAACATTTCTAATAAATATTCCGCTTTGATCTGTTGGATCAATACTTTTTTTCTTTTTGAGAAAAAGACGTAACTTTTTTTCAAAAGAAATTGCGCCAGAGTGACCAATAGATGGCTTGTATGCAATAATAATTTGATCAACCTTGTCATTCGCTTTTTCAATTAATTGTCTTGTTGTATAAGGAATATAGATAAAACTTTCCTCATTATCTCCCCCAGCATCCTGAAATACTCCGATGACCTTAAAAGCAATCTTTCCTATATCCAAATATTTGCCCATTGGATCGTCTTCTCCAAAAAGATCATTTGCAACTTTTCTGCCAATAACTGCATATTTAGTTCTATCTTTTACGTCTGCCTCATTGATAAATCGCCCTTTCATAATTATTGTTTTTTCAGACGCCTGATGAGATGGTGCTACAGCTCTTGTTGTATAATTATCAGATTTATTATTGTACTTTACAGATGCGCCTCTTGAAATTCTTGGAGTAATATATTCAATGAATAATGGGAAATTAATCTTTATATCTTCAATATCTTTATTTTCAAGTTCAATTCTTCTCTTAGCTTTATAGCCTTTATATGGCTTTGATGTACTACCGGGAAAAATTCTAAGAACATTTGTCGCATCATCAACAAAAAATTCATTAAAAGTATTTTGAAGTCCATTACCAAAACCAGAAAGTATAACAAAAATGAATATACCTAAAGCAACTGTAAACCCAGAAAGAATAGTTCTAAGTTTATTCTTTTTAATTGTCTCAAATATTTCCTGCCAACTATCTCTGCTAAACATTTTACTTTACTATTACTTGTTTTATTTTCTTATCCTCAACAATAATTCCATCCTTCAATTTGACTATTCTCTTACACATTTTAGCGATATCATCTTCATGAGTAACAACTAAAATCGTTTTACCCTCATTATTGATTTTTTGTATTAAGCCCATTATTTCATAAGATGTTGATGAATCCAATGCACCTGTTGGTTCATCAGCAAGAAGAACCTTAGGTTTTGATGCCATGGCTCTTGCAATAGCAACCCTTTGTTTCTGACCTCCAGATAATTCACTTGGTAAATGAGTTGCCCATGGTTTTAGACTTACACTATCTAGATATTCCATAGCCTGTTTTTGTCTTTCTTTTCTTGATACCCCCTGATAATAAAGTGGTAAAGAAACATTCTCAAGTGCATTTTTATAATTTATCAAATTAAAAGATTGAAAGACAAAACCTAAAAATAGATTTCTATACTTAGCTGCTTTCTTTTCATTTAAATTTTCGATTAAAACATCATCTAAATAATAACTTCCTTCATCAGCAACATCAAGCATTCCTAAAATATTTAACAGTGTCGACTTCCCTGATCCCGAAGATCCCATTATTGCAACTAACTCTCCCTTTTCAATATTGAGGTTTATTCCCTTAAGAACATGAAGCGAGGTAGCCCCAGTTTTGTATGATTTATGTAGACTTTTAAGCTTTATCATATATTCAAATTCTTTGCAATATTAGTGAATTTAATTTGCTACCATTAATATAATTCCATAATTGTTTTTAATATTTTTTTTATATGAATAATTTCATCAGCAGTAACAAAAAATTTATTTTGAGAGAAGAAAAATTTACTAAAAAATAAATTGTTCGATTTAATAATTAAATTGTAGAAAAAAATTATTGAAAGGCCAAAAATTATTACAAGACCCGAATCTTTATAAGCTTTTAAAGTATTGAAAAAATGCTCAAAAGATTTTCTGCCTCTTGAAGTAATTCTACATTTTGTTTTAGGATAATTGTTTTGAAATGTTTTTTCAATCTTAATATATCCAGCATTTTTGAGCTTTTTCAGTTGAATACTTAAATTTCCTTGAGAAGCATTTGTTTTTTCTTTTAAAAAAGAAAAATTACAATTATCCACTGTCAAAAGTATTGACATTACTTCAAGTCTTATCTGATTTAAAAATACTTTATTTAAATTTTTATTCATTTATTTTTTATAATAGAGACTCAGCCCTGGTAATAAAAAGCCAAAGAAAATAGCGGCCGAATTAATTAACAATAAATTTAAATCAGGGTTTGTTAAAATATATAAATAAATGAAAAGTAAAATAATTCCACCAATACTTATAGAATTATTCCTTATAATTCTCCCAGTGGTTAAAGTAGTTACTCCAATTAAAAATATAATTGATGCAACAGGAAAGTCTCCAATGATTAGAGATGAAAGAATTAATATAAGCCATGAAACTCCAAAGACACCCCATATAATAGATAAGGATCTTCCAATAATAGTTTGAAATCCCATTTTCTGAACTATTTTAATGTTGTAATACATAGTATAGATTAATCCTGTTAATGGAAGTACTGTCCAATATATTAAAGCAGAATACTTTGACATTTCAACAATTGAACTAAAGAAATAATGAAAAAGACTCATTGAAATAGTTAAAACTCCCCAAAAAATAAAATTAAACGCCAATGGTTTTAAATCCTCTTTCGTTTTATTAATTGCATCATTTATTATTTTAATTTGATTTTCTGCTTTCATTTTTAAAAATTAATACAAATATAAACTAGTTTACAAAATAAACTATAATTATGAAAAAAAATTAATTACTCTTCAATACCCTGTAAATTCTCCATCCGACAAAAGCCACAAGTATATATGGAATAATTGCTAAATATTTTATTCCATCATTAATTCCTTCAGCCATTTCTTGACCTTCCTGAGATTCTATAACTGCTCTACACATAGAGCATTGGGAGTAAGAATCAAATGAAATTATGAGTAAAAAAAGTAGAATAATTTTAATTTTCATTACCATGAGTTTTTTAATAATATGGAGAAATCATAATATAAACTATTACACCAGTTATAGCAATGTAAAGCCACATCGGGAATGTTACTTTTGCTATTCTTCTATGGCTGTCAAAATGCCTAGATATAGCCCTAACGTATGTTATCAATACAAGAGGAATAATAAAAATTGAAAGAAATATATGCGTTATTAAAATAAAATAATAAAAATATTTAATGTACCCATCGCCACCAAATGGGGTTGGCTCTGAAGTCATATGATAAGCAACATACATAATTAAAAAAATCAATGATAATGCAATAGCTACTTTCATCAATACTTCATGTGTTTTTATTTTTTTTGCTTTAATTGCTAAAAGTGAGAAAATCAAAATAATGGCTGTCATACCATTGATTGTAGCGTAAATTGGAGGTAGAGAATAAAGCGGTTCAACATTAGGTAACCTGACATTAAATAATATTAATACAACTAGAGGTATCAATATGGAAACAAATATTATTAACCCCTTATGTTTCAATTTTTCATTTTTCATTTTACTTATTCTTTTAAAAGTATTTTAATATCTTGGATTAAAATATCAATATCATTTTTATTGTCTTCTCCTTCATCAATTCCTGAGTAATAGACTATTGGGTTATCAAAACTATCAACTCTAGATCTTAAATAACCTTTCTTATCTATCAAAGCAAAATATCCCTGATGTTCAAAACCACCCGCAACATCTGGGTTTATGGCTGCAAATATATTAAATCCATAATTAGCTAAATCAAAAACAGTTTTTTCATCACTTGTTAGAAAGTGCCAATTTTGTGATTTAACATTATATGATTCAGAATATTTTTTCAAAATATAAGGACTATCGTATTCTGGATCAATGGTGAAAGATGCAATCCCAAAATCAGATCTTTCGTAAAAAAACTCATCTATGATTTTCATATTTTTATTCATTATTGGACATATTGTTGGACATGATGTAAAGAAAAACTCAACAATATAAACCTTACCTAAAAAATCTTCATTTCCTATTAATAAACTATCTTGATTAAACATCAAAAACTCAGGAACTTTCTTTGGTTCATTATTAATATTAAGATATGAAAGAGGTTTTGCAGGGACAGACCTATTATCCTCAACTATTGATCCTGATGTTATTCGATCAAATATTTTAGGAATAGAAAAAATTCCAAAAAGAAGAATAAGGACAAAAAGCCAAACAAAGTAGTAATATTTCCCCATGTTTAATTTTAAGGTCTGTTATATTTTTTTAAAGCTCTTCTATATTCTGCAAGGATAACCTTGACATCATCTACCATTTTATTATTAATTTCTGCGACAGACTGAGTATTAAATCCAAATAAAATTCCTTCATCATCATCTCTTCCTCTAAGATTTTTCTCTTTATCAATTATAAATACCAAGGGTGTACTATCTGAATCAGTTAAAATAAATGGTATTTTCAAACTATTAAATAAAGTTTTAATTTCATCTGAATTTCCAAAAATAAATTTCCATTTGATCAGATCTGTCCCTACGCCCTCTTTTAATTTCATTTTAAGATTTTCTATCTCTTTCTCCTGTCCATTTAATGAAACAATTACAAACTGAAAATCATTAAACTCATAGAATCGCTTATATATTTTCTGGTTGAGATTAAGTGCTTCTGTTTTTTTATTTATTACATCGCTGCCCCAAAAACCCAAAATAGAAATATTATCTTCAAATTTTATAATATCCCCAGATAGACTTTCCCATGATTTAATTTCATTTATATCCTCTGTGAGAATTGGTAATAAAGCAAAGTTATTTTTCCCTGATGCAAAAAAAAGATATATAAATACAGGGAAAACAAAAAGTACAATCAGTACAAAATATTTTTTAGTATTGTTACTTAACACAGGAGTTTAAAATAAAGCTAAAAATTCCAACTGACAAATCCTTCAAACATAACATCAAAAATATAATCAGCCTCAAGAAAAAGAATAAAAACTAAATATGGAATTAATATTACTAATGGTAAAACGACAGAGTTTTTTAGACTAGAATTTTCATCTCGCATGTGCATGAAATCCCAAGTAATATAATATGCTTTTATGATAGTAAGAATTATAAAAATCCAATTAAGTAATTTCATTCTCATGAAATAGGCAGATAAAAAATCAGGTTTTATAATACCCAAAGCAACTTCAATTATAGTGACAATTGACAAAAAAATAAGAACACCCCATATTTTTTGTTCATTTGATTTAAACTTGATCAAACCTCTAAAAATTTCTAGCTTATGTTCCTCTATTGACATTTTAATAATTTTTTTTTTAGACTAGATAGAAAAAAGTAAATACAAAAACCCAGACCAAATCAACAAAATGCCAGTAAAGTCCAACTTTTTCGACCATATCATAGTGACCTCTTTTTTCATAAGTACCAAGTATTATATTGAAAAATATAATAATATTTAAGACTACTCCAGAAAAAACGTGGAATCCATGAAAACCAGTGATAAAGAAAAAGAAATCAGCAAAGAGTGGATTACCATATTCATTTCTGACTAAATTAGCTCCTTCAACAACTAGTGTTGCAGAGTCTATTTTTCTCAATGATTCATCTCTGGTCAAAATAATTTTTTTTCCATTCTCATCAACTTTTTGAATTCTTATAAGAATATTTGGATTAGCTCTAAATCCTTTTTTAACTTCTTCAATTGAAAATTGAGGTAAAGATTTTTCTGTTTGAAACCATATGCCATCATTTTTTTTCTGAGTTGATCTTTCAGTAGGAATTTCAATAGCAAAATCAGATAAAGAAACTCTTTTATTATCTTCAGCGCTAAGGAACTGTAAAATTTGTCCTCCTCTTGTTTCAACTGCTCCATATTCTCCTTTTATAAAATTTTTCCATTCCCAGGCTTGAGAACCAACAAAAATAGCTCCTCCAATGATAGTCAAAAGCATATAAAATGCCGTTTTAGATTTATTCATATGATGGCCAGCATCAACAGCTAAAACCATTGTAACTGATGAAAATATTAGTATAAATGTCATTAATGCAACATAATACATTGGTGCATCAACTCCATGAAGAAATGGGAAGTGAGTGAAAACTTCATCAGCGATAGGCCAAGAATCTATGTATTTAAATCGTGAAAAACCATAAGAAACGAGAAATCCAGAAAAGGTAAGTGCGTCTGATACTATAAAAAACCACATCATTATCTTACCATAACCTGCATTTAGGGGTTTTTGATCTCCACCATCCCATACATTCGCCTCTTCATAAGATTTTGGAACAGATACGGCCATTAGGTTAAATTTAGGTTACAAATTTAAATATTTTAATGGTAAAGCTTCACAAATAAGAATAAATATATCCACAAAAATCCAAGAAAATGCCAGAATGTATGGGCAAGTTCAAAGCCAACTTTATTTCCGCCAATATATTTACCAAAAGATAAATTATAATATACAACAACCAGGCTAATAAAACCTGCTAATAGATGAGCCAAATGAAGCAGAACTAAAACATATAGATAAGAGGTAGTTACTGAACTTTCAGCCCCAGTAAAATAAAATCCTTGATCAATAATTGAATTAAAACCTCTAAACTGAAATAGAACAAAAAAGATTGCAGAAATAAAAGTGATCAAAAGAAAAATTTTTGAAGACTTTATTTGTTCAGCTTTTAGTTTATTTTTTGATAGATAAAAAAATAAGCTGCTTAGTATTATTAATATGGTACTTATTAAAAAATCATTTGGAATTATAAAATCTGAAAGCCAATCTGCCCTTTTACTGCTTACTATAAATGCACTAGTTAGTCCTGCAAAAGTCATGGAAATGCTAATCATTCCAATCCAGAGCATCATTTTTTTTGCTCTACCCATTTTTATATTAATATCATTACTCATAATTATTTCTTATAAAAATTTATCAATAACATAAATTATCTGTAGTGAAGTAATATAAACAATACTAAAACCCATGAGTTTTTTTGCAGATAATTTGTCTTTTATTTGCATTAACTTTAAAGAAAAAAATAAAAAGAAAAATCCCAAAACAATAATAAGCGAAGCAGCTGGTAATGACAAGCTTAAATTCCCTGAATATGATATCACTGGAGTTAAGGAAATGATAATTGTCCATAACGTGTAAAAAACTATTTGAAATGCAGATGCGTTATCTCTTTTACCACTGGGAAGCATTTTAAAACCAGCTTTTTTATAATCATCGTCCATCATCCATCCAATAGCCCAAAAATGTGGAAATTGCCAAAAAAATTGTATCATAAATAATATTCCGGGTTCAATGCCAAATTCTCCAGTTGCTGCAACCCAACCTAACATAAATGGAATTGCTCCTGGAAAAGCTCCAACAAAAACAGATAATGGTGTTACTGTTTTTAGAGGGGTATATATACAAGTATATATCAAGATTGAAATAATGCTGAAAAATGCTGTCTCAAGATTTATACTGTAAAGAAAAAATGTACCCACTAATGAAAGAATTATTCCTAATATTATTGCCATTGAATTAGACATTCTATTAGAGGGTAAAGGGCGATTTTTAGTTCTATCCATTAATCCGTCCTTTTCCCTTTCTATTAATTGATTAAAAATACTAGAGGCACCAGCCATAAAATATCCTCCAATTGAAAGCAAAAGCAATATGAAAAAATCAATCTTATCGGCGCCTAAAAAATATCCAGCAATTGAAGAAAATACAATACTAAATGACAATCTAATTTTTGTCAATTGCATCAAATTGATGAGGAAAGATAAAAGACTGAAAGAAATCGTTTTTGATTGCTCTATTTGAGTATTTATCATCTATGAAAACTTCCTAAAAAAGGTTTGAAATTATTCTAAAAAAACTATTGTAATCTAAATGTTATAGGTATGCTAAATGGAACTCTAACTGCTCTCCCTCTTTGTTTGCCTGGAATCATTCTTGGCAACCTACCTATAATTCTCTCTGCTTCACCTTCAAGATTTTTGTCAGGTCCTCTGGATCTAACATTAATAATACTTCCATCAGTTGATATTACAAAACTAACATAAACCCTTCCTTGAATACCCATCTCTTGAGCAATTTCTGGGTATCTAAAATTCTTTTTTATATGTTGATTAATTCTTTCTTGAAAACATTCTCTCCTTTTACTTTTTGCAACTCTTTCACAACCTGGATATATTGGAACATCCTCAATAACGGCGAATGGGACGTCAATATCATCATCAAATTCTTCAACTTCAATTTCTTCAACCTCAACAATATCATCTTGATCTGTTTCTGTAGATTCAATTATGGTTTCCTCTACCTCTTCTTCATCTTCAACAACTTCTATAATCTCAGGAGCTGGTGGGGGTGGTGGGGGTGGGGGTGGTGGTATTTTTAATTGTTCAGTAATAGGAACCTCTTCATCATCGTCTTCATCAACATTTAAAGCTTCATAGTCATAATTAGACCTATCATATGTCTTATACTCAATTGCTCTCCATGAAATGAATAAAACAAAGGTTAAACCAATTACAAAGTAGAGACTACTGTTTTTTGACAAGTCTGCCTTTGGATTTTTTTTTGGCTCCATTCAAGTTTAAGTTTACAAGCGCTAATCTATGAAAAAATGGATTATAAACAAACAACTAATTTTTATATATCATCCACCTATAATATTTTTATAGGCATTACTGTCAAGAAGCTGATTTATTTGATCAATATCTTCAATCTTAATCTTAATAATCCATCCAGATTCATAGGGTTCATTATTAATAATCTCAGGTGACTCTTCAAGAGCTGAATTAACTTCTAATATTTCTCCAGTAATAGGCATGAAAAGATCAGAAACTGTTTTCACTGCTTCTACTGTTCCAAAAACGGAATCTTTTTCGACGATATCCCCAATTGTGTTAATCTCAACATAAACAATATCTCCTAATTCACTCTGGGCAAAATCAGTAATTCCAACAGTAGCTATTTCACCGTCTATTTTGACCCACTCATGGTCATTTGTATATTTTAGTTTATCAGGGATGTTCATAATTTTAACTGATTTTGGCAAATGTAATAGATTTGTAATTAGTTGCCAAAATTGTACCTTAAAGTAATACCAGATCTTATCGAATTTTGTGGGAATGCAGTCGATATAGCAAATTTTGAAAAATTATGATCATAAAAAAATAAACTGGTCAAATTTCTAGAAAGCGCATAATCAGCTGTAACCTTAATAGACATAATTGTTTGTCCTGCTGTTACTTGGTTACTGTCATATTCTAAATTTCTTAACACCGTTATATTTTCTCTCAAAGAAAAATCTGCTTTCAAATTTAAGTCTCCACTGAGAATAAATCTTCTACCTCCTATATTACTTCTAACTCTTAGATCCTTAATCCTATATCCTAATCCTAATATATATTCGTTGCCATTAGATTCAGTAATAAGGTTATTATCTAAACTCAAAGAAAGAGCCCTATCTTTTTTTATTTCTGCCAAAATCTTCAAAGAATTATTAAATTCAAGATCTAATCTGGCAAGCGGATTAAATTGTTCAACCAAGTTTACATTTGAAAATAATTTAGGTGTTAAGAAGTTCCCTTGTCTATCTCTCAAAAAAGGATTGAATGGATCATATTCTAAATTTGATTGAAAATTAGTTATGGTATAACTTGCACGATATCCATGAGATAAAGAAACTCTTCTAAAAAGTTTTTTAATTACCTCCAATTTAGAAAATCCCGAATATTTTAAATTCCAATTTGGTAAAGGAGTTTTATTCATTGGATCCAAACCAATTCGATTAACATTAGTTCCTGTATAAGCAGATAAAAATGAATTTATTAAAACTTCTTGATGATTTTTCCCATAACCAAATGGGTAACCTTCATTGTCAAACTGATCCTGAAATAGTATATTTCTGTTTGAGAATCTTTTTGCCATAAATAATAAATTTTTTCTAAAATTTTCAAAATTTGAATTCTTTATACCATCTTTATCTCTAAAAGAAGTTCCAATCATAACAGTAGATACTCCAAAATTTCCATATTTATTTGAATTTAAGTTGATATACTCCTGATTTTCAATACGGAAATTTTCAGATAAGTTTTCCGAATAGTTACTTTCCATATTTAAATCAATAACTAAATCTTTCAGAGGATTTATTTGAGCGACTAATCTAAATTTATTATTATGGATTTGCTCGAAAGCTTCATTAAAATTCGGGAATTTAGTCAACCAGCCTCTTCTTGCAGACTCATATCTAATATCTGCCTGGCTACCCATTGTAAAGCCAAAAGAAGGGTCTAGAGTTCCCATAAAGCCAATCCCTTGAAGATACCCAGGCAAAACCTTCCCGTTATTTTCAGAATAATTAATTTGCACTCTTCTAAATAAAGATAGAAAATCAATTAATTCAGTTGCCACTCTTTTTATACCTCCTATTTTTTTTCGTTCTTTTCCATCATTTGATAAACCCATTATTTGATATAATTTATTGAAAGAAATTGAAGCTGATAAAACTTTCGTGTTAGCATTTTGAATTGTATTAACTCTTCCTAAAAGTTCTCCATTATCGTTTTCTACATTTGCCAAAGCATCAGAACCTCTTTGCCAGTTGAAATCCCCCGTATAACTATAGCTAGCATCAATAAAACTAAGAAAAGGAAAATAGTTAAACGGTATCTTGTAATTTAAGGTTGCTGATTGAAAGTGTCGATTGGTTTCTCCTGTATTCCATATACCGTCCCATATACCCAAGGTTTTATCAATATTATTAGGGTCTTCATTATTTTGATCATTAATAAAATTTTTAATTATGTTATTATTTGACGCTTGGAATGTAAGTCTCAATGATTTTGTCAAATTATGATTTAAATTATATGACCAATCAAAAAGATAATTTCTCAATTGTAAATCTGGTAAACTAATTTGATTAGACGCATCTACTCCTTCCATATAAATTTGTCTAAATCTTTGGCTTTTAAAATCTCGACTTATACTAGAGGTTATAGCAATCAAGTCTGGCAATAAATTAAAATTTAATTCTTTCAGCCAATCCCAATACTCTTTTTTATCAAATAATTTTGAATTCTTAAACAAATAAAACTCTAATGGCTTGAACCTATATCCATAATTTGCTCCCATTTGAAGACTAAGGTCCTTCTGATTTTCTATCTCATAATCGTTATGTTTCACCTCGTTATAGGAATATGAAAAATCAAAATTTTCAGGGCTATAAAACCTTTGCTTAGAATTCCCTGAAGAGTTTTTTCTAACGCCTATAAGATTTATACTTTTCCTTTTTGTGTAAAAAACTGCCTGATCTTTTATTGAGTCTCTTTGAGTTGATCTTTCGCTTGAGTCCATCCGATCTTTAAGTAAAATATCTTGATAAAAAGGGTCATATTCTGGGGTCAAGAATTCCTCTCCTAAATTAATGCTAAGTGGAACTTGTAATCCCCATTTCTCAGGAAACACTTTCCCTAAATTAATTTCTGAAACAATATCATATTGCTTCATATCCTCTCGATTACTTTGATTTGGACTTTGGTCAATTGCTCCAAAGCCAATAGTAGAGAGTCGCCCAGTTGCAGAAAGAGATGCAAAATCAGCAATATTAGCATCAAGTGTACTTATAGTGGCCCATCCATCTTTTCTTTCTATACCAGCTATTCTTAATTCATTAAACCAAACTTCGCCACAAAGAATATTACCTAAATCTTTGGATGGATTTTTTAATCCAATCATTAATGTTTTTATAGAACCCAATGAAGGATTCCCCTTAACAGAAAACTTATATTTTTTAGCTCCAGGTAAATTACCAATTGAACTAAATTCCTGAATAAAATTCATCTCCTCATCAAAATATGATGCTTGATTCAAAAATCCTTTACTCAGTGACTTAGCTTTAAGTTTTGAAAGTAGTGAAATTGGAACGTCAATAGAATTTGACTCAGGATGCCATACTTCCTCTGCACTTAATCTATTGGCACTATCTTCCTGATAGCTTGATGGTTTAAGGGGAATTTCAATTTGATAATAGTTGTCCTTAAAGTCAGAGCCTAGTCGAATAAATGCAACTATTCGATTATCATAATCCCCGTCTATCCCGTCTCCAGGCAATGGATTTTGTCCAAAAATAGATTCAGCGTGTATAAACATTTTTAATGATTTGTATTGTCTAAAATCAAAATCAACATTTTTATAAACGGCTCGATAATCCATTGGTTGTAATTCACAAACTCTAAAAGATAATGATTGTTCATTTTGACGAACAATTGTATTATTATTATTAATCTGCTCTCTTTCAATTTCTGGGGGTAGAACATAATTAATAGGTATCCTGTTTTCATTCTCTAAAATGTTAACTGTGCTAATATCAACTGTTGTATTTGTATTTTTAGCAATATTATCATTTATAGATTTATTATATCGCCGCCAATCTCCTCTTACCAAATCAAGAGTTCCAAATCTTAAAACTACTCTCTTGGAAAATCCTCCAAGTACAAGCCTCATAAATCTTATGGATCTTAAATCTTCAATTGAATTAATTGCTTCAAAATAATCACTGAATTGAGTTTCTTCATAATAGCTTTTTTGAACTGGAATTTTAAATTGAATCCATCTTGTTGTTAATTCGTTTCCGTTAGGTAAAGAAACCTTTACATTTTCTCTTACGTCAGTTATAAAAGGATGACTTCCAACCCCCATAGATTTCCTTATTGGCACTCTATACTCAAAATAGCTATCAATAGTATTCATACTTTGATCCCGATTAATATCTTCTGAATCAGGTTCTGTAGTATTTCCTCTTTGTTCATTTGAAAACTCAACAGGAGAATTTCCATCAGTTCCATTATAATTCTTGTATCTATCTAATATAGACCCCTCAGCCTCTCCAAAAAATTCATAATTGTCATTTGCTGGATCATTTTCGGGACCATTAGTGTAAATTTCTCCTTCTTGTTCATCTGACAAGCCATCAAGTCCAACATCTTGATAAACTCTATCTTCAGGAATGGTATTAAAAGCATATAGCAATGACTGAGTTGCTGGTACCTTCCCCCATGAAGTGTCATAAGTTAAATTTGAAGAATTTATCCCGGGCAATCCATTTTCATATTGCTTTCTTCCATCTTTGAGGACATCCTCCGATATATTTCCAAGATGGAAATAAAGATTACCTAAATTATCTTTTTCACTTTCAATATCTGAAAAAGTATCAAGTAACCAAAATTCAATAAATTCAACATTTGATTGCTCAAAGTTTGTTGCACTTATTGGTCGCATTATTCCTGCCCAATTTTGATCTATTTCATTTTTGAATTGCTCTAAAATTGAATTGTTATAAGGCCCTCTTTCATCAGGATAATATGCTAAATCTAAAGTTGTCTGAACAGTTGTTGTGCCTTGAACTAAGTCTTGTTCTGGAAAAATTTCTTTAATAAAAATTCTTCGTGTCTCATTAAATGAAATATCATTATTATTTATACCCTGGGGTCTAGAACCAGTGTAGAAAACTGGGTCTATTGAATACCAAGCCATTTTTGCTCTTCCATAACCAGAGGAAATATCACCATTGGATTTACCAGAACCTTTAAAGTTTTTATATGGAACACTAGATAAATTCCATGCAGAAAAACCCTTGATATCAATGTTGGTTTGAGCACCTTCAAAATCATCAATATAAACATTTGATTCTCCCTGTAATTGAGTATTTCTTGGATCCCCAGAAATAAGCCTTGCAACCTCTCCTCTGAATGAAATAATTGACTTTACATCTGTAGAAATTGTGGGTATCTTATTAACTAAACGAGTAAGAAATGGAGCTTCCGTTGAAAAATTTGTATTTAACCCAACCATTGTATTATTAACTGGCTCAGTTCCGTAATTTGCTTTTTGAGTTAAGGGATTTTCACTTAAATTCAGTAAAGTACCACCTATTACTACTTTTTCATTAATCTTGTGAGAAAGATTTATCCCTGAAAATCTTTTATTTTGTTGATTAAAAAACGAATTATTTTCAACAGATATATTTATTGGAATATTTGAAGCTTGAAGAGCTGGATCTATAATTTTAACTCTTCCTATTTCATAATTTACTGTGTAGTCAATTCCTTCAGTTAAAATCCTTCCACCTGCACTAACCTTGACGGATCCTCTGGGAACATTGAAGGCTCCTATTGCTATTCCATCTCCCCCCTCAGATTTGTATCTCCCCTTTAATTGAAACTTATTTTTTTCAGAAATCTCCATTGCTGCTGCTTTTGTCAGTGAATACATTTCTTCAAAAACATAATGCTTCTGATTTGCATTGTATGATTCTTTATTTTTATAACTTTCTTGTTGAGAATTTGGATTGTCTAAAATTTTAAAAAGATATTCTCCAAAGGGCTCAACAGTTGGGAAAATAATTCTCCCATATCTTGGTTCTATAGTAATTCCAGGCACATAATCAAAAAAACCATCGCCCTCAGGTTGAGGGTCTCTATAAAAATTAAGTTTATCTAAATTAAAAGTGTTGAGTAAAATTTGATTCTCAAGATTTTCAGGCCAAATTGATTCATCAATAGGAGAAATATAATTAACCGGTGATGGGTTTGAATAAAGAATATTTAAACGGAAATCTTCCTCGGCGAGCTGAAAAGCTCCGGTATTATATATATTTTTCATCATTAAATCCCAAATAGGTTGCCTAACATCAGTGATATTACTTTTTAAAAGCTTAACTATTAAACTATTATTTTTAAGCACCTGTTGATCTTCAGAATTTATAGCATATGAAGTCCCTGGAACTCCCATATTAGCAAACTCTCCAACCTGAAACAGCTTCCCGCCAATAGTATATTGGAAAGCAACAGCTAATACCTCATCGTTACTTAATCTTTGATTTAATGAGATGTATCCTAATTGTTCATTTAAATTGTATTCTGAGGGATTTAATTTCCGTGCGCTTTCTAAAACTGCATAATCAAATCCTTCATTAATTTTATCCTTATAAATTCCTAATCCTTCCTCTAACATTGCAATGTCTCTGATACTTTCATTGAGCATTCCCTCAGCTCCTATAGCCTCTGGATTTAAAAGATTTACTTCATTACTTGGAGGGCTTAAAATATTGGATGTTAAAATAAAATTAGGGATTTTCTGATTCATTGCTGTTCTATCTGGATTTGCCTCACCTAAATCTTGAAAACCAACTATATTTCTGATGTTTTGTGTTTGAGATCCTCTATTAGTAATCCACACTTCAACTCTAGTAATCTTAACCGGAGAGTTTATGTACGGATAAGTCTTAAGAAATTTTTCATAGTTATCTCTAAAATAATGTGCTAAAAAATAATGCCTATCCTCTTCATAATCCAGAGCAAAAAAGTCAAAATCTTGCATTGTTCCTCCTCCCTGCGCAATAAGATTTTGAGATTGAGATCTTTGCTCTGAAAATACACCTGTTAATGTCGTTTTGCCAAATTTTAAATCAGCTCTCACGCCAAATAAATTTTGAGCACCCTGAATTAAATTACTATTTAAGGGCATACTTATGTTCCCAATATTTATATTTTGAATTATTGCATCTTCAGTTACTTTTCCGTTCAAATAATCACTAACATCATTTCCAATCCCTAAAATAGGATCATCTGATGATCTTAGACTTTTAATTTTCTCTTTGGCTTCTTCTAAAGTGCTGTTAAAATCTCCTATTTTTTGAGCTGTATTTTGAACTTTTGTGCTCAGATTTGAATTTTCAGGAATAATTTTACTAAGATCCTCAAATCTTGGAGGGTTAAATTCAACCCTAACTAAATTTTGAAAATCAAAGGTGGATTCTGTATCATAATTTGCTGTAATTTGTAGGCGCTCTCCAATGTTTCCAAGTAGACTTAAGCTAATTCTCTGATCAAAATCAAATCCAAAACTGCTTCGATTTCTGGGGGAAGCAGCTGGATTATCATTTTTCTGGTAGCGAACTCCCAAATCAATTCCAACTGAACCCTTAGGGGTAATATCTATTTTACTACTTCCAAAAACTGATTGAAAAAATTTGCTGTTAACGTATAGCTCAGGTAATAAATTTTTTTGTAGCTCCTTGATATTTTCAGCACCACCAGTAATTACCGAAACTTTTTCTTTAAAGTATAATTTTATTTGCTCGGATAACCTGAATTTTTCAAATTCATCTGGTGTTAAAACTAAAGGTACATTTATGGAATAATCATCTATTGTTTCTGAAAATATATATAATCCTGAGCTGGGATCATAAATATAATTGGAAATTATGCTTGATGGTTTTGAAAATTGATACTTTGAAAGGTCATAAGTTGATTCAACACTTTGCCCAAATAAGAAGTTCTTCCCTAGTAGGAAGAATAGAAATAAAGTTAATATATAACTGTTCTTTTTTTCTAACAATCAAAGACTTTTATAGTTTGTTCAAAGCATCTTTAATAAGTTCCTCTAATGAACTGCCTGGATTACTTTGAATCAAGTTATCAATAACATTCTCTGAGGATCTTCTTGAATAGCCAAGTACCTCTAATGCTGATAACGCTTCATCTTTAATTGTATTGCTTTCTAAACTAGGAATTTCATCGTTCCCATTAAGTAATTTTACTTTGTCTTTTAATTCGATTAAAACTCTTTGTGCTGTTTTTAATCCAATGCCTTTTATTCCCTTTATTTTTTGTAGATCTTCATTAACTATAGCCCTTTGAATTTGCTCCGGTTTTAAAGAAGATAACATAGTTCTCGCTATACTAGTTCCTATTCCAGATACTGAAATAAGTAATCTAAAAATAGATCTTTCAATTAAAGTATGAAATCCAAAAAGGATATGTGCGTCTTCTTTCACCTGAAGATGAGTGAATAATTTTATACTCTCTCCATTAGGAATTTGAGAAAAGGTATTTAAGGAAATATTAATTTCATAGCCTATTCCATTACAATCAACAACTAGACTGGTTGGGGACTTTTCAATTAATTTTCCTTTAATCTGGGTTATCATTTATTCAGCTTTTTTCTTTGAGAATCTATTACCGCAATTGCAGCCATATTAACAATTTCCTCAACAGAAGCTCCTAACTGAAGAATATGAACAGGTTGATTAAGACCCATTAAAATTGGACCAATTGAAAGAGCTTTATTAAGCTCTTTTATCAGTTTATATGCGATGTTAGCAGAATCAAGGTTTGGGAAAATTAAAGTGTTGACTTTATTTTTATTTAAGCTTGAAAAAGGAAATCTATCTTTCAACATTTCATTGTTTAAAGCAAAATCTGATTGAATAGGTCCATCTGCAATAATTGAAGGAAAATTTTTTTTCATATAACTAACCGCCTCAGAAACTTTTTTAGCCTCAGGAAGAGGAGATGAGCCAAAATTATTGAAAGAAAGAAGGGCTAAAACAGGTTTTATTGCAAACATTTCAACTGTCTTAGCAGTCATTTCAGCAATTTTTGCTAACTCTTCTGCATTGGGATCAACATTTATTGACGTATCTGCAATAAATATTGGGCCTCTTGAGGTAATCATAAGGTTTGTTGATGCTACTCGATCTACTCCTTCTGCTTTTCCCATCACTTCCATGATCGGCCTAAAAACAGAGGGGTATTTTCTAGAATATCCAGATAATAAGGTATCTGCATCTCCCTTTTTCACCATCATTGAAGCATAGTAATTTCTTTGCTTCATTAAGTTTTCAGCGTCATAAAGTGTTATCCCTTTTCTTTTTTGTTCTTTCCAAAAACGCCTTGCATATTTTTTCCGTATTTCGTCTTGTTCAGATGATTTTGGATCGATAATCTTTACGTCCTCATTAAAATCAATTGAATCCATCAATAGTCTAATTGTTGACTCGTCACCAAGAAGAATTGGTTTCCCTATTTTTTCTTCCTTTACAATTTGTGCAGCTTTAAGAACATCTAATTGATCAGCTTCAGCAAAAACAATCCTTTTTGGAGATGATTTTGCTCTTAGATGAATCGTGCGAACTATTTTTTGACTATTTCCTAATCTCTCTTCAAGTTCCATTTCATAACGATCCCAGTCTTTTATTGGAGATGTTGAAACACCTGATTTCATTGCTGCTTTAGCAACAGCAACAGGAACTTTTCTTATCAATCTAGGGTCAAAAGGCTTTGGAATTATATAATCTCTTCCAAAATTAAGTTTTGTTTCTTGATAAGCAACATTAACTTGTTCAGGGACAGGTTCCTTAGCAAGTTCAGCCAAAGCTAATACTGCAGCCCTTTTCATCTCTTCATTAATTTTTTTAGCTCTAACATCAAGAGCACCTCTAAAAATGAATGGAAAACCTAAAACATTGTTTACTTGATTTGGGAGATCTGATCTGCCAGTTGCCATTATAATATCATCACGTGTTTTGCATGCAAGATCATAATTTATCTCAGGATCTGGATTTGCCATAGCAAATACAATTGGGTTTTTAGACATAGAAAGTAACATCTTTGGAGTCAAAATATCTCCTTGAGAAAGACCAATAAAAACATCTGAATTAACCATTGCTTCATTCAAAGTATTAATTTTTCTATTTGTTAAAAACTCCTTTTTTTCTTCGGTTAAATCTTTCCTTTTATTATTTATTACACCTCTACTGTCAATCATAACAATATTTTTCTCATTGACTCCAAAGGACTTATATAACTTAGTGCAAGAGATTGCAGCTGCTCCAGCTCCAGAAACTACAACTTTCACTTTATCAATTTTTTTATTGGCTAACTCAAGTGCATTTAAAAGTGCTGCACATGAAATAATTGCAGTTCCATGTTGATCATCATGCATAACTGGAATTGATAACTCTTCCTTAAGCTTTTGTTCTATATAAAAAGCTTCTGGGGCTTTAATATCCTCTAAATTAATTCCACCAAACGTTGGTGAGATAGATTTTACAGCCTTTATGAATTCATCTGGATCAGATGCGTCAATTTCTATATCAAAAACATCAATATCAGCAAAGATTTTGAAAAGCAAGGCCTTCCCCTCCATAACAGGCTTTGACGCCTCGGGACCAATATTTCCAAGACCTAAAACAGCTGTTCCATTAGAAATTACAGCTACTAAATTTCCCTTATTTGTGTACTTGTATACATTTTCAATTTTTTCTTGAATTTCCTGGCAAGGAATTGCTACTCCAGGAGAATATGCAAGTGAAAGATCTCTTTGAGTCCTGTATCGTTTTGTAGGAACAACACCAATTTTCCCAGCTTTTGGTTTAGCGTGATAAATTAATGCTGCTCTTCTTTGCTGATCTTTTTTCATATCACTTGTAAAGTAAAAGTATAAAATCCCTGGACTTTACCATCTTATTTGAAACATATCTTACAAAACTCTTTTCTGTTGAGAAACAAATAAAGAAAAAACTCCTCCTGTAATTAATAAAATACCTGCTAATCGGATAACATTGATCGGATTTTCCCCTAATAAATCATAAACTAAGTATTGCATTGAGAAGATTTGAATAATCATTGGAATAACGATAAACATATTAAATATTCCCATATAAATTCCCATTTTATTTCCAGGGATTGAACTAGCTAACATCTGATAAGGCATTGCCATCATACTTGCCCATGTAATCCCAAGTAAAAAAGAAAATAAATAAATCTGAGTAACATCTATACTCCCAATTCCAAAGGGGTTTGATAAACTGAAAATTATTGTAGTGTCATTTAAAAATGGCATCATTAAAAGTCCTAATCCACCGAGAGACAAACTGAAAAAATGTAAATTTTTAGCTCCAATTCTTCTTGCAATTGGAATAAGTGCAAATGCAATCATGAAGCAGATTATATTGTATGTTCCATTTAAATTTCCAGTTAATATTTGTGCTTTGTTAAAAAATAAGGTGTCTTGATCAACTGTTTCATAAAGAGATAATGATAATGCAGAAGTTAAGTACTGCCAGTAACAAAACATTGCATACCAGGGAAAAAACATAACAGGTATTAATTGCTTCATCGTTTTTGGCATTTCTTTAAAAGCAACAGCAATATCTTTTACTATCCGATAGATAATATTATCTTTCATTTTTTCCTCTTTGATTCTTTTTAATTCATCACTTGTTGGAGGATACTCGGACGTTGTAAAAACAGTAACTAAAATTGTTGCTATAGAGGCAATAGCTCCAATCCCAAAAGCCCAAAAAGTATATACAGGTATGCCATTTTCCATTTTATCTGCAAGAGCTAAAATTCCAAAAGAAACTAAAATTGCAGGAGTAAAATTCGCAAGGGTTATTCCTAATCCTGTGAAGAAGCTCTGCATTAAAAACCCAAAAGAGTACTGTTTTTCTGGTAACTTGTCTGAAACAAAAGCCCGATATGGTTCTAACGCTATATTATTTGCTGCATCAAGTATCCATAATAAACTTGCAGCCATCCAAATACTGCTAGAATATGGCATAGCAACTAATGCTAAACTTGCAATAATAGCTCCTACTAAAAAAAATGGTTTTCTTCTCCCAAATTTAGGTGACCAAGTACCATCACTTATTGCGCCAACTATAGGTTGCACAATCAATCCAGTTACTGGTCCAGCGAGCCATAAAATTGGTAACTCGGATTCTTCTGCGCCAAGATATTTATATATAGCGCTCATATTGCTTTGTTGTAATCCAAAGCTAAACTGTACCCCAAAAAACCCAAAGTTCATGGTTAAAATTTGCCAAAAAGAAAGTCGTTTTTTTTGCATTAAATTTATTTAGACGCTAACTCAGTTCCTTGGACCTCTTTTAGAGTTTGAATTTTTTCTACTACGTAATTACCAACCTTTTGCCCTTGAGAAACTCCTTGCTCTATAGCCATCATGTAGTGGATCCCTCCGTATAATCTAGATATAGCAGCCTCATCAGAGGCATGAATAAAAGAATTAAATTTTCTTGCTGGTAATCCGTACTCAACCTCGGAGGTATCATTAAACTTAAAATCATCACCATAAATATCAGTTAAAGCAAGAGCTGCTGCTCTTGATATTACAGAATGTCCACTAGTATATTCTGGAAATGGAGGGGTTTGAAGGGCAGGTAACCACTCCTCATCAATATATTTATTAATTAGTGTTTCTGGACGCACAACAATAGTTTTCCATTTTTCATCCCAACAACTAATAAATGCATCAAATAGTGCAATTGATACATTTGTATAAGCATTTACAGCTTCATCAAAAGTACTACTTGCAACTCTTGTGGCAATTGCAGTAATTCCAATCCAATGCCCTCCTGGAGTTATTTTTTTTGTAGCAAACATTGCATGTCCTCTGTGATGAGTAACATATGGATTACAATCCCAAAAACTAGCAATCGCTAATTGCTCGTCATCAAGTTTATTTGTTATGTCATAAACCTCCATCAGTTCTTTGTGAAAGGGGCTCCCAGGAGTCATATCAAAAGCTTTTGGTGGATTGGCTGGAAATTGATCTGCAGATTCTAAAACAAGTGTTCTTATCTTATTCCAATGTGGCTCAATTCCATCCATATAGTCTGGAGGAGTTGGTTTCCAGAATTCATCACCTTGCAGTATGGTGTATTTTGGATAAGTTCTTGTCTGATTATACATATCTTTTGAAGCCCACTGCATAATATGCTCAGAAACTAAATTACCATATTTTACAGATGCGTTGAACTCTTTTCTTGGGAGTCCATTCTTTTTGAACTTTTCGTATAATTTATCCTGGAAATTAATAACCTTATCCTCTGAAAAAATTAATTCTTTGCCTACTTCTATAAATGCATGAATTGCTGCTAACTTATAATTTATGTTTTTCCCGTAATTTTCAGGACTAGGAATTTCCTCAAGTCCACTTATTTGTCCTTCTAGTGAAAAATATTTTTCAGGCATTCCTTTTTGGAGAATCTGATATGCAGCTATGTTCGGATAGAGATATACTCGCGAGGCTACAGGAGGAGAAAAAATATCATAAACAACTACATCGCTTAAATTTTTCACAACAGCATTGTAGGTTTCTGGATCATTAATCAAGTATTTATAATCTTCATTTGATGAACATGAGCAGACAAAACAAATAATTATGATTAACGAAATTTTTTTTAACATAATTCTCTTTTTTTAAAGTTCAAATTTACATCGCAAAATTGAACAAATAAAATTAAAACTTAAAAAGACTCACGCTTGATAAATTTAGTAGGGATTTTTATTTGGGAAAAATTGTGACTTAACCCAAGTTTTTTATTTTTTTTCTCTTTCAAAAATATTTTTATTATTTCACTTCCAAACAGCTCAGCTGACTGATCCATTGATGAGAGTGAAGGACTTAAATATTTTGAGTAAGCAGCATTACTAAAACCAACTACAGCTACCTGCTCAGGTACTTTAATCTTATTGTCTGTAAGACATTTTATGGCCCCCATGGCAGTTTTATCATCAATAGCAAGAACAGAATCAAAATCTATTTTTTTATCAATCATATCTTGAATCTTTGATATTGCTTCATCAAAAGATCTACTTTCACTAATCATTACCAAATTTTTATCATACTTAATGTTGTATTTCTCTAATGCTTTTTGATAGCCAATGAATCTATCAATTGAAACTTGAGAAATATATCCACCCCTTAAATGAGCAATTTTTCTTCTTCCAAACTTTATTAATCTCTCTGTCAATTCATATGCTGATTCAATATTATTTGTTGTGACTGTTGAGCTTTGAATAATCTTAGAAATTTTATCAAATTGAATTAATATTATCCCTGAATCCTTTACCCGTTGAAGATGAGAATACTCAACAGTTCGATCAGATAATGCTATAAATACTGCCTCAACATTGTTATTGATTAATTCATCAATGCAATCTGACTCATTTTCAAAAGATTCATTGGAACACATCAAAATACTTCTATAACCTTCTCTTTGTGCATTATTGACTATACTGTTAAGGATTTTTGTAAAAAAAAGATTCTGCATATCAGGTATAACAATACCGATTGTTTTTGTTCTTTTTGTTTTTAAAGAAGATGCTATAGAATTGGGGTGAAAATTAATCTTCTTAACATACTCCAAAATCTTTTCACTTGTTTCCCTTTTTATATCAGAATATCCTGCTATTGCCTTTGAAACGGTAGATACAGAAACATTAAATTTCTTTGCGATATCTTTAAGCTTTATTGCTTTCACAACAAACTGTTTTTTTAAAAAATTTTGAAATATTTGATCAAAGGTAAAATAATTTTTCGAAAACGTTTTCGTAACATTTTTTTAACAAATTATCATTGAAGACCACTCCTATTTATATATTACTTGTAAATTGAATAGTTATTTTTTAAAATAGACAGGGTGTCTAGATTGAAATTTAATTTTAAATGAACCAAAAAAAATGATTTAAATGAAAAATACAATTAATCTTTTTTTGTGTCTGTTTTTATCTGGAATTTTATCCGCTCAACAAATCAGCGGTAATGTTTCAAGTGATGACGGACCCTTACCTGGAGCTACGGTTCTAGTTAAAGGTACCAATACTGGTACAAGTACTGATTTTGATGGTAATTTTACCATTTCAGCTAGTTCAGGTGATGTTCTTGTAATATCATTTGTAGGGTTTACTACCCAAGAAGTTGCTGTCTCAGGACAGGATCAGATAAATGTAACCCTGGCCGTTGACCAAGCTTTAGAAGAAGTTGTGGTTACTGGTTATGGATCTCAACGTGAGAGAGAAATTACCTCTGCCGTTGTTAAAGTTGACTCAGAAGAATTTAATCAAGGACCTGTCACTGATGCGGTTCAACTTCTTCAGGGTAAAGTCGCTGGGCTTTCTATTTATAAGCCAGGTGGAAACCCTAATGAGAATGCAGCTATAAGAATTCGAGGACTATCAACTCTTGGAGCTAATACATCTCCCCTAGTTGTTATCGATGGTGTCCCTGGTGCAACCCTTGCTAATGTTGACCCTCAAGACATTGAATCAGTTACTGTTTTAAAAGATGGTTCTGGTGCTGCGATATATGGTGCTCGAGGATCAAGTGGTGTTCTTCTGGTAGAAACTAAAAAAGGAACTGCTGGCGAAATGCGAGTAAGCTACAGTGGAAACTATGCTGTTTCGTCAATATCTAATGAGATTCCAGTTTTATCTGCTTCAGAGTTTTTAGCTAATGGCGGAACAGACATTGGAAATGAAACTGATTGGATAGATGCAATCACTAGAAATGGAAGTACTGAAATTCATAATTTTGCTGCTTCTGGAGGTAGTGGAAATACTGTATATAGAGTGTCTGCAAATGTCAGAGAAGTTGAGGGTATCCTTAACAACACTGGCTACAAGCAGTTAAACTCTCGTGCAGCTATTAGCACTACTGCTATGAAAGATAAATTAAAAATAGATTTTAACATTTCTTACACTAAAAGAGATGCTGATTTAGGTGATGAAAGAGCTTTTGAATTTGCTCAATTCTATAACCCTACAGCGCCTATCTATGGTGCAGATTCTCCGTTTGCATTTAACGCAGCTCAGTTCGGAGGATACTTTGAGTCTCTTGGATTATTTAGAAGTTACAATCCTGTTGCAATCATTGAGCAAACTAGAAATACTAGAAATTCAACAGATTTTAACTACAATGTTAATCTTAATTATGACCTTACTGATTCTTTTGATATAACGGTTCGTGCTGCTGAGCAAAGAACTACATCTAAAGATCAATTGTATCGACCAACAACTTTGCTTTTCGAAGGAAATGCTGTTAGTCCTACAAGAAGAGGTTTTGCCTCCCATGGAACATATGACCTTTCTACTCAAGTATATGAAGTTTTCGGAACTCTAGATAAAACTTGGGGAGAGACTCAAATGGTAATCACTGGAGGATACTCATACAATCAAATAAATTCTAACGGAATGTATCTAGGGCTTGGGGACTTCCCTGATAACTCTCTAGATTATTCTGATGCAATACAAAATTCTCAAGACCTTCTTAACGATGGTTATGTTCAAGCAAACAGTTACGCTTCTCCTGATGAAAAACTAATTGCAATGTTTGGTAGAGTTAATCTATCATTTAGCAATCTTTTTTTCAATGCTAGTTTAAGAAGAGAAGGGTCAACTAAATTTGGTACTGATCAAAAATGGGGTACTTTCCCAGCTTTTGGAATTGGTGCTGATTTAAACTCAATGTTAGGTCTTAGTTTTGATAAATTAAAAGTTAGATTAGGTTATGCTACGACAGGAAACATCCCTGGTCCTAATGGACTATCTGTTCCTGTTAGAAACTTTGTTTATGCTGGTGGAGGTTCTGCCGGTGGTTCAACATCTTTAGCCAGAGCTGCAAACCCAGATTTGAAATGGGAAGAAAAAGCAGAAACAAACTTTGGTGTTGAATTTGACAAAGGAGCATTATCTATTGATCTTGATATATACAGCAGAAACATCTCAGACTTTATCATCGACAGACAAGTTGACGTTGCTGAGTTTGGTGTTGAAAGAAGATTTGAAAATGCTGGAGAGGTAACATCTAAAGGATGGGAATTAGCTGTGGGATATGATGTTATCAATAACGGTAACATGATGTACAATACAGGTATAGCTCTTTCAAGTAATGAAGTTACTTTAGATGCATATCCTATTGACAAAGCGCAATATGGTTACTTAGGTTCTCCTGGTCAAAATGCTGTTACAATGGTTAGAGTGGTCGTAGGTGAGCCCTTAGGTCAAATCTATGCGCCAATCTTTATTGGAGTTAATGCTGACGGATCTCCACAATTTGAAGATGTAACAGGAAACGGAGAGCTTAATACTGACGCTGGTAATGTTTTACAGGATGACTATGATGGCCGAGTTGTAGGCTCTGCTTATCCTGATCTTGAACTTGGATGGAGCAATATGATCACCTTTGGTGATTGGAGTGTAAATGCTTTCTTTAGAGGTGCTTTTGGACATAGTCTTATAAACACTTTTAGAGCATTTTATGAGCCAAATGTACCATCTCAAACTTCGTACAACCAAATGAACACATCTCTTAGAGAACCTAGTCTTGGAGTTGCACAGTACAGTTCATTGTACGTTGAAAAAGCCGATTTCTTTATGCTTGATAATTTGACAATAGCAAAAAGAATAGACTTTGGTGCTGACAAAACAATTAAGGATGCAGTTGTATCATTTAGTGCTACACGTCCTTTCATTTTGACTTCATATACTGGAACAGATCCATCACCTGAGCTTTCTGACTCTCTTGGTGGTGCTGAAGAAGGTAATATCGCTTCTGGTGGAGCTGCATTACTTGCTCCTGGTATTGATAGAAGGGAAGATTATTTTGCATCTAAATCATTTGCTCTAGGTCTTAAACTAAACTTTTAATACATACACGTTATGAAAAATTTATATTCAATTTTATTTATTTTAGGTTTATTCGCGGTAACCCTTTCTTGTACAGATCTTGAGGAAGATTTACGTGGAGTAATAACTACTAACATTTCGGTTCAAGGTATTGCAACTGATACCGGTGGTGGTGCTGGAGCTGATGCCCTTGAGGGAGCTTTCTCACAACTAAGAAACACTGGTACAGGTGGCCATACTAACTGGTACTCTGCACAGGAGTTAACTTCTGACGAAATGGTTGTTACTACTAAAGGTGGTGACTGGTATGATGGTGGATGGCTTATTGACTTCCACAAACACCAGTATAAATCTACTAACCCTAGTGTTAACAATAACTGGAATTCTCATTATGGTGCAGTGAATGCATGTAATGAGTTATTAGCTGGCGGTTCATTAGATGCTAATGGAACTGCTCAGATTAGAGCTTTAAGAGCTTACTTCTTTTGGAGATTAATGGATCTTTATGGTAACATTCAGTTACCTACTGCTCCTGGTGCTTCTGTAGCACAATCAACAAGAGCTGAGGCTTTTGCTTTTATTGAATCAGAGCTATTAGCTGCTCTTGGAGATAGCGATCTAAGCGATGGTATTGATTTAACTTCATCTGCTCTTGGTACTGCTAAAGACGCATACAGACTAAATCAGTTTGGTGTACTTGGTATTATCGCTAAGTTATATTTAGGTGCTGAAGTTTATCTAGAAAGTGCACCCGGTGCTTTAGATGGAACGCCACACTTTAATGAGGCTGCTGCTGCTGCTCAATACATTATTGACAATGGTGGATATGCTCTTTGTGCTGCTGGATGTAAAGGTGTGAATCCTGGTAAAAGACCTGATGTTGCATCAGATCCTGATGAGCTTGAGGGATTCCCTCATGTTTTTGCTCCTAACAATCAAGGAAACGTTGAGCATATTTGGAGCGTTAAATATGACGCTGCAACTGCTGGTGGATTTAACCTTGCGATGATGGCGCTTCACTACTCTAGTCAGTTGACTTGGAATTTTGATTCTCAGCCATGGAATGGTTATTCATCGCTTGAAGCATTCTATAATTCATTCACAGATGGAGGAACAGTGGATCCAAGAAGAGATTGGAGTTTTATTGAAGGTCCCCAATTAGACTTTGGTGGAAATGCACTATTAGATTATGCGACTGATGATGGAGATCCAATTCTTGTTTACACTCCTTTCATTAATGAAATCTATCCTGATGGATGTAGAGAGTGTGGTGTAAGACCTGGTAAATTTAGTTACTCTCAGTTTGGAAGATCTAGCATGGATAATGACTTTACATTAATTCGTCTGGGTCAAGTTCATCTAATCAGAGGTGAAGCTCTTGCTAGAGCTGCTGGTGATTGGAGTTTAGCACTTGATGACGTTAATGCTCTTAGAAACAGAGTAGGTCTAGGTCCTTTAGCTGCAATGGATGCTGATACCTTTTTAAAAGAAAGAGGTAAAGAAATGTTTTCAGAAGCAGTTAGAAGAACGGATTTAATTAGATTCGGTAAATATGGTGACACTTGGTGGGAAAAACCTGCCTCGGATGGAAATAAAACAATTTTCCCTATACCATATGATAGAATTCAAGAGGGTCTAACTCAAAACCCTGGATACTAAATCTGATTTCGTTTAAATCATTTAAAAAAAGGCTTTCTATAGTAGAAAGCCTTTTTTTATTCTTTTATCTTTAATTTTGCCTCAAGTGAAAAGTATAAATACTTATATAACTCTTGTCATAATATTTCTCTTATTTCATTCATGTAATGATGCAAAACTTTTTAGTTTACAGGGTGATTCATCTGGAGTAATATTTGAGAATAAATTAGAGTATACTGAAGATTTCAACCCATACACCTATAGAAATTTTTATAATGGTGCAGGGGTTGCCCTTGGAGATATAAATAATGATGGCCTAATAGATATTTATCTTACAGGAAATATTGTTGACAATAAAATGTTTTTAAATAAAGGGAATTTTCAATTTGAAGACATAACAAAAATTTCTGGGCTGGCATGCCCAAATGTTTGGTCAACAGGCGCAACTTTTGCAGATGTTAATGGGGATGGTTTACTGGATCTATATGTATGCAAATCTGGAGCTCCAGGGGGAGAAAATAGGCATAATGAACTATTTATTAATAATGGTGATCTTACTTTTAGTGAAGAGTCAAAAAAGTATAACCTAGATATTGTAGGACTGTCAGTCCATGCCGCTTTTTTTGATTACGATAAAGATGGGGACCTTGACTGCTATGTCTTAAATAATTCTATGAGATCCATTGGAGGATATGACCTTATTGAGGATCAGAGAGAAATTGCAGATCCAGAGGGTGAGGGAAACAAATTATTAGAAAATAGAAATGGCAAATTTGTTGACGTGACCCAAACTGCTGGCATTTATTCAAGTAAAATTGGGTTTGGTCTTGGAATCACTCTCAGTGATTATAATAATGATGGATGGTCAGATCTTTTCATATCAAATGATTTTTTTGAGAAAGATTATTTATACATTAATAATAAGGATGGTACATTTTCAGAAGAGTCTGAGAATTTTTTTCAATCTCTCTCTTTAGGCTCTATGGGTGCAGATTCATCAGATCTAGACAATGATCTTCTAACAGATCTAATTGTAACGGAAATGCTCCCAAAATCTTTAAAGAGAAAAAAAACAAAGGCTATCTATGAATCATGGGATAAATATTCACTTGCCAAATCAAAAGGTTATTATCACCAATTCCCAAGAAATGTTCTGCAAAGAAATTATGGTCCTAGTGGATTTTTAGAAATTGGGAGGTACTCTGGGGTTTCTGCAACTGATTGGAGCTGGGCATCTATGATTTTTGACATGGACAATGATGGGTTAAGAGATGTTTTCATTGCAAATGGGATCTATAAAGATTTATTAGATCGTGATTATTTAGCTTATATGGCCAATACAGAAAGGATTAGGAATATGATAAAAAAAGAAGAAGAGGTAATCAAAAAGTTAATAGATATAATGCCATCTAAAGCAATGAAAAATATTGTCTATAAAAACAATGGGGAATTTAATTTTACTGAATCTTCTGATACTTGGGGTTTTGATCTGCCGACTTTTAGTAATGGAATGTCTTATGGGGACCTTGATAACGATGGAGATTTAGACATTGTTATAAATAATGTGAACATGCCTGCCCTAGTCTATAAAAACAACAGCAATATTGATGAAAATAAAAGCATTTCATTTGAGTTAATTGGAAGAGAAAAAAATAGAAATGCTATCGGGTCAAAAATTATTATAAAATATTCCAATAACAAACAAAGCATGATTGAAAATTTTCCATCAAGAGGTTTTCAATCCTCGATTCCAAACAGATTACATTTCGGTGTTGGTGATACCAAAGTTATTGATACCACTATTATCTACTGGCCAAACAATAAAGTTTCTTATCACCTAAATTTAGAGGCTAATAAAACACATAAAATAAAGCAAGAGGAGAGTGACTATGAATATTTTGATATGGCAAATTATTCAAATTTAAATTTAAAACTCGATGAAGTTGAATTATTTAATTTCAAACACAATGAAAATAAATTCATAGACTTTAACAAAGAACGGCTTTTAACTCAGATGTACAGTAATGAAGGTCCTGCCCTAGCCAGTGGAGATATAAATAATGATGGTGCTACTGATTTTTTTATTGGAGGAGCTAAAGGAGAAAGCTCAGTGATTTTTTTATCAAGAGGTAGTGAATATGAAAAAATAATTGATCCATTTTCAAAAAATTCATCAGCAGAAGATGTTGTCGCAGAATTTTTTGATAGTGACAATGATGGAGATCTAGATTTGTATGTTGGTTCTGGAGGAAAAGCATTTTCAATGTATAATAAAAATTTAAATGACCGACTCTACATTAATGACGGAGAAGGAAAATTTACTTTATCTACAAAATCTTTTGAATTTGAAAGTCCTATCGCAACTGGTGCAGTTGCAATTGATGATTATAATAATGATGGTTTACTTGATTTATTTATTGGAGAAAGATTTAATCCCGATCTCTATGGAATCCCTACGTCTGGTCACCTTTTAGAAAATAAGGGGGAAAATAAATTTGTTAAAGTTGAGCAAAAAGACCTAAGAGGAATCGGGCTAATTAAATCAGCGAGTTGGGTAAACCTTAATGGTGATAAATTTCCTGATCTAATTGTTGCTGGAGAATGGATGCCAATAAAAGTATTTATAAATAAAAATGGAGTTTTAAAAGATTACACAAACGAATTTGGTCTTTCTAACTCTAGTGGGATGTGGAATAAAATAAATTTAACAGATATAGATAAGGATGGAGACATAGATATTTTGGCAGGGAATCTTGGAACAAATAACTTTTTTTCATCAAATATGAGGCTTTATGTAAATGACTTTGATAAAAATGGTTTTTACGAACAAATACTTTGTGAGAAAATTGGAAGTTCATATTTCCCAATTTTAGATAAAGATGATTTAATCAATCAAATGCCTAGTCTTAAAAAGCAACTTTTTTACTATAAGGATTACTCTGATGCTTCAATAGAGAAAATTTTCAGTAAAGAGTTGTTAAATGAATCTACTGTGTTGGAGATAAAAACACTCGAATCAGCTATTTACATAAATAATGATGGAAAGTTCAATAAAATTTCTTTACCATCAGAAATTAATTATTCGCCAGTTTTTGATATTGTAAATTATCATCCAAGTGACAAAAATATTACAAGATTAATTTTTGGGGGTAATCAGTATTTAGTAAAACCTCAATTTGGAAGATATGATAGTTCAAAAGGATGGATAATAGATGTTAAAAAAAATCAAGATCAATTAAGTTTTACAAATCTAAAGTCACTCAATATTGATGGGCAAATTCGTAAATTTGAACTAATTAATATTGGAAAAGAAAAAATATTAATTACTGGAATTAATAATGAAGCTATTAAATTTTATGAGATTAAATAATATTGTTTTCTATCTTTTATTTCTTATCTGTTTTTCAGCTTGTGAGATAGAATCAGAATATAGTAAGCTTTTAAAAAAAGAGCTTAAATCTGGTAAGACATTTGATGACTTATTTCTAGGGTTAAAAATTGGACAGAGTAAAGATGATTTTTATGAAATATGTGCTGATTTAAATAAGAAAAAATTAATTACTTCTGGAGCCAGAAATCTTTACCCAGAATATATTTTGTATCCAAAAGATTCAGTTAAAAATGGAAAAAAAATCAGGATGTCATTCATGGGGATATTTGATGGTGATAGGATCATGAAAGGCATGGATATTAGATTTAATTACTATTCATGGATAGCTTGGAATCAGGAATATAATTCAGACAACTTGATCAGCGAAATAAAAGATACTTTACAATTATGGTATCCTGGAAATGATTTTATAGAAATTGATTTAAAATTAGACTCTAACAATAACTTTGCATTTGTGAAAGTTGATGGAAATAGGCAGATTACAATGTATAAAATAGATGGAAGAGATGTTGCTGTGATAATTGAAGATGTATCAGAAAAAATTAATTAAAAGTTAAATGCGAAGTCTTCATATATTTCTCTTTATTACTTTAGTTTTTTTATTCTCCTGTGAGAATTCAAATCCCTTGTTTGAATTAAAAAACAATCAAGAGATAGGCATTACTTTTTCCAACAATTTAGAGTTTGATCAAAATTTTAATGTTTATCTCTACAGAAACTTTTATAATGGAGGAGGGGTTTCCCTAGGCGATGTTAACAACGATGGCCTAATAGATCTATATCTTACATCGAATCAAAATCAAAATAAATTATTTCTTAATCTTGGAAATTTTAAATTTAAGGACATTACTGAATCTGCTGGTGTTGGAGGAGAAAAAGCATGGTCTACAGGAGTGACGATGGTGGATATAAATGCTGATGGTTTTTTAGATATTTATGTTTGTAATTCAGGAGACATAAAAGGGGATAATAAACAAAATGAATTATTTATAAATAATGGAGATTTATCTTTCACAGAATCAGCAGAGCAATATAATTTAGATGATAGAGGATACTCAACTCATGCAAGTTTTTTCGATTACGATAAAGATGGAGATCTTGATGCATACATGTTAAATAATTCTTATCAGTCAATAGCTTCATTTAAGCTGACAAGAAATGAAAGGCCTAATAGAGATCTACTTGGGGGAGATAAGTTAATGGAGAATAGGGATGGGAAATTTTTTGATGTAAGTAAAAAAGCTAACATTTACGGTAGCATAATAGGTTTTGGTTTGGGGGTTACAGTTGGTGACGTAAATAATGATGGTTGGGAAGATATTTTTGTTTGTAACGATTTTTTTGAAAGGGATTATCTCTACATCAATCAAAAAGATGGAACTTTCAGCGAAGAGCTTACCTCCCAAATGAAATCCATTAGTGGCGCTTCAATGGGTGCTGATCTTGCTGACATTGATAATAATGGAACCAATGATATATTTGTAACAGAGATGCTCCCCTCTGATTATAAAAGACTTAAAACAGTTACAACATTTGAAGATTGGAACAAGTATCAGTATGTTTTAAAAAACGGCTACCATCACCAGTTTACAAGAAATGTACTGCATCTTAATAATAATAACGATACATTTAGTGAAATTGGAAGATTCTCAGGAGTGGCAGCATCTGACTGGAGTTGGGGTGCCTTGTTCTTTGATATGGATAATGACGGACTTAAAGATCTATTCATTGCTAATGGAATATTTAGGGACTTAACAAATCAAGATTATCTTCAATACATCTCAAATAAAGAAGTAGTCAAATCAATTGTTGCAAATAATCAGGTTGATTACAAAAGGTTAATTGAAATCATTCCCTCAGAACCAGTTCCCAACCACTCATATAAAAATCTTGGTAAAACTAAATTTGAAAATTATACTAATTCTGGCCTTAATCTTTCAAGTTTTTCTAATGGTGCTGCTTATGGAGACATTGACAATGATGGAGATCTAGATTTAGTGGTAAGCAATGTGAATATGCCTGTTTTTGTTTTTGAAAATAAACTAAACAAAGAAGAAAATAATTTTATAAAGTTTGAACTAGAGGGCCTAGAGAAAAACAAAAATGCAATTGGAACAAAAATATATGTTAAAACAAGTGATGAAACATATATTCAAGAAGTACAGCCAGTAAGAGGTTTTCAATCATCAGTCGATGTGAGACCCAATTTTGGAGTAGGACTTTCAAAAGAAGTTGACATAGAAGTTATTTGGCCATACGGATCTAAAACCATTTTGAAAAAAGTTAAAGTTAATCAGACCATTAGGCTAAAAGAATCAGAGAGTAATTCTACTGAAAATATTCCTGGCGAGAAAAAAAATCAGCCCTTACTTTTTGAAAAAACACAAATGAGAAGTTCATATCTGCACAAGGAAAATAGTTTTGTTGATTTTGACAAGGAGCGTCTCATCTATCACATGTGTAGTACTGAAGGGCCAAAACTTACAAAAGGAGATATTAACGGTGATGGATTATCTGATTTTATTATATCTGCCTCAAAAGGTTATAATCCTCAAATCTTTCTAGCAAAGGATGATAATTTTATTAAAAAAGAGTTTGATATTTCTTTTTTTGAAAAATATAAAGATTCAGAAAATTCTGAAGTTCTTCTTTTTGATGTAGACAACGATAGTGATTTAGATCTTTATCTTGCTAGTGGAGGAGTTGAAGTTGCAGGTTATTCTCAACAACTTTTTGATAGGCTTTTTATAAATGACGGAAAAGGTAATTTTTCAGATTCAAATCAAAAACTTCCTGACAGTAAAAATAATATTAGTACTGGAGCTGTTGCAAGTGCTGACATAAATGGAGATGGATACATGGACTTATTTGTTGGTGAGAGAATTAAAATTGGACAGTATGGATTACCAGGCTCTGGATTTATATTAATTAATGATGGTAAGGGGAAATTTACTAATGAAACCAATTTAAGAGCTCAAGATTTGGTTAATATTGGAATGATTACTGATGCTTCTTTCATTGACATTGACAATGATAATGATAAGGACTTAATTATAGTTGGAGAGTATATGGGCGTGAGGCTTTTTGAAAACAAAAAAGGTGTTTTTAATCCTGTGTCAAGTTCCTTAAAAAATGAAAAAGGATGGTGGAATACTATACATGCTGAAGACATAAACAATGACGGAATGATGGACCTAATTGTTGGAAATCATGGATTAAATTCAAGGTTTAAAGCAAGTAACGAAAATCCAATAAGACTTTTCTTTAATGATTTTGACAGAAATGGTTTTGGTGAAGGGATTATATCATTTAAAGCTGAAGATGGAAAATATTATCCATACGCACTAAGACATGATTTAATTGATCAGATAAAAAGTTTAAAGAAAAAGTTTCCTGATTATGAATCATTTAAAGATGCGGATATCTCAAAAATTTTCACCGAAAAAGAAATGGAAGGAGTTTTAATTTTTGACGCTAATAATTTGGAAACCTCAATCTACCTTAACAAAGGAGATTTTGAATTTGAAAGAATTTCTTTGCCTCAAGAAGTTCAGTTTAGCCCTGTATACGCAATCAATACATCTGACTTTGATAATGATGGAGATAAAGATATTGTGATGGGTGGAAATTTATTCAATGTTAAACCTGAAGTTGGTATTTATGATGCTTCTTATGGAATTTATCTTGAAAATATAAACGGAAAGAGTTTTGATTTTCATCCCAGTGGAAAAGGATTCTTCTTAAAGGGAGAGATTAGAGATATATTGATGATTAACGATAATAAAATGCTAGTCACAAGAAACAGGGACAGTCTTACCATTTATAATTTTAGCTCAAAATGATTAAGGATTCATTTATATTTTTTTCATTATTTATTTTCTTATTTTTTGGATGTTCTCCGGAGGATAAAGTATTTGAATCAACTATCCCATTTAAATCATTAAATTCAGATCAAACGGGAATAGATTTTTCTAATTCCTTAGAATATAAAACTCAATTAAATATTATTGAATATCTCTATTATTACAATGGAGGAGGTGTAGCAGTAGGAGATATAAATAATGATGGACTAGAAGACATATATTTTTCTGCAAATCTTTTACCTGATCGTTTATATTTAAACCAAGGCGGCTTAAAATTTGTTGATATTACAATTGAATCTGGAATTAAAATTGAGAATAGCTGGTCAAACGGAGTTAATTTTGAGGATGTAAATTTAGATGGATTTCTTGACATATATGTAACAAAGGTTAGTCCAATAAGCTCAAACAAATCTCATAATTTACTATACATAAATAATGGAGATTTAACCTTTACTGAAATGTCTTCTGAATTTGGTTTAGATTTTTCAGGATTTTCAACCCAGGCTACATTCTTTGATTATGACCGTGATGGGGATTTAGATATGTATTTGCTTAATCATGCAATCCATACTGTTAGAAGTTATGGAACATCTGAAAAAAGAATTGAATCGGACGCTCTTTCAGGTGATAAATTCTATGAAAATAGACTTAATGAAATTGAAGGGAAATTTATTGATGTTACAAAAAAAGCTAATATTTATGATAGCCCGTTAGGGTATGGTCTTGCTATAACAACAACTGATATCAATGATGATGGATGGATGGATATATATATTGGAAATGACTTTCACGAGAACGATTACATATATATAAACAATAAAGACAAAACATTTGCTGAATCCGTTAAAAAAACACTTTCCCATTCTACGCACTTTACAATGGGTGTAGATATTGCTGATTTAAATTCCGATGGAAGACAAGATATTTTCACAACTGATATGATGCCATATGATCCAAAAATATTTTTGAAATCTGGAGGAGAAGACGAAGATCAAGTGAGCAGAATAAAAAAAGAATTTGGCTTTGAACCTCAATTTGCGAGAAATCACTTTCATCTAAACAGAGGCGATGGAACTTTTTCTGAAATAGCTCTTCTTACCAAAACATATGCTACCGACTGGAGTTGGGGAGTTTTACTTCAAGATTTTGATTCAGATGGATTAAATGATATTTTTATTACCAATGGTATAGCAAAAAGACCTAACGATTTAGATTATATTAATTATCTAAGTAATGTTGATTTTACTCAGTATAATAACTCCAGGCAAGATGAAATAAAGAAAAAGCTTATTGATGAAATGCCAACTCTTAAAATTCCAAATATTTTATTTAAAAATCTAGGAGATCTTGAATTTGAAGATATAAACAAATCATTTGTTGGTAAACCTTCTTATAGTAATGGAGCAGCTTATTCTGATCTGGATAATGATGGTGATTTAGATATCGTCCTTAATAATTTAAATTCAAACTCCACTATTCTTGAAAACCTATCCAATAATAAAAATAATAGTTACATCTCATTAAATTTGAAGGGGGATAAGAACTATGCCGTTACAAGAGGTGCAAAAATCAATATTTTTTCAGGAGAAAAATATTGGATTAGAGAAAATATTGTGACAAGAGGATTTCAATCATCCTCATCTCATAAAATTTATTTTGGGCTTGGTAATATATCGAAGATAGATTCAATTGTTGTTAGATGGTCAGATGGTGTTTTTCAAACTGAAAAAAATATTGATGTTAATCAAGAACTAGTCATTAATAAAAAAAGTGTAGCTAAAAACACAATAGTATTTGATAAAAATCCTTCTGAATTTTCTCTAAATATTCTTCCATTTAAGCATAAAGAAAATGGTTTTTATGATTATGAAAGAGAGCGTTTAATCCCTGAAAGACTCTCTTATGAGGGACCGGCAGGAGTAGTAGCTGATTTTAATAATGATGGTATTGAAGATGTCTTCATTGGTGGTGCTCGATATCAAAGTGCCAAAATTTTTCTCGGTTCAAAGGGTTTAAATTTTACACCTTTAAAAATACCAGATTTTATAAGAGATAGTAAATATGAAGATGTTGATGCGGCAACTATTGATATTGATAATGATGGTGACTTGGATATATATGTCGTAAGTGGTGGTAGCGACTTAAAAGAACTTGATGAAAATCTAATGGATAGATTGTATATAAATAACGGAAATGGATCTTTTTCAAGGTTGCCAATTTCTCTTCCTTTAACCAATGGATCCTCTGTTTCAGTTTATGATTATAACAATGATGGATATCAAGATCTTTTTATTGGAAGTAGATCAATTCCAGGATCCTATGGCTTAAGTCCTTACAGCTTTATACTCAAAAACACTAAAAAAAATTCTTTTGAAATCATCATGAAAGAAAGATTCGGAATGATTACTGATAGTCAGTGGGCTGATATCGACGGCGACTTAAATGTTGATCTTGTAATGGTTGGAGACTGGATGCCCATAATGATTTTATTAAACAAGGGAAATGATAATTTTGTTGATGCAACGGATCAACTTGGCCTTTTGCAAACTAATGGATTATGGAATACTGTACTTGTTGATGATATAAATTCTGATGGTAAAATTGATATTTTAGCCGGAAATGCAGGGTCAAATTTTAAGTGGAAGCCAGATAAGGAAAAGCCGGTCAAAATATACCTAGATGATTACGATGAAAACCTTCAGCTAGACCCAATAATTTTTTATGATTTTTTTGGAGCATACGTACCCTTTGCTTCTAAGGATAAACTAGATAAACAATTGCCTTATTTAAAAAAGAAATTTCCTAAATACATCAATTTTTCTAAAGTTAATAACATAAAGAGTCTAACGGGAAAATCTGAAGACAAAATCCTTGAAACCAATAGTATCTATGAATTAAGATCAATCCTATTTATTAATGATGGAGAAAAGTTTATTGGTAAGCCCCTCCCTAAAGAAGCCCAGTTTAGCTCTATAGAAGATTTCTTTTTTAATAAAGGTGATGATTCTGAATTATTTTATGTTGGAAATTTTCACCAATACGTTACAGAATTAGGAGCCTCCAGTGCAAATCCTGGTGGAGTTTTAAGTGACTGGGGGCATGAAATAGAAAATTTTAATACCTCAAAATTTCTTCCTCTTCCAATTTCTTTAAACGCTAGAAAAATTTTACCTGTTGGTGAAAATAATTTTTTTGTTCTTACAAATGACGATTATATCTATGTGATTTCTAGAGATTAAATTTGAATGAGATTTTTTTAAAATTTAGTTTTTTTTTAAATTTATTAGTTGGTTGCATATTTTATGAAGCTTTTTAATTATTTCATTTTAGCTAGTCTGTTTTTTTCATGTTCATTAAATCTTCCTGATGAAGTGACATATGAGTATGCTTCTCTTCCCGAAAAAATTGATTTTAATTATCATGTTAAACCAATCCTTTCCGATAGATGTTTTTCTTGTCATGGACCTGATGAAAAAACAAGAATGGCTGGTCTTAGATTAGATGATGAAAAAATTGCGTTTTCAAAATTATCAAGTGGGAAAATAGCTATTTCACCTGGAAGTATTTATAGTAGCGAAGTCGCTCACAGGATTTTATCAAATGATCCTGAAGTTATGATGCCAACTCCTGAATCTAAGCTCAGCTTAAATTCAAAAGAAAAAGCAATAATATTAAAATGGATTGAGCAAGGAGCGGAATGGAAAGAACATTGGTCTTTTTTACCAGTTCAAAATGTCAATATTCCAAAACCAAAAAAAGTAAATGGAAAAATTAAAAATGAAATTGATCATTTCATTCACAAAAAACTAATAGAAAAAAATCTTGAATTTTCTGATGTTGCTAAAAAGGAAAAATTACTTCGCAGAGTGTATTTTGATCTTACTGGATTACCGCCAAGTATTGAAGAAATTGACGCTTTCATTGCTAATAATGATCCAGATGCTTATTCTAAAATTGTTGATGAACTTTTAAGTAGTGACGAAAATGCAGAGCGTTTAACAATGGATTGGCTTGATCTTTCTAGATACGCCGATTCCCATGGATTACATGCTGATGGAATAAGAACAATGTGGCCATGGAGAGACTGGGTTATAAATGCTTTCAAGAAAAATATGCCTTATAATGAATTTGTTTCAGTTCAATTATCTGGAGACCTAAGGGAGAATGCCTCTAGAGAAGAAAAATTAGCAACTGCATTTAACAGAAATTCACCAATGACTGCTGAAGGTGGAGTTATTGATGAAGAATGGAGATTAAACTATGTTTTTGATAGAACTGAAACATTAGGAACAGCTTTTCTTGGACTTACGATGATGTGTGCCAAATGCCATGATCATAAATTTGATCCCGTTTCTCAAAAAGACTATTTCCAACTTTCAGCTTTTTTTAATCAAACAAGAGAGCTTGGAATGACTGGGGATGATGGTGACTTTGGTCCTCTTCTACTTCTGCCTGATGAATCTACTGAAAAAGATATTTCTGATATTGAAAAAAAAATAAATGAGAAAGAATCAAAATTAGCTCTAACAAGAAAAGAACTTTCAGAGTTTTATGATTACTCTAATCAACTTTCAGATTATAAATCTTATTCCCTTATTAATAAATCAATAATTCAAAAAGCAAGTCTTGAAAAAATTAGATCATATAAAAAGACCAGTCCTGATGTCACAAATATTGTTCAAGGATCGTTTGCAAGATCTTCAAAATTTATTATTGATAATAATTTAAACATCACCTGCAACATTAAACCTGAAATTGAGAAGGGAATTGATGGGAATGCATTTAGAATGGGAGCTGGTGGGGCTCAATTTTACCTAGAATCAGTTCCTAATTTTGAATGGACTGATCCTTTTTCAGCCTCTGTGTGGATTAATACAGAAAAAAGAAAAAAAGGTTTTGGACAAACAATTATGGGAACAACTGGTGGCAAAAATAATTATTGGAGAGGTTGGGATTTGTATCTAGACGATGAAAACTATATAAATTTTAGACTTATAAGTTCCTTACCAGGTAATCAAGTTCATATCAAATCAAAAGATTCAATTCTAAAAAATAAATGGACTCATTTATCATTCTCATATGATGGATCTGGAAAAGCAGAAGGTGTCAATCTGTATCTAAATGGATCAATGATTGAAAATAATTCCTTAGTTGATAACCTTTATAAAACTATCAAACCAGTATCTAGTAGCGGAATAAAAGAAGAAAGAAGATCTGTTATGGTTGGTGTTTCTTATGATGGTTCAAGTGGTGATAATAAATTTTTTAAAGGATTAATCGATGATCTTATTATCTACAAAAAACCCCTAACGAGTTATGAAATTGGACTTGTTTACAATCAGTATGACCTGGATAATAAAATAAATTTTACCGATATAGATAAAAAAGATCATATAATTAATTATGATTTCAAGGTAAGTAAACTTAAAAATGAACTTAAAAATTTAAAATCCCAATGGTTAGATAAGGTTTCTGATGTTATGGAAGTAATGGTTATGGAAGATATGGTTAATAAAAGAAAATCATATCTATACGAGAGAGGCCTTTACACAATGCCCAGCTATGAGGTTAACGCAGATGTTCCTTCCAAACTCCCAAAAATGTCTTCTGATCTTCCAAAAAACAGAATAGGCCTTTCAGAATGGTTATTTGACAAAACAAATCCGCTTACTTCAAGAGTAACTGTTAATAGATACTGGCAAATGATCTTCGGAAAAGGTATAGTTCAAACCCCAGATGATTTTGGTGTTCAAGGATCTTTACCTTCCCATCCAGAACTGCTTGACTTTTTATCAAATTATCTAATTGAAAATAATTGGGACATTAAAGCTCTTTTAAGATTAATGGTTAATTCACATACCTATATGCAAAGTTCTTTGCCAAATCCAAAATTTGTTGAGGTTGATCCTAATAACATTTTCCTTTCCAGATCCAACAGTTATAGACTTCCTGCAGAAATGATTCGTGATAATGCCCTTGCAACTAGTGGCTTATTAGTCAAGCATGTTGGTGGTCAAAGTGTAAAACCATATCAGCCCGAAGGATTATGGAAGGAAAAATCAAATTTCTCAATAAAATTAATGAACTATAAAGAATCTTCAGGAGATAGTCTCTACAGAAGGAGTATGTATACATTTATAAGAAGAACATCCCCTCCTCCATCAATGACAACTTTTGATGCCCCTACAAGAGAGGTTTGTACTGTCAAAAGAGAAGTAACTAATACTCCTTTGCAAGCACTTGTTTTACTAAATGATCCTCAGTTTTTTGAAGCCTCTAGAATTTTGGCTGAAAGGATTCAAAAAGAGGCCCCAAATTCAATAGATGAGTCAATTTCTCTAGGGTTTAGAATTTGTACTTCAAGAGAACCAAAAAAGAAAGAGCTAGATTTACTTAAAGAACTTTACTTTCAACAACTTGATAAGTTCAGAAAAAATCCTAAACTTGCATATGAAATATTTAAAAGTGGAGAAAAGCCCCGAGACAGAAGTTTAAATAGATATAAGACTGCAGCTATGGCAATGGTAGCGAATACACTTTTAAATCATGATGAGGTCTATATGAAAAGATAATTATTAAGTTATGAATTGTAATGATCACCATCATAATGAAAAATATACTAGAAGAGACTTCTTAACAAGAACATCTCTTGGTTTAGGAGCTCTAACATTAGGCTCTCTAATTAATCCAACCCCTGTTTTTGGAAGCATTACAAATGATATAAATCAAAGCCCAAGGCTTCCCCATTTTCCTGCTAAAGCAAAAAGAATTATTTATCTTTTTCAAAGTGGAGCTCCATCACAATTAGATCTTTTTGATTATAAACCTCTGCTAAAAAAATTAAATGGACAAGAACTTCCCGAAAGTATAAGAGATGGTCAAAGACTCACTGGTATGACTGCAGGTCAGGCTAGTTTTCCATTAGTTTCATCAATATTTAATTTTAAACAACATGGAGAAAGTGGAGCCTGGATGAGTGATCTTATGCCTCATACATCTAAAATAGTTGATGAATTATGTTTCATTAAATCAATGTATACAGAAGAAATTAATCATGACCCTGCAGTAACATTCATTCAAACTGGTTCTAATTTACCTGGGAGACCATCTATGGGATCTTGGATTAGTTATGGTCTTGGATCAGATAACAAAAATCTTCCCGAATTTGTTGTGCTAGTAACTAAGGATAAACAAGGACAGCCGCTTTATGCTAGATCTTGGGGCAATGGATTTTTGCCATCTAAATATCAAGGCGTTCAATTTAGATCTGGTAAAGATGCTGTACTATATCTTGAAAATCCTCCTGGAGTAACAGGTGATATAAGGAAAGAACAAATTGAATATCTTAAAAAACTTGAGAATGAAAATTATGAGGATATAGGAGATCCTGAGATTTTATCAAGAATGTCTCAATATGAAATGGCATACAGAATGCAAACATCTGTGCCTGAAGTAATGGATGTCTCTAATGAGCCAGACTACATTTTTGACATGTATGGTAAGGAGAGTAAAAACCCTGGAACATTCGCTGCTAATTGTCTTTTAGCAAGAAAATTAGTTGAAAAAGATGTTAAATTTATTCAGCTTTATCATCAAGGCTGGGATCAACACGGAAATTTAAATAAGGATATTCAAACTCAATGTAAGGATACCGATCAGCCTACAGCAGCTCTTATTAAAGACCTAAAACAAAGAGGTTTATTGGAAGACACTCTTGTAATTTGGGGAGGAGAGTTTGGTAGAACAAATTATACTCAAGGATTAATTACTGATCCTGGATATGGAAGAGATCATCATCCAAAATGTTTCACAATTTTTATGGCCGGTGCCGGAATTAAAAAAGGAATAACCATTGGCTCAACTGATGAATTTGGTTATAATCTAGCAGAAAGACCTGTTCACATTCATGATTTTCAAGCAACAGTAATGCATCTTCTAGGTATTGATCATGAAAGGTTGACTTTTAAACATCAAGGTAGGAGATATCGATTGACAGATGTTCACGGTCATGTTGTTAAAGAAATTTTATCATGAAAAAAACAAAATTAAACTCAAGAAGAAATTTTATAAAAAAATCTGCTCTACTAGGAATTGGAGCAAGTTTACCAATTCAATCATTTTCAATTCAAAAAAATTTAAAACAAGACAATGAAATTGTTGGTCATGGAGATTTTAAATATAAAGTAGATAAGAAATGGGGGGTTCAGAATTACAATGATTTTCCTGTAAATCATTGTCATGAAATGGTAATGGATAAGAAAAATAGAATTTTTATGACTACCACTCATCCAAAAAACAATGTGTTAATCTACAGTCAATCTGGAAAAATTTTAGGATCATGGAGTGTCGGCTATTCTTCAGCTCATGGTTTAACGATAGTGGATGAAGGTGGGGAAGAATTTTTATATATCACTGATCCTGACCAACACAAGGTTTGCAAAACTGATCTTAAAGGAAGAAAAATTTTAGAATTTGATTATCCACAAGAAATAAAAGAGTATGCTTCAGCAGATGATTTTAAACCAACAGAAACTGCAATTGCACCTAATGGGGATATTTTTATTGCAGATGGTTATGGAAAAGACTTTATAATTAAATACGATTCAAAAGGCAATTATATAAAACACTTTGGAGGGCGGGGTGAAAGATCAGATCAGTTTGATTGCTGTCATGGAATTACACTTGATACTAGAGATAAAAATAATTCCACTCTACTAATTTCATCTAGAACTAAAAATGAATTTAAAAGATTTGATTTAAATGGAAATCACATTGAAACTATTTCACTCCCAGGATATTGGATTTGTCGTCCAGTAATCAAAGGAAAAAATTTATTCTTTGCGGTAATCATTACAGAAAGTTGGTGGAATTATGATGGTATGTTAGCTGTCTTGGATATTAATAACAAAATTGTTTCTCTGCCTGGAGGAAATTTGCCGAAATATAAAGAGGGAGTAATAGAAAAACCGATTTATGATCAAAAGACTTTTCTTAATCCACATGATGTATGCATTGATAATGATGGTAACATTTATGTCCCGCAGTGGAATTCTGGTAAAACTTATCCAGTTAAATTAATTAGAACTTAAAATACAAATGATTGTATTAGATATTTCCTCTTTCTTTGGAAGACTTCATCCTTTGCTAGTTCATCTTCCAATAGGATTTTTAATACTTTCCGTGCTGATTGAGACATATTCCAATCTATTTAAAAATCAGATCAATAACAGAATCATAGCTTTTTCATGGTTTTTAGGGTTTATATCCTCAGCAATAAGTGCCTTATTTGGATGGTTTCTTGCTCAAACTGGACTTTATATTGAAGAAAACCTATACCTACATAAGTTATTTGGTTTTATATTAGTTGGAATATCATTTTTTGCATGGATTATACGTTTATCTTTTTTTAAAGATTTTGTTCCTAATAAATTTAAATCATTTTCAAACCTTGCAATTATTTTAATTTTATTCGTAACTGGACATAATGGAGGTAATTTAACACATGGGGAAAATTACTTGTTTGAATATGCGCCTGAAGAAATAAAAAATCGGTTTGTTGAAAATCATAATTTACTTCCTGAAATTTCAATAAGTTTGGATTCAATTAAATTATATTCAAATCTAGTTGAACCGATTCTCATAAATAAATGTATTTCTTGTCATAACAACGAATTAAAAAGAGGGAATCTGGATTTATCTTCTCTCTCTCAATTAATCAAGGGAGGAAATGCAGGTTCGCCAATTGATAAAATTAATCCTCGAAATAGTTTAATTTTTAAAAGAATAGTTCTGCCCATTGACAATATCAAGTTTATGCCCCCTGATGGGCCAATAGTTTCATATGATGAGATAAATACTATTTTATGGTGGATTAAGAACTCTGATAAATCGAATGATTTTCTATCATCAATTGAAATCCCAGATGAAATTAAAATTTCGTTAAATAAAATGTACAACTTAGATTTTTCAGAAAAAGAATGGTTTGAAAAAATAATTATTCAAAAATTGGATGAATCTAAATTAGTAAATATTGATAAATCCATTTTTCAAATAAAATATATTTCTGGCAATAAAAAATTTGTTTCTGTCAAATATTTAAAAGATAATTTATCTGAAGATGAATTTAACCAACTCAAGGAAATAAAAGATCATATTGCTTATTTATTTATAAAAGATTCAAATCTTTCTGATAAATCTTTATTGAATTTTATAAATCTTAAAAATTTAATAAATCTAGACATCCAAAAAAATTCAATAAGTGATGAGGGAGTTAAAATTCTTCAAAAGTTAGAAAATTTAGAAGTTCTAAATTTATATGGAACCAAAATTTCAAAAAATTCATTTGAAACAATTGAAAGTTTCAAAAACTTAAAAAGAGTATATGTCTGGGATACAAAAATTTCTAAAAACGATTTAGAAAATTTCAATAGGCAAAATACTTCAATTGAACTTGTTGGAGGGATTTAAGAAATGAACGAGATGTTTCTTTTTAATCCTTTAAATTTGGTTCTTTTGACTGCACTGTTTTTAAAAATCACCTCAAAAGTTTCCTCAGTAAGTTCTTCCCAATCTTTTGTTTCCATTTTTATTAACTCTTCATTTGGATTGAAAAGGGGCTCGTTGTGTTTTTGAGAAAAACGATTCCAAGGACATACATCTTGGCATACATCACAGCCAAAAGCCCAATTGTCCATTTTGCCTTTGAACTCAGATGGAATTTCATCTCTCAGTTCTATAGTTAAGTATGAAATACACTTACTTGCATCAATCTGATAAGGTATATCAAGTGCTCCTGTAGGACAAGAATCAATACATGCTCTGCAGCTTCCGCAATGATCTGTCACTGGTGTATCATATTCAAACTCTAAATCAACAATTATTTCTGCTAAAAAATAATATGACCCTATTTTTTGACTAATTAAGTTTGTATTTTTCCCAATCCATCCAAGTCCACTTTTTGCAGCCCAGGGCTTTTCCATAATGGGAGCTGAATCAACAAAAACCCGACCATTGATATCGCCAAAATTTTTTTTTAATTCCTTAAATAAAATTTTTAATTTTTTCTTTATTATAAGATGATAGTCACTTCCATATGCATATTTTGAAATCTTGGGAGCATTCTTATCTTTTTGAAAATTATCATTAAAATAATTATAAGTTAAAGAAATAATACTTTTTGCTCCAGGAACTAGTTTTCTTGGATCTAGTCTCTTATCAAAATGATTTTCCATATATTTCATTTTTCCATGTTTACCATCATTCAGCCATTTTTCAAGATTACTTGCCTCTTCTTCTAAAAAAGTAGCTCGTGAAATTCCACAAGATAAAAATCCTAGACTTTTGGCTTTACTTTTAATGAAGGTTGTTGGATCTTGTTTCATTTAATAATTAAAAAAGATCTCTTTGATTATTTTTTAATACTCCAAGATGTTTGTATGCTAAATCTGTTACCTCTCTGCCTCTTGGAGTTCTTATAATAAACCCTTGTTGTATCAAGAAAGGTTCGTAAACTTCTTCAATTGTTTCAACACTTTCAGATAAAGCAGTTGCAATTGTTGAGATTCCTACGGGGCCTCCTTTAAATTTATCAATTAGAGTAGATAAAATTTTGTTATCCATTTCATCTAAACCATAACTATCAACATTTAATGCCTTTAAAGAAACTTTAGTGATTCCTAAATCCACATTTCCATCTCCTTTAATCTGAGCAAAATCTCTAACTCTTCTTAATAATCCATTAGCAATTCTTGGGGTACCTCTGCTTCTTCCTGAAATTTCAATTGCAGCCTCCTGCGAAATTGAAATATTTAAAATTTCAGCACTTCTTTCAACTATTGTGCTTAGTAGCTCAGTAGAATAATATTCCAAACGATTACTAATACCAAATCTAGCTCTCATTGGTGCAGTCAAAAGACCTGATCTTGTTGTAGCTCCAACTAGAGTAAAGGGATTTAGCTTGATTTGAACCGATCGAGCATTTGGTCCAGTTTCAATCATTATATCAATTTTATAATCTTCCATTGCAGAGTAGAGATATTCTTCTACAATTGGACTTAACCGATGAATTTCATCTATAAATAAAATATCTCTAGATTTTAAATTTGTCAATAAGCCAGCAAGGTCACCAGGTTTATCCAGAACTGGACCTGAGGTTAATTTAATGTCTGATTTTAACTCATGGGCCAATATGTAAGCTAATGTTGTTTTGCCAAGCCCAGGTGGGCCATGAAATAATGCATGATCTAATGCCTCATCTCTTTGATTTGCAGCCTCTACAAAAATTTTTAAATTTTCTAAAATAGATTCCTGTCCTGCAAAATCGTTAAAACTTGTTGGCCTTAGTGCTTTATCAAATTCTTTATCCTCAGGAGGTAAATTATCTAAAGTAGGATCTAAATGCTCATTCATTTAATACAAAGATAAATGATTAAATGAATAGAGTTTAGAGAATTAAACTGTAATTAATGTTGTAACTCTTTTTCACCTTTCTTTAGCGGAATATTTTGTGGGACAAAATCTTCCTCATGCCCTGGTTTGGAATAATCATATGGCCATCTATGAACATGAGGTATTTCACCTTCCCAATTCCCATGGATATGTTTTACAGGAGCAGTCCATTCCAATGTATTGGATTTCCATGGATTTTGCTCAGTTGGTTTACCATGAAACATACTGTATATAAAATTATAAAGAAAAACTATTTGTGCTAAACCAGCAGTAAGAGCAAAAATAGTTATTGTTACATTTATATCTGATAAATCATCAAAATAGGGAAACGCTGTGTTAGTATAATATCTTCGGGGTAGTCCTGCCATTCCAATAAAATGCATTGGAAAGAAAATACCATAAGCACAAACTACAGTAACCCAAAAATGAAAATAACCCATATTTTTATTCATCATACGACCAAACATTTTTGGAAACCAATGATAAACTCCAGCAAATAATCCATAGAGAGCTGAAATTCCCATGACGAGATGAAAGTGAGCAACAACAAAATAAGTGTCATGTACATTAATATCTAAAGTACTATCTCCAAGAATAATACCTGTTAATCCTCCAGAAATAAATGTAGAAACTAATGCAATTGAAAATAACATCGCTGGGTTTAGTTGAAGATTTCCTTTCCAGAGAGTAGCGATGTAGTTAAACGCTTTAACTGCTGAGGGAATTGCTATTAATAAAGTTGTAAAGGTAAATACGGAACCTAAGAAAGGATTCATTCCTGCAATGAACATATGATGACCCCATACAATTGTTGAAAGAAAAGCAATAGCAAGAATTGAGGCTACCATTGCTCTGTAACCAAAAATTGGTTTTCTTGAACTAGTTGCCAAAACCTCAGAGGTTATTCCAAGAGCTGGGAGTAGGACAATATAAACCTCCGGATGACCAAGAAACCAAAATAAATGTTCAAATAAAACAGGTGATCCCCCTTGATAATGGAGTACTTCTCCTTGGATGAATATATCTGAAAGAAAAAAAGATGTTCCAAAACTTCGATCCATTATTAATAATAATGCAGCTGATAAAAGAACTGGGAAAGAGACAACACCAATAATTGCAGTAATAAAAAATGCCCAAATTGTTAATGGTAATCTAGTCATAGTCATACCTTTTGTTCGAAGATTTAGGACTGTAACTATATAGTTTAGAGCTGCTAGAAGGGAGGAAGCAATAAATATTGCCATAGAAACTAACCAAAGAGTCATCCCTAAGCCTGATCCAGGCATGGATTGTGGTAAGGCGCTAAGTGGAGGATAAACGGTCCATCCAGCAGCAGCAGGACCCGCCTCAACAAATAGGGAGGCTAACATTACAACACTTGATAAAAAGAACAGCCAATAAGAAATCATATTTAAAAAACCAGATGCCATATCTCGGGCTCCAATTTGAAGAGGAATTAACAAATTACTAAAGGTTCCACTTAATCCTGCAGTCAATACAAAGAAAACCATAATAGTTCCATGGATTGTAACTAAAGCTAAATAAACGTTAGGATCCATTACACCTTCAGGTGCCCAATCTCCTAGAAGTAACTCCATGATCCAAAAAGGTTCCTCGGGCCATGCTAATTGTAAACGAAAAACTAATGACATTGCAATTCCTACGATTCCCATAAATAAACCTGTAATTAAATACTGTTTACATATCATCTTATGATCTTGACTAAAAATATACTTTGTTATAAAGGTTTCTTTATGATGATGCTCGTGGTGTTCTGAATTGGATGACATATCTTATATTTTTTATAGTTTATTGTTGTATAATTTGAGCGAAAGTTTCTTTTTCACTGTACCATTTTTCAAATTCTTCTTCGGTCTCGACTACAATTTTCATTTGCATATTATAATGTGATGCACCACATATTTTATTACAAATCAAAACATAATCAAAAACATAAGGGTCCAAAGGTTCTTCTCCTATTTTTTGTAATTCTTTACTTTTCTCTGATCTTATTTTATTTATTTTCTCAACTTTTGAAATTACTTCAGGATCATTACGCATCTCAAGGGTAGTTTTTATAGGCTTGAATTTAAACTCCGTAATCATTCCAGGGACACAGTTCATTTGAGCACGGAAATGCGGCATGTATGCAGAATGTAAAACATCTTGCGATCTCATTTTAAAGATTAC